>CAZFTD010000006.1:0-19841 GCA_964521525.1 uncultured Marinilabiliaceae bacterium | reverse complement strand
TTTACCAGACGGGTTGTTGAGCAAATTCTGAAAAAACATTTTTCTGAAATTACTGTCGTTGGGCAGTCTGGATCAGTTGAAGAGTCCATCTCCTTAATCAGGGACCTTCATCCCGACATGGTTATTTTAGATGTTCAGCTTGAAGATGGTGATGCTTTTGAATTGCTGCAAAGAGTTGAAGTTATCGATTTTAAAATAGTTTTTATGTCGGCAAACCAGGGTTATATGGAAGAGTCGACGCAATTTGCAGCGGTGGATTTTGTAGCCAAACCCTTTGATGAAAATGAACTGGCGTTGGCTGTGGATAAATGCATTGAAGCATTATCCGACAATGCTTACAATCAAAAAATAGAGGTTCTTTTCTCCAATATCATTCAGTTACCGCACGACCGTTCAATTGTTTTTCCAACATCGACCCATTCCATTGCGGTACCACTTAAGGAAATTATTTATGCCGAAGCGGTGGTTGGTGGTTCTAACTTCTATACCATTAATGGCGATGTTATTAAGGTACCCCGCCCTTTGCGCCGATACGAATCGCTATTTACACCTTATGGCTTTTTCAGATGCCACCCCCTCTTTGTGGTTAATCTCACCATGGTGAATAAGATTGATTTTCAGAGACTTGAAATACAACTTAATAATGGAGCACATCTCCCTTTCGAGGAGTGGCGAAGCAATGGGCTGATGAAAAAATATAATGAAACGTCTTTGAATCTGCTAAAGTCGTCGTAAAACCAGTATTATTAGATGGTAATCTTCTCTAAAATGGCTTAAAACCAATAATCTCCCTTACCTCTTTTATGGTTTTAGATGCACTTGCATGGGCTTTTTCTTTACCCATACTTACTACTTTCCTTAAATAATCTTTGTTGCCGGCAATTTCTTTAATTTTTTCTCTGATGGGTTCGTTAAACAGGATAATATCTTCGGCAAGTTGCTTTTTTAAATCGCCGTAACGAATATTACAATTAGCATACTGCTCCTTAAAAAACTCCAAAGTTTCAGGTTTTGAAACCACCGACATAATGGTAAATAAATTGGCAATAGGTTCAGCAACCGGCGAGTTGAGCTCAGTTGGGCCCGTATCGGTAACAGCTTTCATTACTTTTTTCCTGATAACTGAAGGCTCATCGATTAAAAAAATGCCATTCCCTTCCGATTTTCCCATTTTCCCGGAACCATCCAAACCCGGAATTTTCACCAGTGCCTCGCCAAAATTAAAGGGTTGTGGTATAGGGAAATACTCCACATTATACATGCGGTTGAAGCGGGCTGCAAACTTACGGGTCATTTCCAGGTTTTGCTCCTGATCTTTACCAACGGGTACTTTTGCAGCATGGTGAATAATTATGTCGGCGGCCATTAGTACCGGATAAGTTAACAAACCGGCATTAACATTATCGGGCTGTTGCCTGGCCTTATCTTTAAAAGAAGTGGTACGCTCCAGTTCTCCCAAATAAGCATTCATATTCAACAGTAAAGTTAGCTCAGCCACCTCGGGTAAATCACTCTGAATGTAAATAGTTGCCTTTTCGGGGTCTAACCCAACAGCCAGATATTCTGCTAAAACCTGACGAACATTTCCATGCAAATCTTCAGGCGTGGGATGTGTTGTAAGTGAATGATAATCGGCAATAAAAAAGAAGCAATTATTATTATCCTGCATTTTCAGGAAATTCTTAATGGCTCCGAAATAATTTCCCAAGTGAAGGTTGCCCGTGGGCCGTATTCCGCTAACTACTGTTTCCATAATCACGTTAAATGTTGCTATTACTATCTGTTATAGCATCTGATAAAATAAATAAACCAAGGCAGTATGGTCAATAAAGCTATTTCTTCTTATTACTGATTCTACCCAAAATAAACTGCAAAAATAATCAACTAATTCCAAAATCATCAAAAGCCTTTGGAAAAGTCTGCATTAAAAATAAAACACCAACCCATTGGGAATTGGTTCTACTCTTTTACGGTGATGGTAAAATAAATACCCTGAAATAAAACCAAAGGCACTGCCAACGGTAACATCCGATACCCAGTGCTTATTTTGAATCACCCGACCTGCAGCCACCGAAACAGGCACTGCATAAATCCATCTTGAGTAACCCTCGGCAAATGGCGTAAAAACAGCAAAGGCCAGCGATGCATGTCCCGAAGGCAGCGATTTATACTCGTCCTTGCTTCCCGGGAATGGATGAAATGAATGAGGTCCTTCATTCATAAAAGGGCGCGCTCTTCCTGTAAGATGCTTTAATGATTCGGTTCCAATGGCGGTAACCAAAACTGATTTAACAGAAGCCTCCGATACCTCCTGCAACTTTTGATTTTTAAGTGCATATTTCCCTAATCCCCAGGTTACTAATAATGTGGGAATGATAATCTTTTTTTCGCCGGCAATATCGGTAATATCAGTCAGTTTCCTCAATCCAGAATCAAGACTTTCGGGCCCCTTTAAACTGTTATCAACAAAAAAACTAAACGCCACCAAACCTGTGGCCACAACAACCGGCTTAATTGCAGATGCCGGCTTTGTAATGCTGTCGGGAGGCGCAATGGCATTTAATGTTTGATAAAGAGCAAGAATACAGCAAAGAAAATATTGTCGCATAAACATCATTTATTTGAACAAAGATACTTTTTTAAACCATGGTATTTGACCAGAATACTCATAAAGCCATCATTTTCTGCAGT
Source organism: uncultured Marinilabiliaceae bacterium (assembly GCA_964521525.1). Taxonomy (GTDB): domain Bacteria; phylum Bacteroidota; class Bacteroidia; order Bacteroidales; family Marinilabiliaceae; genus CALEUX01. The sequence continues at coordinate 17,150 of CAZFTD010000006.1, read as the reverse complement.
TATCAGATAAGTTTTTTGATTATGATATTGTGCTTTTGTAAATGAATTATTGGCTCAAATAATACGTTGCTATCTAAAAAAGCCATTAGTTAATAGTCTAAAATAGCTAAGAAACACCTCCGAAAATATACCATCTCAGCCTTTTACTTTCTGCATGGTTACAACCAAATTTCAATCATAGAATTTCCATTAAACCAAATTCATTTGGTTTTGTCTAAAAAACATTAAACAATCAGATTCAACCTCTTCAACTAACTGCATTATTAACTAAATAAAAAAAGTTATGCAAATTAAACGATTAGCAATAATCCTGTTCCTTTCAGTGTTGATGATACCAGCCTTAATGGCTCAGCAAAGCAAAGCTGAAAGGAAAAATGCAGACAGAGACCCTGCTAAACAACAGGAAATAACCCTTGAAAAATTAACAAGTGAACTGTCGCTCACACCTGAACAAGCTAAACAAGTTCAGCAATTGATGGAAAACCGTCGGATGGAAATGAAAACCAACCGTGAAGAACAAAAGCAATTGAGAGAAACTCAACAAAAAGAAAGAGCCGAAAGGTTAGATCGGGCTAAAGAAAGGCAAAAAGAGCACAATGCGAAAATGAAAGAAATACTCACGACCGAGCAATACATTCGTTATCTGGAACTTAAAAGTGAGCAAAAAGAGGCTTTTCGCGATAACCGAAAAAATAGGATGGAGCAAAGACAACAAAGGCGCCCTGAAAAAAAACAACCAGCTTCGTAGCAATCTCCCAATCAGAAGACAAATGTCAGCCATCAATAAATACTAAGTAACTGTTTAATATTAGTTTTCAGGATTTATTAAAGACTGTCAGAAGTTTAGATTCGTGTTCCGGTTTATCAGGATTCAGACAGATAGACGTGTCCCGGTTTATCGGGATAAGACTAAATAGAAAGAACTGATAAACAAGATAGTTAAGTAATTTTACTTATTTCTCGAGGATGTTACTATTTGTCTTAAAGTCTAATATCTTTTATCTAACAAATTTTAAACAGTTTAAATTTCGATTGGCTTATCATTAGTGCATTACAATTCAAAAAGCAACAATTTTCAGAGTTAGGTTTAATTCGAAAGAGGTCCCATTCGTAAAAAAAATCGGGGCCTTTTTTGATATCCAAAATAATTAATTTAACATAACCCTTGTTAATTCATGTATTAAACATTAATTTTCAAAAAACCAACGGAGTAATTAATTCGGACTGAACATAAAAGTGGTATTTTAGCAATAGGAAACCGGCGATTTGAATAGGAAATTTGCAAATTCATCTGTTTTAGCTGCAATTAAACTATTAACGTTACAAGTTGTTCTGGTTAAACACAAACCCTGTTTTATGGTTAATATAAAGTAGTATTTCTGGCAATTAATAATGAGTACTGATTTAAAAACTGAGAATTTCAACCAAAGTATCGACTGGAAAAACAGTCTGGAACTCTTGTCTCAATTTCTTCCGGCCTCTGTTGCCATGCTTGAGCGTCAAAACGGTGTTAACAACTGGCTTTATATAAGTGAAAATAGCGAAAGTCAAACGGTGGAGTGGCTCAACAATATAGCCAGCAGTTTTTATGACTCAGCGGCTAAGCCAATGTCATTTCTTTACCCCGATAATAACTTTGGGCCCTATTATATTCAGGCAATTACGTTGAATGTTGTTCCTGCCAGAGACCTTACCATATGGCTTATTCAGTTAAATAAAAAGGGGTTCTCCGATAAAGAAAAAGCACTAATTGCACAATCCACGAAAATTCTGGAACAGGAGTTTTCTTCTCAGGGCTTCTTTTCCGGAAAAGGAATTCAGGTTTCAGGTGGCTATTTTGAAGACAGCGAACAATACAGAATTGTAATTGAAAACTCACCTGTAGGCATTTTCTTTTACAACAAAAACCTCATCATTACCCTTGCCAACGAACGATTTTGCGCTACGCTGGGTGTTCCAATGGAAAAGCTTATAGGATTTGACCTTAATAACATTACCGATACCAGAGTTATTCCTTCAATTCTTGATTCGCTTAACGGCCGCGAGGGAATTTATGAAGGAACCTACCAAACCACCTTCAGCAACAAACTCGTAAATATATTACTAAAAACAGCTCCTGTTTATAATCGCCAGAATAAAATTACCGGGGGGATTGGCATTTTTCAGGATGTAACCGAGCAATATAACATAAAAAAAGCCCGTGAAGAAAGCGACTTGCGCTTTATGCTGGTTGCCATGCATACCAACGATGTTATTTTTGAATGGAACAGCCAAGTCAATCTTTTTCAGTGGCATGGCAACATTAAGAGCATTGTAGGTAACGACCGTCAGCCAAAGTCCCTCAATGAATTTATTGATAAGATTCATCCTGACGATCGTGCTAAAATGATGGAGAGCTGGAGCGGCGATAAACTTGAAAACCTGCTATGGAAAGAAGAATTCCGGATTGTTCTTTCAAATGGTACTGAAAAACATATAAAAGGCAGTGGAATTAACGCCTATTCTGATGATGGTAACCTTAAAACACTTGGCACATTAACTGATATAACCCACGAAATTGAGCTGATTCGATCGCTTCAGGAGGCTTTAGATACTGCCCGTAACAACCATGCCAAGGCTCAAAGTTTGCTGGCAGCCATTCCTGACCTATATTTTGTTTTTGATAAGGATGGCTATTTCAGAGATTTTCACACAGAAAGTGACACAAAAGCCTTAATTAATCCAGAAAAATTTTTAAATAATCATGTAGACAAGGTGTTACCTAAAGAATTAGCTTCTCTTACAAAGGCAAAGATAAAACAAACTTTGTTGCTAAAAAAGATGGAGACCTACACATACACACTTAACAATCTGATATTTGAATCAAGAATGGTGCCATATATGGACGATATGGTTATCACCATTGTTAGAGATATCACACAAGCTAAAAACATTGAGAAAGAATTACTTGCAGCCAAAGAAAAAGCCGAAGAGAGCGACCGTCTTAAATCTTCATTTCTGGCCAACATGAGCCACGAAATAAGAACGCCTTTAAATGGAATTATGGGATTTGCAGAGCTTTTACAAAGCGAAGATATTTTACCAGAAAACCGGAATTTTTATCTCAACTTAATTCTACAAAGCGGACAACAACTATTAGGTGTAATAAATGATGTGCTTGAAATTTCAAAAATTGAAACAGGCCAGATTTCGTTGTATAAAACCGATGTCAATATTAAGGAACTTATTTTCTCATTGCTGGCAATTTTTGAGATACGCGCCAATGATAAGAAAATTAAACTTAAAACCTCTCTGCCAAAAATCTATAACCAACGTACCATAGAAACCGATTTACAAAAGATTACTCAAATTTTCAACAATCTTCTGGGAAATGCCATAAAGTTTACCCCAGTAAACGGAACTATTACCTTTGGCTATAAGACAATTAAATCGGAATATTGCTTTTTTGTTCAGGATAACGGAATTGGAATTGATTCTAAATACCATCAATTGATTTTTGAACGGTTCAGACAAGCTGAAAACGATTCGCAAGCCGACAAGAGTGGTTCCGGGTTGGGGCTGTCAATCAGTAAAAGTCTTGTTGAACTGATGGGCGGCCGAATTTGGGTGGAATCAGAACCGGGTAAAGGCTCTACTTTCTTTTTCACATTACCAAAATAATAACAATATCAAAAATTAAAAATGCCGGAAAACAATTCCCGGCATTCTCGAAATATTTCGTAGCTAACCTTGTTAGTCCTGAAGTTTTGCTTTTAAGAACTCGCGGTTTAATCTGGCTATATTAGCAACGCTGATTCCTTTTGGACATTCAACCTCGCAGGCTCCGGTATTGGTACAGTTTCCAAAACCAAGCTCGTCCATTTTGGCTACCATATTTTTAGCTCGGCGGGCAGCTTCAACACGACCCTGTGGCAATAAGGCGAGGTGGCTAACCTTAGCCGAAACAAATAACATGGCTGAACCGTTTTTACAAGCGGCTACGCAAGCACCACAACCAATGCATGAAGCAGCATCCATGGCCTCATCGGCATCATCTTTTGGAATAGGAATGGCATTGGCATCGGGTACACCACCAGTATTCACCGATACATATCCTCCGGCAGCAATAATCTGGTCGAAGGCAGTACGGTTAACTATTAAATCCTTTATTACAGGGAATGCGGCCGAACGCCAAGGCTCAATCCAAATGGTTTCGCCATTTTTAAACTTGCGCATATGCAACTGGCAAGTGGTAATATCATCGTCGGGGCCATGAGGGCGACCATTGATATAAAGCGAGCACATGCCGCAAATGCCTTCGCGACAATCGTGGTCAAATGCTACCGGCTCCTGCCCTTCATTAATGAGCTGCTCGTTGAGAATATCAAGCATTTCAAGAAAAGAGCTGTCGGTTGAGATGTTTTTTACCTGATAGGTTTCAAAACGCCCTTTTTCGCGGGCATTTTTTTGTCTCCAGACTTTTAATGTGAGATTTATATAATTTTCCATAATATCACTCGGTTAATAATTGAACTTGCCAAACCATTATTTGTAATTACGTTGGATTAGCTTCACGTCAACAAACTGCAATTCTTCCTTATGGAGCTCGGGTTCCTGGTTTTCACCTTTGTATTCCCAGCATCCCACATAAGCAAATTTGTCGTCCTGACGTTTGGCCTCGCCTTCTTCTGTTTGAAATTCTTCGCGGAAATGGCCTCCACACGACTCCTCACGGTGCAGTGCATCTATAGCCATTAACTCGCCTATTTCAATAAAATCGGCTAAACGATTGGCCTTTTCAAGCTCAATATTCATTCCTTCACCCTCTCCTGGAATCCGCACATTACTCCAAAATTCCTTTTTAATGGCACGAATTTTTTCAATGGCTTGTTTTAAGCCTTCGCTGTTACGGGCCATCCCTACAAAGTCCCACATGGTTAAGCCCAGTTCTTTATGAAAGCTGTCTACAGAGCGGTTCCCTTTAATGTTTAAAAGTTTGGTGAAACGATCTTTTGCTGATTGTTCAGCTTCTACAAACTCTTTTTCATTACCGGTCATGCGCGGCGTGCGAATATCATCTGCCAGATAATTCTGAATGGTGTATGGCAGCACAAAGTAACCATCGGCCAAACCCTGCATTAAGGCTGAGGCGCCCAATCGGTTGGCTCCATGGTCAGAGAAATTGGCTTCGCCGGCGCAGAACAAACCTGGAACAGTAGTTTGCAACTCGTAATCGACCCAAATACCGCCCATGGTATAATGGATGGCAGGGTAAATCATCATTGGCGTTTTGTAAGGGTTGTCATCCACAATTTTTTCATACATCTGGAAGAGGTTGCCGTAGCGGGCGCGGATAACATCTTCTCCCAAACGCTCTATCGACGATTTAAAGTCGAGATAAACAGCCAAACCTGTTGCACCTACACCATATCCGGCATCGCAACGCTCTTTAGCGGCACGTGAGGCCACATCGCGCGGTACCAGGTTCCCGAAAGCAGGGTAACGACGCTCAAGGAAATAATCACGGTCGTCTTCAGCTATTTGGGTAGGCTTTAGTTTTCCTGCACGAATGGCTTCAGCGTCTTCCTTTTTAGCTGGTACCCAAATGCGACCATCGTTACGTAACGATTCCGACATCAGGGTTAATTTACTTTGAAATTCTCCATGTACTGGAATGCAGGTGGGGTGAATCTGAGCAAAGCAGGGGTTGGCAAACATGGCGCCCTTTTTATAGGCCTGCCAGGCCGCAGAACCATTTGACCCCATTGCATTGGTGGATAAAAAGAAAGTATTACCGTAACCTCCGGTAGCCAACACAACAGCATGCGCAAAATGGCGCTGAAACTCACCGGTAACCAAATCGCGTGAAATGATTCCACGAGCCTTACCATCAACTATAACAATATCAACCAATTCGTTTCGGGTGTAGAGCTTAACGGTTTTCATCTCTACCTGACGCATTAAAGCCTGGTAGGCACCGAGCAGAAGCTGCTGTCCGGTTTGTCCTTTAGCATAAAAAGTACGACTCACCTGAGCGCCGCCAAACGAACGGTTATCGAGTAAACCTCCATATTCGCGGGCAAAAGGAACACCTTGCGCCACGCACTGGTCAATAATGGAATTGCTTACTTCGGCCAGGCGGTAAACATTGGCTTCGCGGGCACGATAGTCGCCACCTTTAACAGTATCGGTAAACAAACGGTGTACTGAGTCGCCATCATTAGGATAGTTTTTAGCGGCGTTGATACCTCCCTGAGCAGCAATGGAGTGCGCACGACGAGGAGAATCCTGGATGGTGAAGATTTTAACATTGAAACCCATTTCACCAAAGGATGCGGCGGCAGAAGCACCGGCCAAACCGGTTCCAACTACAATAATGTCGAGTTTTCTTTTATTGGCAGGGTTAACCAGTTTTTGGTTAGCCTTATATTTGGTCCACTTTTGAGCCAATGGCCCTTCGGGGATTTTAGCATCAATTTTTACCATAATCTCAAAGGATTAAAAATTAAACCGGTTGATAAAATAAATATTGCAACAGCGCTATAAGGGCAAAACCCAATCCTACTACCCAGGCATAAATACTACCCAGAACCGAGAGACGCTGGCGCCAGATTTGGTTACTGAAACCAATGGTTTGAAAAGAAGACCAGAAACCGTGCGACAGGTGCAAAGCCAATCCTACGCCGGCAATGATATAAACTATAACAACCCACAAGTAGCTAAAGGTATAGTTTACCAAAGCATAAGCATTTTCAACATGGGTGGTAACACCGCCAATGGTTATGTCGATACCCTCAAGACGGGGATCGCCAACTAATTTCATTTTTACCCAAAATTGCGCAATGTGCAAAACCAAAAAAGCCAAAATGGTGATGCCAAGTACCAACATGTTCTGTGAGGCCCAGGTTACACCGGTGGTTTTATTGCCCGAAGCGTAACGGCTATTGCCCCTTGCCTTTTGGTTTTCGAGGGTTAGTTTAACACCCCAAAGGATATGCACCAAAAAACCAATGGCCAGCATGGGTTCCATCACCTTAATAAATGGATTGGTGGCCATAAAATGAGCTGCTGCATTGTAAAATTCACCTCCGTCGGGCACTAATAAAAGTGCATTTACAGTGAGGTGAACAAGCAGAAACATCATCAGAAAAAGTCCTGACAACCCCATCAGGAGTTTCTTCCCAATGGAAGAAGATAGTAAATTGCTCATATAGGATTATTTTAAATTTATTACGGTTCTGATTTTTATTTCAGAATGCAAATGTAGAACGTTCGTACACTTTTATCCAAAAAAATAAAGAAAATGATCTTTATTTATACCCGATCTAATTAGAAGCCCCGAAAATACTGATAAATTTTAGATATTTTAACAGGTACAAAAAGGCATTGAGACCAATAAAAACCATCACCTAATGACTATATCAAAACCGACATACAAAACCTGAAATGCTGAAAATAAATACACATCTTCTTGTTTATAACTCTCAATTCACATTATTAAGATACTAAACTATATATTCAGTTACAAACATTCTATTCTTAAAGGTCTATAGCATCTTGATCCTCTGCATACAAAAAGTCGTTATAAGGGAAGCGTGTAACATGAATTTTCATTACTTCATTGTAAAGAATTTCTTTAAATTCCTGAAAATTGGTTTTCTGAATGGCTGAAATAAACACACAGGGAGCACCTTGCCCCATCCAGGTTTGCTTTAAATCATCAAGGGTTAAATTTTGTTTGGTTGATGGTGTCAAATCATCTTCGTCCTTTTCAACATGAGCGTATGCATCCACCTTGTTAAAAATAAGAATGGCAGGTTTCTGGCGGTCATCAATTTCCTGTAACGTTTGGTTTACCACTTCAATTTGTTGTTCAAATCCGGGATGCGAAATGTCAACAATGTGCAACAATATATCGGCTTCGCGCACCTCATCAAGTGTTGATTTAAACGATTCAACCAGGTGGTGGGGTAATTTACGGATAAAGCCAACAGTATCGGCCAGCAAAAACGGAAGGTTTCCAACAGTTACTTTTCTAACAGTAGTGTCGAGTGTTGCAAACAATTTGTTTTCAGCAAACACATCGCTTTTACTTAGGACATTCATCAACGTTGATTTCCCAACATTGGTGTAACCCACCAGAGCAACACGAACCAATTTTCCGCGATTCTTGCGCTGGGTGGCCATTTGCCGATCAATCTTTTCCAAGTCAATTTTTAGTTTGGCAATTTTATCACGAATAATGCGCCTGTCGGTTTCAATTTCTTTCTCGCCCGGGCCTCGCATTCCTATTCCGCCACGTTGCCGTTCAAGGTGCGTCCACATTCGGGTTAACCTGGGTAAAAGGTATTGGTATTGTGCCAGCTCAACTTGTGTTTTGGCATGTGCAGTACGAGCTCTCGACGCAAAAATATCCAGAATTAAATTGGTGCGGTCGAGAACACGACGCTTTAATATATTTTCGAGGTTTCGAAGTTGCGAAGGACTTAACTCGTCATCAAAAATAACCCCCTGCACATCTTCATTCACTTTGAGGTATTCCAGAATTTCTTCGAGTTTGCCGCTTCCAACAAACGTTCTTTTATCGGGCATCTGCAAATTCTGGGTAAACCTTTTAACGGGAACTGCTCCGGCAGTTTCCACCAGAAAAGCCAACTCGTCAAGGTATTCTATTACCTGATTATCTTTTAAATCGGGGGTTCTCACCGCAACCAGAACAACCTTCTCAATTACCCTGTCGGTAGATATTAAATCACTCATCAATATTAATTTAATCAAACAAAAATAATGGAATTTCAGTTAACTCCATGCATACAATTTCAAGGTTGAATACAGGTTGATACAAAATTTAGGCAAAAAAAAACCCGGATTTCTCCGGGTTCTTAATATGCTAAACCAATTATTATTGTAATACAAAGTTAATTGGTACAGTATAAGAAACTCTTACCGGACGGTTTCTCTGTTTCCCAGGTTTCCAGTTGGGCATAGCCTGTACCACCCGTAAAGCTTCGCGGTCAAGACTCGGGTCAACACCCCTGAGAACAACGGCATTGGTTACTTCACCTTTGGTATTAATTACAAACTGGATGAATACTTTACCCTGAATACCATTCTCCTGGGCAATTACCGGATATTTAACAGATGTACTGAGATATCTCTGTAATGCTTCTTCTCCACCAGGGAACTGAGGCATTTCTTCCACAATGTAAAATACAGGAGTATCATCACGTTCCTCTTCCTGTACTACAATTACAATGGGAGAAAAATCCAAAGGTTTATTCTGATCCATTTCTGTATCAATAAACTCAAGCTCATCATCCAACTCCACGTTATCATCAACAATATTTAAGATATCGGTAACTCTTGGTGGCGGTGGTGGTGGCGGTGGCTTCACCTCATCCTGTCTGGTGATAGGGATGATTTCTTCCTCAACTTCTACTTCGGCATCTAAAAGCCCTGTGTTAACATTAACATCGGTGGTTGTCCACTCAAAGGCAATCAGAACCAAAGATAGAACCACAACAAGACCAATCTGCATAAAGACCGATTTCTTGTTTTCGAGGTCTGCTTTGGGCGACTTTTTAACTTCCATAATAATGGTTACTAATTTATTAGACACTTTAAAGATACGACAAAACTTTACTTTTTTCAAGTATTCCAGAGCCATTTTTGCTCTGAAAAGGACCATAAAAATAAGTCTTTCTTCTGAAACTTCAACAATCCTATGTTTTAATTTCCAAAGATATTTAAAAAAATATTACTTTGTTTCTATCAGGTGGCTTGTAACACCTTAATTTTGTTTTAGAACAAAATTAATTGGAACAGTGTAGGATACATTAACATTTTCATTATTCTGGCGTCCTGGTTTCCAAAGTGGCATTGAGGTTACTACTCTTAAAGCTTCTCTGTCGAGGTTGGGATCTACTCCGCGGGCTAAAGATACATGGGTTACCTCACCCTTTTTATTAATTACGAAACTAACATAAACCTTCCCCTGAACATTATTAATTCGTGCTATTTCGGGATATTTTACTGATGATGCCAGATATTTCAACAATCCACTATTTCCTCCGGGGAATTCAGGCATTTCTTCAACGTTTATAAAAATATCTTCCCTTTTTTCTTCCTCAACCTTAATGGTATAATTTGTTAAATCGAGATTTGTATCGTCCGGCTCGGGTATATACAGATCCGGCTCGGGGAAATCGTCACTATCAGTAATAACTAAAACATCAAAAACAAGTTTAGGCATTTCCAGTTTTTCTTTATGAACAGTAATGGGAACAACTTCTTCAATTATCCCGTTATCTTCGATGCCGGGTAAAAAATCAACTCTCACATCGGAGGAGGACCATTCAAACGCAATCAGTACCAGAGATAGCGTAATGATTAAACCTATTTGCAAAAAAATCGATTTTTTGCGTTCAAGGTCTTTCTGGGGTGCTTTCTTGATTTCCATACTATAAATGATTGGTTTAACGTTGTATAATTGAATTTAACAGAACATTTTTGCATTATCAACTCAATTAATACTGTTTAACCAATTTTGCACTTTGTTTATTAATTTATATAGTTGTTATACTGAAAATTAGGTTAAATGCGCAACAGATTTTATGTTAATTTTAAACAATTTTATTATACGGCTAAATAATTAGTAGTCTGACAATAGAAACTTAACCCGCAATTCTCCTCTCTTTTTTTATAAAAATTTGGTATGGTAAAACAAATTATCTTATATTTGCATCGCTAAAAACGGGGGCATAGCTCAGTTGGCTAGAGCGTTTGACTGGCAGTCAAAAGGTCAGGGGTTCGATTCCCCTTGTCTCCACAAAAACCGGACTTAGTTCCGGTTTTTTTATTTTTACGTTAAACCTTTCTAATTATTTCACCTTCTAATGGTAATGGATTAAATTTGTAATCTGTTTGAAGTTATTACTTCCTCATATTTTCTCATATTTTATAAGGAATGACAGATAATTCAGGTAAAATATTAAAAAGCATTAACCCTTCCCGTATTATACTTCCCATTGTAATTGGCATAGCGGTTTCGGGGTATATGCTTTACCGTGAATATCAGCCTGGCAGTTTCTCCTCTCTTAGTTTTACGCTTCAGTCTGTCTTTTGGCTGTTTCTGTCGATGATGATGATGGCCATCCGCGACTTTGGATATATGGTTCGAATTCGAATTCTTACCAATAACAAACTATCGTGGCGCAAAGCTTTTAACATTATCATGTTATGGGAGTTCACATCAGCCATTACCCCCTCCGCCATTGGAGGTACCAGCGTTGCCATTTTCTTTATTAATAAAGAAGGGGTTAGCTTGGGGCGAAGTACTGCCGTTGTTATGGTAACCTCTTTTCTTGATGAGTTGTATTTTATACTCACCTTCCCCATTATACTGTTGATAATTGGCCATACCGATATTTTTTCGCTCAGCCCCGACCAAGCGGTAATTCCCTGGTACGAAAACCAATTTCTGATATTTGCTCTACTGGGGTATTCGCTGAAGTTTATCTACACCCTAATAATCAGCTATGGGTTATTTGTTAATCCTCGTGGATTAAAATGGGTGTTATTATGGATATTTAAACTACCTATTATCCGTAAATGGCGACCTCAGGCCAACGAGTCAGGTTCAGAACTAATTCAAACATCCAAAGAGTTTAAAAACTGGCCTTTTAAAAAATGGCTGCAGGCTTTTGGGGCAACTTTCTTTAGCTGGACTGCACGTTATTGGATTGTTAACGCCCTTATTATTACATTTTTTGGCGTTACCTGGTTAAACTGGGATAACCATTTACTGGCTTTTGGCAAACAACTGGTTATGTGGATTATGATGCTGGTGAGTCCCACCCCGGGTGGTAGCGGTTTTGCCGAATATGTATTTAAAGAGTTCCTGTCCGGGTTTATTCCGGTAGGAACCGGAGTGGCCATGGCTTTTATCTGGAGGTCTATCAGCTATTATCCCTATCTGTTTATTGGCGCTTTTCTCATTCCAAAATGGGTAAAAAATAATTTTGTTCCACGAAAAACAAAATAAATTTGACAAACCCTTGAAATGCAATGATAAAAAACAAGCAAATAAGCACTTGTTTTCATAAATTGCATGAATAAAAACTAATACGTTTAATTACGTCTTGTTGTTCCATGCTATGAAAGCACTCTTTTTTTTATCGTTGTTAATAATGGTTTTATCCGGTTGCAAGGGTGGTGCCAAAACAGACCAGCAGCAAACCTCTGCTGCAATACCTGAATTACTAATTTATTGTGAAAACGGTATGGTTTCACCCATTCTCGAAATAAGCAATTATTTTGAATCGCAGTTTAAGTGCAAAATAAGGATACACAACGATTGCTCTAAAAACCTGATTGGATTAATCAATTACAGCCAAAAGGGAGATCTTTTTATACCTGACAGTTATCAGGCTTTAACTAAACTATCAAGAGCTAATCCTCAGATAATTGCAGATTCAATCTACATTGGAGTTAACCAACTTATTTTCATTGTAAAAAAAGGGAACCCGGAGTCGTTTGATGGCTCCCTTGAATCGCTCAGCAAAAGAAACCATGCCGTTTTGCTTGCTAACCCTGAAACCAGCTCATTAGGTTTCGAAACCAGGCAGTTATTGCAGAAAAATCATCTTTACGATGCGGTAATGTCTAATGTACTGGCATTATCAGTCGATTCAAGAGGTATTATCCGGAGCGTAATTAATGGAGAAGCTTCTGTGGCAGTAGACTGGCTATCAAGTTATTTTTACAACAGTAACCGGACATCGGTTGACACTATTAATCTTCAAGCCCATTATGAGTTCCCCCGAATTTATGCATCTGTATTGAGAAGTTCAGAAAATCCAGGACTCGCTCAAACTTTCCTTGCCACTCTGAGTTCAGGTTATGGCACCGAAGTTTTAGCCAAATATGGCATTCATAAGCGTAGAACTACTATTTTTTAGTTATCTTTCGGTAAATATCTCCTTAATTGAAACCAGTTATTAATAATATTATAGGCCTTTCAAAATCATTTAAGGTTAGCAAACGCTTGTTTGCGCGTGAACCTATTATTAATAAATTATTTCTTTTACTGGCTATTTTCTTCCTCACCATACTTTCAATACTTTTTATTGAAAATTATTTCGACAAGTTTTACACACTGCGGTATCAACAATCGATTCGTAACCAGGAACAAAAGCAAAAACTCGAATTCCTGTTTAAAGAAAACCTTTTGCATATTCATCTGGCTTTTAAAACTTTTCCTACCATACAACACCCACAGCAGTTATCTAATACACATGCCGCCATTCGTGAGAATGTCAGCCAGTGCATAGATATTCTACGTGTTTTAGACCAAGGTGGACAATTTTCAAATGTAAATACAGCTAATTTACCACGTAACGACCAGATTATTGAAATTATCAATTACTGGAACGATCAATACACCGGAACCATTCCTGAAGTGCGCGAATTAATTCCTGCCATTTACGATTTGCAGGCTTTGGCATCAAAAATAGTGGGAGCATTGCGAAGTGCATTAAATTCAGAACAGGCAGTATCGGAGAATTTAATGCAAACCATTAACTTTTACCTGAAACAAGCCGACAGCCATTTCACCAGAATTTATGAAACAGAGCGAAAAATCGCCTATGATATTCAAAAAAATGTTGTACAACTTAACAACACCAGTATCAATGTTTTAGATCGATACAATAAGCTCAAATACCTTAGTTTGCTGGTTTTTAGCTTATTTGCAGGCATCATCACCTATCTGATAATCATTCAGATTTCGAACGTAATTCTATTTAGAAAAAAAGCAGAAGAGGATAGCCAAAAATTGTTAATGGCGGTGGAACAAAGCCCCGTGGCCATTATGATAACCAACACACGTGGTGTAACTGAATATGTAAATAAGAGTTTTGAAGCAAAAACAGGGTATTTAAAAAAAGAGGTAATGGGAGTTAATCCTGCTTTTTTCAAAACCATTAAGCGAAGTGATTTTTCGGAAATATTACAAAACACAGTATTATCAGGAGGTGTCTGGTCGGGCGAAATAGAGACGCAGAATCGAGATGGCTTCGTTTACTGGGAAAAAGTACATATATCGCCTGTATTTAACGAAGAGAATGCCATTTCAAGCTTTATTGTTATACGGGAAGACATTACTGAAAAACGATTGTTAACTCAATCGCTAAACGAATCGCTGAATACATTAAAAGCTATCACTGAGAATTTACCCGTGGGCATTTTATTGGTTGATGAAAAGCAGCAAATAATTGAAATCAATCAAACAGCTGCAAAAACCATGGGTTTCTCAAGCTTGCAGGAAGCCTTAAAACATATCAGAGAAAAAAAATACTCTCATTTTTTTGAAACTGTTGTTCAGAGCGAATATCAGGACACCAGTACAGGAGCCAACATTCGTGCTTTGGAAGAACATCTGACAGTACCCGAGAACAATATCTCCCGTGTTATCCTGAAAAACATTATTCCCATTAAAATAAACAACCGACCTGTTAATCTGGAGGCGTTTATGGATATTACTGCCCAGAAAGAAATGCAGCAGAAAGAAGCAGAAGCCAATAAAGCCAAATCGGAGTTTCTGGCAAATATGAGCCACGAAATCAGAACCCCCATGAACGGCATTGTAGGGGCCACAGAATTGCTTTCCAAAACAAAGCTAAATAAAGAACAACGCAATATTATATCCATTATTTCAAAGTCGTGCCAAAATCTAACTCACATCATCAACGATATTCTTGACTTCTCAAAGATTGAAGCAAGAAAAATGAAAATTGAAACCTATCCGTTCAACATCCGGTCAACGGTTGATTATCTAATAGACCAAATATCGTTCAAAGCCAATGATAAGAAGATAGAATTGTTCGCCATTGTAGAAGAAACTGTTCCTCTTGTTCTGGTTGGAGATGAAGGACGACTTATTCAGATTATGATTAATCTGGTGGGCAATGCTGTTAAATTTACTCAGGTTGGAGAAGTTGTCTTTAAGGTGGAGGTTGAAAAACAAATTGAATCTGAAGTAACATTGCACTTTTCGGTAGAAGATTCCGGGATTGGCATACCGGTTGAGAAACTTGAGAAAATATTTGATTCGTTTACACAGGCTGATGGCTCAACCACACGGAAATTTGGTGGAACCGGATTAGGAACAAGCATTTCTAAAATGCTGGTTGAATTAATGGGTGGGAAAATATGGGTTGAAAGCCCTAATCCAAACTTCGCATGGTCGAAAGATAATCCGGGAACAATATTCCATTTTATTCTCCCCTTTACTATTGATAAAAACCAGGCTCACAAGGAACTCAACAACGAAAAACTAAAAGATTTACATGCACTTTTGGTTGATGACCAGAAAACCAATATTCTTTTACTGAAAAAGACTTTACACAATTGGGGCATTGTAACCGATGAGGCTTATAATATGGAAGAGGCTTTGCAGGTTTTAGGAGATAACTCCAATCACGACCTTGTAATTGTTGAACCAAATGTTCTGGCGCAAAAAGAAAAAGAATTTGTTATTAAAGCCAAAGAATTAGTACCAACAATAAAAACCATCTTATTAATACCAGAAAATAAGTTATCTTCAAAGAAAGAGCTTCGGTTGTTCGATAAAATCATCCACAAACCATTAAAACATTCAACACTATTCACCTCTATTTACGATTTATTTTCACAACCTGAAACAAAATTAGTTGATAAAACCAATCTATCTGCAAAAGAAAACTCCACAAAAAACATCCTTCTGGTAGAAGACAATATTATTAACCAAAAAATAGCAGAAAAAATGCTAATCAAAATGGGATGTGTTTCCACAATTGCTAACAACGGACAAGAGGCCGTTGATTTGCTTATGGAGGGTAAAGATTTCGACCTTATTTTAATGGATGTTCAGATGCCAGTGCTTAATGGATTAGATGCTACCAAAATGATACGCTCTAAGGGCATCAACACTCCTATTATAGCGATGACTGCTAATGTTTTAAAAGGAGACCGGGAAATTTGTCTGGAAGCCGGAATGAATGATTATATAGGCAAACCTGTTACCATGGAAGATTTGTCCAACTTACTTCAGAAATGGATTTAGCAATGTTTAGTGATAAGTTAAAAGGCAGAGGGCAGAAGCTTTTATGTGCGTGACAATCTAATATCAATAGCTAACAACCTGAAAATAAGGCCAACCAAACTCAATCAACTCAAAAAAGAAATAGCTGACCAAATATGGTTAAAAGAACTAATAACCATAAAGCACTTTCCTGCCATAGTTTTTTATAGATTTTATCTATCCAGAATGACAAGATAACTGTAGAACTGATAATGGCAATGGGTAAAATTTCGTTTGAAAAAAACGGCGATAAAACTGCAATCCCAACCAGAAAAATTACCCAGATAAATATTCTGAAATATTTACGGGTTATTACTTTTTGAATGCCCATATACCGGGCCAAAACAATAACTCCTAAAGTATTAAGGATAATATAAACACCAATATATACTTTCGAAAACCATGTATGGTTATATTGCCCTGGATTTGATACTAAGTTCTCGTTAATCTGGGTAAAAAATTTCGCGTAATCGTCAATTAAAAAGTAATAAGCAAAACTAACCAGAAAAGGGAACAAAAATCCCATTAGTGATGCAATAATCGTTCGGTAATTGGCAACCCTTAAAATCCCCATTACCAGAAATAACATTGGAAACAGAAATACCCCCTTGACATAAAAAAGTGTCCCTATACCTACCAAAAGAGCCGCATCGAAAACCCTGACTACAGGTTTTGACTCGGTTACACTACCCATTAACCTTTCAATTGCCAAAGCAAAAAAGAACACAAAGAACCAAATGGGACTAAGTTTCTGAATAGACAAGAAACCTGCGGATAATAAAGCAAATATAAACAACGGTAACATGCTTTGCTTGCTAAGCAAACCATAACGCGAAATAATACGGTTAACCGTTAATCCCGTAACCAAAGCCAGAGCATAACTCATAAACGCAGCAGCCAATCTGGAATATCCAAATAATGGCATAATTATGGCATCCCACAAGGGCATGGACGGATTATCATGAATGGTAACATGAACAATGTCCAGAACAAATAACCTTCCCCAAAATGCCAGCATAATTAATGGCACCAACAACAGGGTAAAAAGGCG
>CAZFTD010000005.1:0-45304 GCA_964521525.1 uncultured Marinilabiliaceae bacterium | reverse complement strand
AATAACAACATATGAAAACCATTTGTCTCTATTTCCAGGTTCATCAACCCTTTAGATTTCGGCGTTATCGGTTTTTTGATATTGGTAAGGACCATTATTATTACGATGATTATACCAACGAAAGCATTATGAATAAAGTGGCAGCTAAATGTTACCTGCCTGCCAACGAGTTGCTATTAAAAGCCTTAAATAAACATAAGGGTAAGTTTAAAGTTGCTTTTTCCATAACCGGTATGGCTATTGAGCAGTTCAAACTTTATGCACCCGATGTATTGGAAAGTTTTAAAGCCCTTGCCCAAACCGGTATGGTTGAGTTTCTGGGTGAAACTTACGCGCACTCTTTGGTTTCGTTAAAAGATTATGAAGAATTTAAAACGCAGGTAGAATCGCATTCGGCTTTAATGGAGGAACTTTTTGGAGCGAAACCTCAGGTTTTCAGAAATACAGAGTTAATTTACTCCGACCAAATGGGAGAGATGGTTGCCAACATGGGCTTTAATGCCATGTTGACCGAAGGTGCCAAACATATTTTGGGATGGAAGAGTCCTAACTTTCTATACTGCAATGCCGCTAATCCGCGCTTAAAGGTGTTGCTGAAAAACTATAAACTCAGCGATGATATAGCATTCCGGTTTGGCAACAATTCATGGAACGAATGGCCATTAACCGCCACTAAATATGTTAATTGGATTAAAAATCTCGACAGCCGCGAGGAAGTGGTCAATCTTTTTATGGATTATGAAACCTTTGGAGAGCATCAACCTCGCGACACAGGCATATTCCAGTTTCTTGAGCATTTTGCAGCCGAAGTGGTTAAAAGCCAGGGCTTGTCTTTTTCAACACCTTCAGAAGTTGCTCAGAAATTACAACCTGTAGCTATAGTTAGCGTTCCTCATCCTATTTCATGGGCCGATGAAGAAAGAGACCTTACAGCATGGCTGGGCAACGAAATGCAACAGGAAGCCTTTAATAAATTATACAGTTTATTGCCGCGAATAAAGCAATGTAACGATCCTAAGCTGATGAAAGATTGGCGATATCTGCAATGCAGCGATCATTTCTATTACATGTGTACCAAGTTTTTCTCCGATGGCGATGTGCATGCTTATTTTAATCCTTATGAGACACCTTATGAAGCGTTTATTAATTATATGAATGTTCTGAGCGATTTTAGTTTAAGGTTGAAGATGGTCGTGCCTGAAGATGCTGATAATAAAGAAATTGCTGAGCTTAGAAAACTTGTTAATGAGAAAGAATTGAAAATAAAGGAACTTGAAGCGGCCCTAAATAAAGCAAAAACAAAGAGAACTGTTTCGAAAAAAGAGACAGTTAGTAAAACTAAAGTCTGAGAAAACGGTTAGATAGCATGAGGGTTCTTTTTAATATGATTGGCCAGGTAATTTTGTTATAAGAACGCTGAGACAGAATAACGATTTGAAAATTAAAAGGAAAAGATTGAGTTATGGTTGACAGTTTTTTGAAACCCGATTATCTGTTTGAAACAAGTTGGGAAGTTTGTAACAAAATGGGAGGAATTCATACGGTACTTTCCTCAAAAGCCAATACATTAGTGCAACAATTTCAGGATAAACTCATATTTGTAGGTCCTGATGTATGGCGCGGTCCAAATAAAAACCCGGAATTTATTCCGGATGATAAACTCTATGCCGATTGGGTTGAAACAATACAGCACGAAGGTATCAGAGTGCGAGTTGGCAGGTGGAATGTACACGGTCAACCTACGGTTTTTCTGGTTGATTTCAGCCCATTTATCGCTCAAAAAAACGACATTCTGTCGTATTTGTGGGAAAAATTTCATGTGGATAGTTTATCTGGCCACTGGGATTATGTTGAATCAGCCCTTTTTGGTTATGCATCCGGAGTGGTAATTGAGAGTTTTTACAAATACTACCTCACCATTTCCGACAAAGTGGTGGCACATTTTAACGAATGGATGACTGGTAGCGGAGCTTTGTATTTAAAAGACAAACTGCCGCAGGTGGGAACCATTTTTACTACACATGCAACTGTTGTTGGGCGATCACTATCGGGGAACGGAATTCCCGTTTACGATAATTTACAAAGTTTCGATGGCGATGTTAAAGCACAGGAACTGAATGTTGTGGCTAAGCATTCCATGGAAAAAATTACGGCCAACACGGTGGATTGTTTCACCACTGTTTCTGATATAACGGCCACAGAATGTGCCCAGTTTCTGAAACGAGGCGTTGATGTGGTAACACCTAATGGCTTTGAAAGCGATTTTGTGCCAACAGGTAACGACTATACTGACAAGCGCAGCAAAGCCCGTTCGAAACTGATTGAGGTGGCATCGGCGGTTTTAGGATATAAAGTAGATCAAAACGCTTTACTGGTAGCCAGTAGCGGGCGCTACGAATTCAGAAACAAAGGGGCTGATGTTTTATTGGACGCCTTGAAAGTATTGAACGAAAAGGAAGATTTAAAGCGCGAAGTATTGGCTTTCGTTTTAATACCGGCCAACACTTACGGTCCCCGTAAGGACTTAATTGACCGGTTACATCAGGGAAACTTTGAAGGCGCACTGCCCAACCCTTTTCTTACGCATGGTTTGAACGATCTGGGATACGATCCCATCATCAATAAAATTCAGGAAATTCACTTGAATAATGAACCCAACGAGCGGGTTAAACTTATTTTTGTGCCCAGCTACCTTAATGGCGACGATGGTATATTTAATATCCCTTACTACGATTTGCTTATAGGAATGGACATTACAGTGTTCCCTTCCTATTATGAACCCTGGGGATATACACCACTTGAAAGCATTGCATTTGGAATTCCAACCATTACCACAAGCCTTGCTGGCTTTGGTATTTGGGCCAAACAATTTTCCAAAAATATTGCTGATGGCGTTGAAGTACTTTACCGAAACGATGTTAATCAGCAGGAAGTTGCCCTCGAAATAGCTCGCGTTATTCATGATTACGCTGCCAAATCGAGTGATGAGGTTGCAACCATCCAGAAAAAATCGTTTGCTTTGGCCGCCACGCTCGAATGGGAAAACCTGATACGCAATTATTACAAAGCTTACGATATTGCTCTAAAAGAAGTCAATAATCGAAAGGATCAGTTCAGTATATTCCAGCGCGAGCCTCGCGTTAAAGTGACTCCCGATACCATTTCCACCCCGGTTTGGAAAAAGCTGGTGATTAAATCAAAATTACCAGAAAGGATAAGTGTTTTACACGATTTAACCCGCAATCTTTGGTGGACATGGAATTATCAGGCTACAGAATTATTCGAATACATCGACGAAGATGTTTGGGAAGAAGTACGCAAGAACCCAATCATGCTCCTCGAGAAGGTTTCGTACAATAGGCTTACCCAACTGGCTGCCGATAATGTATTTCTGTCCATGCTCGATACTTTGCATGCTCAGTTTACCGAGTATATGAATAAGCCTTTTGTAAGCGACTATTCAATTGCTTATTTCAGTATGGAGTATGGCATTAACGATGTGCTGAAAATTTTCTCAGGAGGGCTTGGAGTACTGGCTGGCGACTATTTAAAAGAAGCTTCTGATAAAGGGGTTAACATTACTGCTATAGGGTTGCTCTATCGTTATGGTTATTTTAAGCAAGCCTTAACCATTAACGGCGAACAAACCGCTAAATATGAAATGCAGGAATTCTCAAACCTGCCGCTCGAGGAGGTGAGAGATAAAAATGGTGAACCATTAATGGTTCGCATTGATTTACCCGGACGTGAAGTTTATGCCTTAGTCTGGAAAGCCCAGATTGGTCGTATACCATTGTATCTTTTAGATACCGATGTTCTTTCAAACAGCCATGCCGACCGCGAAATTACTCACATGCTGTATGGTGGCGATTGGGAAAACAGGCTTAAGCAGGAAATTCTTCTGGGCATGGGAGGAATACGGTTGTTGCACAAACTGGAAGCCAATATTGACCTTTACCATTGCAACGAAGGTCATGCCGCTCTTATTAATGTTGAGCGATTGGTTAACCTGATTGGGAAAAAATTCAGCTACTCCGAAGCCATGGAAATTGTGCGGGCTTCATCACTCTTTACAACTCACACCCCGGTTCCGGCAGGTCACGATCAATTTGATGAAGATATGTTCCGTGCCTATATGCGGCATATACCCGAAAAATTAAAGATTACCTGGGAAGAATTTATGGATTTGGGGCGTGAAGAGCATGGAAGTTTCGAAAAGTTCTCAATGAGTGTGCTGGCTGCCAAAACTTCTCAGGAAGTGAATGGTGTGAGTTGGTTGCATGGCGAAGTAACCAAAAAAATGTTTCGAAATCTTTGGAAAGGATATTTCCCCGAAGAATTGCATATTGGTTATGTTACCAATGGCGTGCATTACGGAACGTGGACTGCCTCTGAGTTCAGACGTCTTTATGAAAGTGAGTTTGGAGAAGACTTTCTCAAAGATGTATCAGACAAAAGTAAATGGGAAAAAATCTACTCAGTACCCGATGAGAGAATTTGGGAGGTACGCAAATATCTCAGAAGAAAACTCATTGAATACATTCGTTGGCGAATGGGAGCTGGAATGGTCGATCGCCATGAAGACCCGTCGCACATTGTTGATGTTTTGGATACCATACGCGAAGATGCTTTAACCATTGGTTTTGCCCGCAGGTTTGCAACCTATAAAAGAGCCCATTTATTGTTCGACGATCTCGACAGATTGAAGAAAATAGTAAACAACCCCGACAGGCCGGTGCAGTTTATATTTGCCGGGAAAGCGCACCCCGCTGATGGTGCAGGTCAGGGATTGATTAAAAAAATTGTTGAAATTTCAAGACGACCCGAATTTGTTGGAAAAATTGTTTTCCTCGAAAATTATGATATGGATTTGGCCAAACGCTTGATTAGTGGTGTTGATGTGTGGCTCAATACACCTACCCGGCCACTGGAGGCATCGGGAACCAGTGGAGAAAAGGCCGAGCTTAACGGCGTGCTAAACTTTAGTGTGCTTGATGGTTGGTGGTACGAAGGTTATAAAGAACGCGCCGGTTGGGCACTTACCGATAAAAAAACTTTTGAAAATCAGGCTTTTCAAGATGAGTTGGATGCTGTTACAATTTACAGTATTCTTGAAAATGAGGTTATTCCATTGTTTTTCAATAAGGATAAAGCAGGAGTTCCGAAAGGGTGGGTTGAGTATATTAAAAATTCCATCGCATTAATAGCTCCGGAGTTTACTACGCGTAGGATGATTAATGATTATGGAACAAGATTTTATGATCCTATGTACAAACGGGTTTGCAAACTTAGAGACAATGATTACCGTCTTGTACACGAATTGGCATCCTGGAAACGTCGGGTTGTTTCGGGTTGGGGTTATGTTACTGTACTTAATTGCGTAATGCCCGATATAGGCAAACAGGAACTTGGAATAGGCGATCCATACCAAGTGGAAGTATCGCTCGATTTAAAACGGTTGGCCGGTGTTGATATTGGCCTTGAAATGGTTATTGCCGAACCAACCGATGATCAGTTTCCAACCATTGTGCATATTGAACCATTTGACGTGGTTAGCAGGGAAGGCTCTGTAATTCATTATAAATTGAATTACAAACTGAATCTTCCTGGTGTGTTCAAGTTTGGTATTCGTATGTTTCCTAAAAATGAAGCATTGCCCCACAAACAGGATTTTTGCCTGGTAAGGTGGTTATAGAATTAACAAAGCGTTTAAACTACTCAAAAGCTGTCCATTATTGGTGGGCAGCTTTTTTGTTACCGACTGGACTTAAATAGCCATATTGTTAGCCATCAACTGGCCGTACAACATATCTGAACTTTAAAACTCAATTAACTGATTAAAATCTACATGAAAATGCACAAATCGTATTAGCTCAACAATTTTAATCAAACTACTTTTGCATTTATTAACATTTTTAATAAGCGCATCAATGGTCAGATATTTATCTCTCTTAATAATAAGTATTGTCATTCTATCGGCATGCAAAGGCGATAATGATACGGAAAAGGGCATTCCACCAGTATTCATAAGTAGTATTCCTGCAAACGGAGTTCAAAATGTAGGGCTCACTACAGAAGTTTCTGTAACGTTTGATGAGGTTGTGACTTTAAAGTCATCGCATGGAATTACTGTTAATGGGCTACCGGTTCAGGCTGTGGCGCTGTTTACAAAAGTTGTTCTTGAAGTGTCATTAACCATGGGCACACAATATACTGTCACGATTCCTGCAGGAGCTGTTATCAATACCAAAAAAGTGCCTTTACAGGAAAGCATTGAGTTTTCATTTTCCACTAAACCTAAGGTGAGCGATAATATTAAACAATCATTGGTGTTGGAGAATCCTTCACCGGAAGCAGTGAAGGTCTATAATTTTATGCGCAGTAATTATGGCTCAAAAATAATATCGGGTACTATGGCCAATGTGAGTTGGAATATTAACGAGGCCATTTGGGTGCATTCCAAAACAGGTAAATATCCGGCTTTAAATGGATTCGATTTAATTCATTTATACGCTTCTGCCTCTGGTTCCTGGATTAATTATGAAGATGTTTCGGTTATTGAAAATTGGTGGAATAACAATGGGCTGGTAACTTTAATGTGGCACTGGAATGTTCCAAAAAGTCAAAGTAGCACCGAGTATGCTTTTTATACCAATGAAACCACATTTGATATTTCCAGAGCGGTGCAGGATGGAACTTGGGAAAACGGAGTTATTAAAGCCGACCTTGCCAAAGCTGCATTAACTTTAAAGAAACTTCAGGAGAAAAATATACCCGTACTTTGGCGACCCTTACATGAGGCTGCCGGCACCTGGTTTTGGTGGGGAGCTAAAGGGGCAGAACCTTGCAAAGCACTATGGCGTTATATGTTCAACTATTTTAAGGATGAGGGTTTGAATAACCTGATTTGGGTATGGACCGTTGAAACCAATGATGATGCCTGGTATCCGGGTAATGACTATGTTGATATTATTGGCCGCGATATTTACCACCGTAATGATGCAGCATGGATTGCAACACATTTTGAAACCATTCAGAATAAGTATCCTGATAAAATCGTTGCTTTAAGCGAATGTGGCGACGTGCCGAACATTTCTGTCCAATGGAATGCCGGTGCTAACTGGTCGTTTTTTATGCCTTGGTACGATTATGGCAGAACTGTTAACACCTCTGGCGCTGAGTTCTCCAAAAATGAACACACCCATGCCAATGCTGCATGGTGGGTCAGTACTTTCGAGAATTCCAATGTTATAACAAGAGATCAAATGCCTTCTCTGAAATAGTATTTATTAATCAAGTTTATTTTTAGAGGGCATAGGAATTTTTCTATGATGGTTTTTTATTTCCTTTATTTGAGTCTTTTTGTCGGTTGGTTGGATTAAATAGTAATGGCGCTATTTAAATTTTACTGGGCGTGTGATTTCAATTATAAAATCAGAAATATTAACAGCAACTCATTGAAAAAAATGGAATGCTTTATTTTTTATGTCAGAGAGGAATGATTAAGGCACTTTACAGGAAGAATTGTTAAAAAACAGAAAATGAATTACATGAGGTGAAGTGTTTGATTTTGTATTTATATTTATGTACGGTAAGCCTTGTTATATAAATCTTAACTATTATCAAGTGGATTAACAGCACAACCACAATTAGGTTCTGAATTATTCATTAACCCATTTAAAATCCCGGCAGCACAACCAACGCCTGCTCTCACAATAATAGCCCCTTCTGGACAGTTGACAGCACATGCGCCACATTTCATACACCTGTTTAGGTTTATTATTGTTGCTCTTTTATCCTCCATTTTAAAAACTGCATGTGGGCAAACAATGGTACACATACGGCAACCGGTACATTTGGATGGGTTCATCCTTAGAGTTACTACATTGTTCAGGTAATTTTCACCAAACATAATTCAATGTCGTTACATCCTCAAATAATAATTCGCACCAGTGCCATGTCTATGCTCATGAGCATAAGCGTGGGCTGTTTCTGAAAAAACTTATCAAAAAAGCGATTGCTGCGTTTGATGCAATTGTGGAGAATACAAAGGAAATTGTACGACCGGGCCGAAAAAATGAAAGAAAAAAACAGCCCCAAAGACTCTACTATATGAATTTCAAACCATTATAGTCTAAGTAAACCACATTGGATAGAGATTATTAAATTCTATTAGTTTCTAAAACCTACATAAACCATATAGCCAACATAAATTGCTAAAAAAATGGCAGCCTCCCATCGGTCTAATCGTCGTTTACCACCAGTAAACATGGCCAACAGCAGCAATATTGTTCCAAAAATGAGCAGTACCACATCCTGGTTAAAAAGGGATGAGTAAGACATAGGTTGAATAATGGCCCCGGTGCCAAGGATGAGAAAAATATTGAAAATATTGGAACCAATTACATTTCCAATAGCCATATCGCTGCTCTTTTTGCGAATGGCCACCAGCGAAGTAACCAACTCAGGCAAGGAGGTCCCCACAGCTACAATTGTAAGTCCTATCACCTTTTCGCTAACATGAAACATGCGGGCTAAATCAACTGCTGATGAAACTACAAAACGCCCACCAATGATTAATCCTGCCAGTCCTCCAATTATCATTAAAACCGATTTGATGGTTTTAATGTTTTCGGTGGTAGCCCCCTGCTCTTGAGCGCCTTGTTTCATACTTTGCCAAACATAAAACAGAAATCCGGCAAACATAAGTATCAATATTCCCCCATCAAAACGACTTAAAAAATTCTCATTTCCAAAGAGTGAATCATTAGCTAATACCAACAGTAAAAAAGCAGCCATCAACGATAAAGGAATTTCTTTACGGATGGTAACAACCTGCACTGTTAAAGGGGCAATAACACCCGATAAACCCAGAATAACAAAGAGATTAAAATTATTGCTGCCAATAACATTACCCAAAGCAATTTCGGGGTGTTTGCCAATAGCGGCCAAAACACTAACAACCAACTCGGGTGCTGATGTACCAAAAGCTACAATGGTTAACCCAATTACCAATTCGGAAATACCATATTTCCGGGCTATGGATGAAGAACCACTCACCAGCCAGTCGCCGCCTTTTAAAAGCAAAAGAAGCCCCCCTCCTAAAATTAAAATTGATAGCAACATAAATTTTCCAATTTTGTAATAAAAATTTGCCTTAGCAGCTGTTTAAAATTACTAACAACTAAGAGCTAGTACCTAGCAACTAAAAACTATCTGGCTTACCCCGCAAACTTATGCAAGATAAACCAGATTTTTAATTATTCTTTTAAACTGTTAAAACACCGGAAGTCATTTAGCTGGCTCTTTTAACATGATTGCTGTCAACGGCATCTTTCACTTTCTGCTCCCATGCCTGTGCAATTAAAATTTCACCATTCATGGTTAAGCCATCAACTTCATTATCATAAAAAAGAATTACTTCATTGGCTATTGATTTGTTCTGATGCTCAAAAAACAATGCAATGGTATCAACCACTTTGTATTTTTCCTTTTTAAAACCTGCAGTGTGACTGGTTGTTATAACCCGACAACTAATAACATCAGCCAAATCTATCACCTTTTCAAGCAACTTATCTTCTGATTTAAAGATATAAAATACCATTTGCTTATTCTTATCAATAGCAATGGCCGAATTGTTCCATAGTTCCTTTTCGCCAATTTCGCTATAGTTATTGGATGCAAGAACTTTTAGTCCTTCAACCAGATTTTTCTCTTTTGATTTTCGTTTTGTATCTCTGAAAAATATAAAAGGAGACACAAAAAGCAGGGTTAAAATTATCCCTAATACAATCATTCCTGTATTCATAATTCAATAATTTAAATGTTTTACCCCCGGATAAACAGACCGGAGATTAATTCTGATTCTAATTAAAAGCATATGTATTGCTATTACTGGTAGCCCTAAGGCTATCGGCAAAACAACAAATTTTATTCAAAATCAGATAATTATGAATAGTAATGAAAGGGGAATAAAATATCGAAAAGTTGCGGTTGTATCAGGATGCTTTTAAAACGATGAATGTAAGCCATCGTTTTTGATTTAAGGAACAACTCGGCTGTTTTTGAATAAACAGATGTAAAAGCACCAAACTGATTTTTTTGAGAGATGACATTGGAATAATTCTGGCCGAAAGTCAGGTTTTCGGTTTGAACAGCATTGAGCGAACCATCAATTCCCGACGACAGAAAGAAACTCTCTACAGTTGGAAATCTTTTATGCGATTCTGATTCAGACTTCACACCAGTCCAGTTGGTCCCAACAAGGAACAACAAAACCAGACCGGTAAAATATAAACCTGAAATATGTCGCATTTTATTTTTCACCCTGCAAAGTTATACTGAATTTCAACAGATTATTCTAAAAATCAGTTTTTTCTATTAATTTAACAATAGTTTTCAAATTAAGTATAGAAGTATGGTGCTGCTATTAAAACTATTTTAAACTACTTTTGATGATAAATCAATCCTTGAATTCCAATAATGGTTTGCCCTCATGAAATACAAATTGCGTAAATCAGCTGTATTGTTTAAAGGTTTGTTTGGGGTGGGAAGTATGCGTAAAATTCAACGTAAGCCGCCTGGACAGCCGCCTGGCACCTTGTTTCATACTGGCATTAAAAAACTGGATGAGGTTCTGATATCGGTACACGATTATGATGAACAACATTACGACTATATCCCCATCCAAAACATTGAAAATTCAGCACCCTATTTAAAAGATGCTTCAAAAACATGGATTCAGGTACGGGGATTGCATGATATTGATAAACTAAAAAAAATATGGGATTATTTTGAACTTCATCCTCTTATTCAGGAAGACATTGTAAGCATTAGCCAACGTCCCAAAGTTGAACCTTATCCCAATATGGTTTTTATTGTTCTGCGCATGATTACCGGTAAAAATAACGGCCATTTAGAAGAACTAAAAACTGAACAGATAAGCATAGTGGTGGGCCAAAACTTTGTTTTATCTTTTCAGGAAAGTGACGAACCTCTTTTTGACCCGATTATTCGCCGACTTGAATTTGAAAATACACGATTGCGAAATTTGGGAGTAGACTATTTAGCTTATGCTCTGCTCGATAACGTGGTAGACCATTACTTTTCTGCTCTTGACCTTATGGGTGAAACCATTGAGAATATAGAAGAACTATTAATCGAAAACCCAAAATCGGTTCATCTTCAGAGTATTCATGCTTTGAGACGCGACCTTATTTTCTTTCGTAAGTCCATATGGCCGCTTCGCGATGGTATCAATACCCTGCTGCGCGACGACTCTCCCCTTTTCAGCAGCGAAGTCAAGATATTCTTGCGTGATGTTTACGACCATGTCATTCAAGTAGTTGACAGCATCGAGAACCATCGTGAAATGGTTTACAGCCTTTACGATATGCACATGTCATCACTCAGCAACCGTATGAATGAAATCATGAAAGTGTTAACAATTATTTCCACAATTTTCATTCCCCTTACGTTTCTTGCAGGCGTTTATGGTATGAATTTCAACCCTCAGGCCGGGCCCTTAAACATGCCTGAACTCAATTGGAAATGGGGCTACTTGGCTTCGCTGGGAGGAATGGCGGGAATTGCCATTGGTATGATGTTGTTCTTTAGAAAAAAAGGCTGGTTATAATTGTTCTTTCAGTTAACAACCTCATCTTTATCAAACAATTCAATCATCTCGCCTGCTATACTAATAGTGGGTGGATGGTTTGGTAATTGTCCGCGCTTAAACCAGGCAGCTTCTGTTATCTCCTTATTATCAATACAAATTTCGCGTGAATGCACCACATCCGCAAAAAAGCCAATCATCATCGACGAAGAAAAAGGCCACGGCTGACTTTTATAATATCTGATATTATGTACCTCCAAACCAACTTCCTCCTTTACCTCACGTTGAACGGCTTCCTCCAGCGATTCACCAATATCGGCATATCCGGCTACTAGCGAATACCAGTTATGGATAAAAGTTGAATTGCGGGCCAATAAAATTTTATCTCCATCTATTATGGCCACTATAATGGCAGGCGATATTTTAGGATAAATAGTTGTCTGGCAATTGGTACAAACCAATGCTCGTTCATTCTTCTTCTCTATGGTTATGGCACCACAGCTGCCACAAAACCTGTTTTGGGCATACCAGTTCATCAACTGATACCCCACCACAGCCGCCCATGCAAAACCCGGTTGTGGAAATGTTCTAAAAAAGCTAATATCCTTGTAAACAAATTCATCGCCACTAGCAATATTATCATCCCAAACCAGAAAACAGGCAATTCCATTTAGTGAAAACAGATAAGTGGTTTTCATCATCGAAAGATGATTCCCAACCTCCATTCTCGTTGGAATTGCCAGATTATGGTCTTCTGTTTTTAGTAACAGACTATTATTGGAGTAATGAAGGATATAATCAGAGTCCCCTACTCCACGTGTCTCAACAAATTCATTGCTAAACCGCTGAGGGAATATTTCATGCAGCATACCGGTTGTTTTTTTGCAAATGTAAACAGATAATCAATGCTATAATTTGCTACAGATTAAAATCTCCGGCGGCCTCAGGCTGGTAAATTATCTCATCAATTTTTATTTTAGTTAGCCCGGTAGGCACCATCCATTCAATTTCACTGCCAACAGTATATCCAATTAGTGCGGTTGCGATGGGCGAAAAAATGGAAATTTTGTTCTCTTTCAAGCTGGCCTGCGCTGGATAAACAATCTGAAATTGCAGCTGCTTGCCGGTGTTTAAAAAACTGATTTTTACAATGCTGTTCATAGTAACCACATTGCCCGGAATTTCTTCAGGCTCAACAATTTTGGCATTATTTAGCTCGCTGATAAGATTTTTTGCCTCATTTACATTTATTGAATCCGATTGCCGTGCATTGGTAATGTAATTTTGAATTCTGGAATAATCCAGTCGGCTTAAAATAATTTGACTCATAATAAAAATTTAAGTTTGTTGAAATAAAGATATTGCAGAAATCAGGCTCAGCCTCTCTGCATGAATTAAAATAATAATGAAATTAAATTATGAAGAGTGGCTTAGACGGTTATTACCAGTTTTGATTTTCTAAGCAGGGAAAATGCAAGGAATGCGCAACTCTTCCAAAAAGTCAATGGCAGAGCAACCCACGTCTTTAAAACTGTAGACTGTGGGTAAAACAGAGACTTAAAAAACAACAATATGTTTTTTCTTTTACGCATTTAAAAAAATAAAAGCAGTAACGCCTTACAGAACAACAGTCTGCAAGGCGCATTAATATCTAACAATGTGGTCCCAACGGGATTCGAACCCATATCATCAGAACCGGAATCTGACATTCTATCCATTGAACTATGGGACCAATAACAGGCTGCAAAATTAGCCAAATAAGTTTATTGAACCAATCTTTTTAATGTTCATTTTTTTAATTGCCCCCAATCTGTTGATTGTGTGAACATTAAAGCATTCAGCTTAATCTCAGTACCTGATTAAACTTTAAGCTAACTTATAACAGATAAACAGAGTTGTAGATATAAGATAGATAGAGCAGATAAACAAGATGAAGAAATTCTGTTCTATCCCTCAAAATTTCTCATATGTCTTAATCTTAATTAAACCAGCCAATTTATTCATTGATTAAACAACCATTGTTATTGTAAATTTGTATAGAACAGAATTACCACAAACTGTCGACCTGCACACTTCTACAATAAGAGTCTCTGATTTGGACTGAATGATTGACTTCTATAATCGATTCAGGTTCTTCGCCCAATAAAGTTGCAAACTTTAAATTAAAACATTATGCCGGTTAAAATCTTAAAAGATTATCTGGATACCCACGGTATTCGTTATCTGAACATCACCCACTCAAAAGCCTATACCATGCAGAAAATTGCAGCACTCTCTCATATTTCCGGAAAGGAAATTGCTAAAACTGTAATGGTTATTGTAGATGAGAAAATGATTATGGCTGTGCTACCTGCTTCTACCAGAATTAATTTTTCAGCGCTTAAAAATTTACTGCATGCCAATGAAATAAGGTTGGCTCACGAAGACGAATTTAAAAATGTTTTCCCAAACTGCGAAGTGGGAGCCATGCCGCCATTTGGAAATTTATGGAACATTCCGGTTTACGTGGCTGAAAGCCTTACCCGACAGGAGCAAATTGCTTTCAATGCAGGCAATCACCTTGAGCTGATTCAAATGGATTACAAAGACTTTGAGAGATTGGTTCAACCTAAGGTAATGCGCTATTCGTACCAAACCGTTTAACAGGTTTACAATGGGCCAAAAAAATGGCAAGGATAATAAAACCATTGTTTTACGTTTTTATGCCGAACTAAATGACTTCCTGAAACCGGTTAACAGGCACATAGCTATTGAATTTGCCTTTAAAGGGCCAATGACCATTCAGGAAGCCATTGAATCATCTGGCGTACCGCATAAAGCTGTTGATCTGGTTTTGGTAAACAGTGAACCAGCATCGTTTTCACAAAAAATAAATAATGGCGATTATATATCGGTTTACCCAACATTTGAATTACTCGATATTACGCCAATATCCGGTCGTAAAAATACACCTCTAAGTCAAACCCGATTTATTCTTGATGCACATCTTGGTAAGTTGGCAAAATTATTGCGTTTGTTGGGTTTTGATACTGAATATTATAATAATATTGATGATAATGACCTTATACTTTTGGGCAACTGCGAGAACCGCATTGTGCTAACCCGCGACAGGGGCATTTTGAAATCACGGCTTTTAACACATGGATACTATGTACGTTCCATTTATCCAAAAAATCAACTTAAGGAAATAATTGAGAAATTCGACCTCTTCAGCCAATTTTCCCCTTTTTCACGATGCCTAATCTGCAATGAAAAAATCAAAAACATCTCCAATTCAGAAATAAAAAATCTGGTTAACCCTGAAATACTCAACACTTTCAAAAAATTTTACCATTGTCCTGCCTGTAACCGGATTTACTGGGAAGGTTCTCACTACCTCCGTATGAAACAATTCATTGAAGAACTAAAGCCCCCCAAACATTCCTCTGTAAGTCGTTTTAAAATCGAACCATTAGTATTAAAAACTTTTCCTAAATTCGCACACTGCAAATAAAGTGGAACGTTTTACATTATAACCGGTTATGGAATACAATTTTAGCGAAATTGAAAGGAAATGGCAAAAGTACTGGATTGACAATAAAACCTATAAAACAGAAATCGACACATCGCGACCCAAATTTTACGTGCTCGATATGTTTCCATATCCTTCGGGAGCCGGTTTGCATGTTGGGCATCCGCTTGGATACATCGCCTCTGATATTTACAGCCGGTATAAACGACTGAAAGGTTTCAACGTGTTACACCCCATGGGGTACGATGCCTATGGCTTGCCAGCCGAACAGTACGCCATACAAACCGGTCAGCACCCGGCAGTTACCACTGAAAAGAATATTGCCCGATACCGCGAACAACTTGATAAAATTGGTTTCTCGTACGATTGGGATCGCGAAGTAAAAACCTGCGACCCCGAATACTACAAGTGGACCCAATGGGCATTCATTAAAATGTTTGAACATTATTACGACAATGATGCCCAAAAAGCCCTGCCCATCGACCATCTTATTAAGCACCTGGCAGAAAAAGGAACCACAGGCCTGAACGCTTCATGTTCCAGAGAGCTATCATTAACCGCCAGCCAATGGAACAGCAAAAGCCAAATCGAGCAGCAGGAAATTCTGCTAAACTACCGCTTGGCATATCTGGCCGACACCATGGTTAACTGGTGCCCTGCACTTGGTACAGTGCTGGCCAACGATGAAGTGAAGGATGGATTCTCGGTTCGGGGTGGACATCCGGTTGAGCAAAAACTGATGCGCCAATGGTTACTGCGGGTTTCAGCTTATGCCGAGCGTCTGCTGAATGGTCTCGATACCATCGATTGGAGCGATTCGCTTAAAGAAATTCAGCGCAACTGGATTGGCCGTTCAGAAGGTGCCGAAATGGTTTTTCCCATTAAAAACTCTGATGTTAAGATGGAGATTTTTACCACGCGTGCCGATACAGTTTTTGGCGTTACTTTTATGGTTTTAGCTCCCGAAAGCGAGTTGGTTTGGCAAATAACCACGCCCCAACACAAATCAGAAGTAGAAGCGTATATTGAAGAAACCAAAAAACGAACCGAAAGAGAGCGGCAGTCGGAAGTTAAACGGGTTACCGGAGTTTTTACCGGAGCATACGCCATTAACCCGCTTTCAAACGAAGAAATTCCGGTATGGGTAAGTGACTATGTGTTGGCCGGTTACGGAACAGGAGCTATAATGGCAGTGCCGGCGCACGACACCCGCGACTTTGCCTTTGCACGCGCTTTTAATCTGCCTATTCCACAGGTGGTTGTTCCAAAGGGCGAACAACCTGCCGATACTTCAACATGGTCCGATGCCATCGATTCAAAAGAAGGCTACATGATTAACTCAGGTTTTATTAACGGGCTGGGAGTTCCGGAAGCCATTGAAAAAACCAAACAGTACATTACCGAAAAAGGAATAGGAAAAGTAAAAGTTAATTACCGCTTACGCGATGCCATTTTCAGTCGCCAACGATATTGGGGCGAGCCATTCCCTGTATACTACAAGGACAATCTCCCCCAAATGCTTCCTTATAACGAATTGCCATTGGAACTTCCCGAAGTAGATAAGTACTTACCAACCGAAAAGGGAGAACCACCACTTGGGCGCGCCAAAAACTGGCAAACAAAAGATGGGTATCCGCTCGAACTCAATACCATGCCCGGTTTTGCAGGGTCCTCGGCCTACTATCTGCGTTATATGGATCCAAAAAACAATGATGCCTTGGTAAGCACCGAAGCCAACCAGTATTGGCAGGATGTTGACCTCTATATCGGTGGTACCGAACATGCCACCGGCCACCTGGTTTATTCGCGTTTCTGGAATAAATTTTTATTCGATATTGGAATTGTATGTAAAGATGAACCCTTTAAAAAACTGGTTAATCAGGGGATGATTCAAGGCCGCTCCAATTTTGTTTACCGCATTAAAGGCTCCAATAAATTTGTATCTCTGGGATTAAAAGACGGGTACGACACAACTCCTATTCACGTAGATGTTAACATTGTACACAACGATGTATTGGATTTGGAAGCCTTTAAAGCATGGAACCCCGAGTATAAAAATGCCGGGTTTATTCTCGAGAACGGCAAATACATTTGCGGATGGGCTGTTGAAAAAATGTCGAAATCGATGTTCAATGTGGTTAATCCCGATACCATTGTTGAGCAGTACGGTGCCGACACACTTCGACTGTACGAAATGTTTCTTGGCCCTCTGGAGCAATCAAAGCCCTGGGATACAAACGGCATTGACGGGGTTCATAAATTCCTGCGTAAAACATGGCGGTTGTTTATCGAGAAAGACAATTCATTAAAACTGACCAACGAGCAACCAACGCCAGAAGAACTTAAAGTGCTTCACCGAACCATTAAAAAGACGGCCGACGACGTAGAGCGTTTCTCATTTAATACAGCTGTGAGCTCGTTTATGATTTGCGTAAACGAATTAACCGACCTGAAATGTAACAAACGGGCAATTCTTGAGCCACTTCTGGTTTTATTGGCACCCTTTGCACCACACATGGCTGAGGAACTATGGCATCGGATTGGAAACAACAACACCATTTGCGATGCTCAATGGCCGGTGCTTAATGAAGCTTTCCTTGTTGAAAACAGTGTGATGTATCCGGTTTCGTTCAATGGAAAAACAAGGTTTAAACTTGAGTTGCCTGCGAATTTGGCAGCACCCGAAATTGAGAAAGCTGCCCTCGAAAATGAGCAAACACAGAAATGGACAGAGGGAAAACAGGTGAAAAAAATCATTGTTGTACCCGGAAAAATCATCAATATTGTAATCGGATAAAAACAGAGAACTTTTTGAGATTATAAGCCTGTATAACAATACGTTATTTTATTTCGAGTAACGATTTCCAAGAGCTAAAGGCTAACTGCTTTTAGCTCTTGTTATATTGAATGATTTAAAGCTGAAACAATATGACCTTTACACAAGTGCGTAAGGAATTCCAATCCTACTTTATGATTACGCTCGGATTGGCCATCAGCTCAATAGGATGGGCTGGTTTTATTATTCCATCAAAAATTATCGGAGGTGGAATAACCGGTGTTTCCACAGTCATCTATTATCTGGCCGGATGGGATATTGGCTTGATGTCGTTTATCATGAATTTCATCCTTATCTTGCTTGCCATAAGAGTGATTGGAGCATCTTTTGGGTTTAAAACCATCTATGCGGTTGTAATTTTCTCGCTGCTGCTTTCACTGATTACCAGATTTTTTCCTGAACCGCTATTGGCAGAAAAAATGATGGCAACCCTTACAGGAAGCATTCTGGCGGGTTTTGGTGGAAGCCTCGTGTTACTCAACGGTGGCAGCACCGGTGGCACTGAAATTATTGCCCTGATGATTAATAAATACAAAAACATCAGCTTAGGACGTTTGCTGCTCACGCTTGATTCCATTGTTATTGCCTCATCATTCCTATTGTTCCAATCCATCGAAATTATGGTTTATGGATTTATGACTATGGCTATATTTGCTTACACCATCGATTTGGCCATAAGCGGAACCAAGCAAACGGTGCAGATTTTTATCTTCTCGAAAAAACATGATGAATTGCAACATCATATCATTCATATTGCCAAACGAGGATTAACCATTCTTCCTGGTCAGGGTGGATATACCGGCGAACCCGTTAATGTACTTATGGTAATAGCCCGAAAAAATGAGTCCCATATAATTCTGCGCCTGATTAAGCGAATCGACCCCGAAGCCTTTATTACCATGGGCAACGTTATGGGAGTTTATGGTAAAGGTTTTGATTCCATAAAAGGATAAATAAAACCTAAAACCATTCAAAAGCTTTGTCCAAACTGACTTTTTTTTTATTTTAGGCGGTTGGAACTCTGGTATCTAAAGCATTCTACTCATAAGCCATGTTGCTTAATTATTGCGGGGTAACTCTTTAAAATTTATATAAATCTGAATATCAGTTCGTTTTATATATTTCTTTAATAACACTACTTCGTAAATCATGTTTAACCGGAGTGATATATTTGTAATTTCAAATTATTAAACCCGCTGATGAAGAAAATCTTAATAACCCTTGGCATATTACTACTAATAATTATTGCTTCAACATTATACGTAAGGCATTGGAAAGCTGTCAACGATTTGGATGCTGCTTTATCAGATTCTCTGTTGATGGTCGACTTTCCACCAACGCCTCCCCCTGCCAGGCTATATGGGTTCATTGAAGACTCCTTTCATATTGAGCGCGATTTGGTTGGCCGAAACCAGAATCTGGCCGCCATTCTCCTGTCTCAAAAGATTGATTATGCTGTTATTCACCAATTGGCCGAAAACAGTAAAGAAATTTTTGATGTAAGACGAATTCGTTCCGGCAATAAAATCACTTTCTTTTTTAATCGCGATTCGCTGCAAACACCAGCTTATTTTGTGTATGAAATAGACAATACAGATTATTTAGTGATGTCGCTCGCTGGTAATCTTGAAGTAACCCGCCACCAAAAGCCGGTTGAAATTATCCGAAAGGAAGGCGCTGGAATTATCAATTCATCCCTATGGAATGCCATCAGTCAGAATAATCTGAACCCTATGCTGGCCATTGAACTTTCGGAAATTTATGCCTGGACAGTTGACTTTTTTGGCATTGAAAAAGGCGATAATTTTCGCGTTATTTACGATGAATCGTACGTTGAAGGAACCTCAATTGGTATATCAACCATTCATGCAGCTTTGTTTAACCACCGTGGCCAGTCGTTCTATGCTTTCCGTTTTATGGAAGACAGCACCACCTGGAACTTTTTCGACGATAAAGGCCTCAGTTTGCGTAAAGCATTTTTAAAAGCACCCCTTAAATTCTCGCGTATCAGTAGCCGTTTTAGCCACAACCGGTTTCATCCGGTGCTTAAAATCAATCGCGCCCATCATGGAATTGATTATGCTGCCCCCGAAGGAACACCTGTTTATGCTATTGGTGATGGGCGCATTACTCACCGCGGATGGGACCCTAAAGGTGGTGGTAATTTTATAAAAATCACACACAACAGCGTTTACTCAACTGTTTATATGCATCTTTCGGGCTTTGCCAGGGACATTGCCAAAGGGCAAACGGTAAAGCAAGGTCAATTAATTGGTTATGTTGGAAAAACAGGCTTGGCCACCGGCCCGCATCTCGATTTCAGAGTTTATAAAAACGGCAGTCCCGTTGACCCGTTAAAGATTGAGGCACCTCCGGTCGACCCGGTAAAGGAAGAGAATATGCCTCAATTTCTTGAATTTATTGCACCGCTTAAGGCCGAAATTGACAATATAGCCATTGAACCAATCAGCCGGAGTAACGAAATTATTGAAGGCCCAGAAGTTTCAGAATAACAGTGGGATAATGCTCATATTCGAGCTTGTGAACTTTCTGAGCCAATGATGAAGCATCATCACTTGATGCAACTTCGCATCTGGCCTGATGAATAATATCACCTTCATCGTAAGCCTCGTTCACATAATGAATGGTGATACCCGATTCCAATTCTTTATTTTCAATAACTGCCTTGTGCACATGCTCGCCATACATACCTTTACCGCCATATTTTGGTAATAAGGCAGGATGGATATTTATAATACGATTCGGAAATGCTTTGACTATTTTTGATGGTACCAACCATAAAAAACCTGCCAAAATAATTAAATCGGGTTGACAAGACGTTAAAAAATTCAGAACTTCATTAGTGTGATAAAACGCGTTTCTATCAAACACTAATGTTTTGACATTCAATGATTCAGCACGTTTCAATACATACGCATCCGGGTTATTGGATACCACATATGAAACCTTTGCCCCCCCATTTGCGTTTATTACCCGGATAATATTTTCGGCATTGCTTCCGGAACCCGATGCAAATATTATTATGTTTTTCATTTTTAACACATTACGGCTGCTTAGCAGCTCGCTTTAAACATCAAAAATAGAAAAAAAACAACCCCTGACCACAATTTCCTTCAAGGAATATTTGATTTATTATAGGCAAATCTTTTTCTTTGCACAATTATTTTTAAAACCAAAATTGAATTATTAACTTAAAATTTAAAGCTATGTCAGACATTGCATCAAGAGTAAAAGCAATTATTGTAGACAAGTTGGGAGTTGACGAAACCGAAGTTACTCCAGAGGCTAGCTTCACCAACGATCTGGGTGCTGACTCTCTTGACACTGTTGAACTGATCATGGAGTTCGAAAAAGAATTCAACATTGCTATTCCCGACGATCAGGCTGAAAACATCGGCACCGTTGGTGACGCAATCGCTTACATCGAAGAGAACGCCAAGTAAGACAGTAAGTTAAATTTTCTGAAAAGTAATTATGGAGTTAAAAAGAGTAGTAGTAACGGGATTAGGAACCATTTGCCCTATAGGCAAAACCATTGATGAATATTGGAATAGCCTAGTAAATGGCGTAAGTGGTGCCGCACCGATCACTCGATTTGACACCACCAATTTCAAAACAAAATTTGCTTGCGAGGTAAAGGATTATAATCCTGTGGATTACTTCGATCGTAAAGAAGTAAAAAAACTTGATTTGTTTGCTCAGTTTGCTATGATAGCAGCTGAGCAGGCAATTCAGGATTCCGGATTAAGCCTTGAAAACGTTGACCCTGATGAGGCTGGCGTTATCTGGGGTGCCGGAATTGGCGGGATTATTACGTTTCAGGAAGAAATTAAAGGATTTGTTGAAAATAATGGGGTTCCCCGTTTCAGCCCGTTCTTTATACCCAAAATGATTTCCGACATTGCCGCCGGCCAGATTTCAATGAAATATGGATTTCGCGGGCCAAATTACGGAACCGTTTCAGCCTGTGCTTCTTCAACCCATGCCATTGCCGATGCTTTTAACCTGATTCGTTTAGGTAAAGCAAAAGTGTTTATTACCGGCGGGTCAGAAGCGGCTATTAATGAGGCTGGAGTTGGAGGCTTTAATGCCCTTCAGGCTCTTTCTACCCGCAACGACGATCCCGCAACGGCCTCCCGTCCGTTTGACAAAGACCGGGATGGTTTTGTTATGGGCGAAGGTGGCGGTGCGCTTATTCTAGAAGATTACGATTACGCTGTAAGCAGAGGTGCTAAAATTTATTGTGAAATAGTTGGCTCTGGTATGACTGCCGATGCCCATCACCTCACAGCACCACACCCCGATGGACTGGGTGCCGCAAAAGTTATGGAAAACGCTTTACGCGATGGAAACATTGCGCTTGAAGAGGTTGACTATATTAACGTACACGGCACGTCAACGCCACTGGGCGACATTGCTGAGCCAAAAGCCATACAAAAAGTTTTTGGCGATCATGCTTACAAATTGAATATCAGTGCCACAAAATCAATGACTGGTCACCTGCTGGGTGCCGCTGGTGCTGTTGAAGCTATTGCTTCCATTCTCGCAATCAAGCACGGTATAGTGCCTCCTACAATCAACCTGTTTGAAATTGATCCTGAATTGGATAGTAAACTCAATTTTACTTTCAATAAAGCTCAAAAAAGGACAGTGAAGATTGCATTGTCAAATACTTTTGGATTTGGTGGACACAACGCGTCTGTTGTATTTAAAGCAATTGAGTAACACTGTGTTTAAACACATTCTGATATCTATGAAACTTCTTCCTCGCCCGGGGAAGAAGTTTTATAGTTTGGTAAAAAAAATAACAGGAGTTAAACCAAAGAATATCTCCTACTATCATCTGGCTTTCCAGCACAAATCCTTAATGCGAAAAGACCAGAGCGGACAACCTGTAAACAACGAACGGCTTGAATTTTTAGGCGATGCCGTTTTGGGGTCGGTTGTAGCACATGAGCTTTTTAAACGTTTTCCGCATCTCGATGAAGGTTCGCTCACCAAAATGCGATCGCGAATTGTAAACCGCAACAACATGAATCGCATCGCACTAAAAATGGGACTCGATAAGGTTATAAAAACCCAGCCCCTTAACGATATGGCTCAAACCCATATCCCCGGCGATGCCCTTGAGGCCTTAATTGGAGCCATTTATATGGATTTGGGACACGAAAAAGCCACCACATTTATTTATCGCAAAATATTATCGGAACAAACCGATTTCTCTGTAATAGCAGAGAATGATACCAATTATAAATCCCTGCTCATTGAATGGGGACAAAAGAATCGTTGTTCGGTTCATTTTGTAACTGAAGAATACCCCGACCAGCTCCCCGGAGGTGTGGGTTTTATTGCACGTGCACTCATTAATCATCAGATAATGGGAGAAGGCAAAGGCGCTTCGAAAAAAGAGGCCCAACAAAACGCTGCTTGTCAGGCTTTGGATAACGTGGCTAAATTTCAGGGGATATCGTTCAATTAAAGATCGACAAAACACAGTTTAGTCGTGATTTTAAGCGTATATCTAACTCTACATCAATTATAATTCTCCAATCAACCTTAAGCTAAAAATTATATACGGATGAAATGATTTTGGCAATTTTTAAACATTAAACAAATTAAAACTGCTGATAATCAATAAAATCGAGTTAATTAATGTTAAATAGAGTGATTATTGTTGCCAAGCAATTATTTTTGCATTTATGAGCAGAAGGTTTATTCAGATTTTAATAGTTGTAATATCGATAACCTTGGTTGGATTAATTTATATCCAAACCATGTGGATTCATAATGCAACGCGCATAAAAGAAGAACACTTTGATCAAATGGTTCGGCAAGCCATTGATCAGGTCGTGACGCGTCTTGAAATGAATGAAACTTCCATGTTAGGTGCTCAACTGGATTTGAATCCGTTAATCAATCTTCCCCCACAATTACAAAAAGAAAATAAATACTTTTCGGGAAAACAAACACCTTCAGAAACCAACCTCCTGCAATACGATATATCTGTTGATTTTTCCATTCAAGGGGCGCATATGAGTACCCGGCTGTCGACCTACCAGAGCGACACACTTGTTTTTAGCTATCAGGAGCGTACACCAATGGTTTTTAACCCTCAGGATAAAGTAGATCCGCTTTCTCATGCGCTTAACAACATTCAGAAACAATTACGAAATAAACTGGGTGAACAAGGCGGGCGTATTATGAAAGATATATTGATTAGTGATAAACCTATACAAGAGCGGGTTAACCGAGATATGCTGGATGTTTCGTTATTGCAGGCTTTTGAAGACCGAGGTATTAAACTTCCGTTTGAGTTTGGGGTTTATGATTCGCGTGGAATTTTAGTGACCTCTACCACCTCGTTTAAAAAAGATGATGCTACCACTGCTTACCAAAAGCAACTTTTCCCCAATGATGTGCATCCAAAAGCAAATCATATATTGGTTTATTTCCCTAAAAGACCTAACTTTATCATGGAATCGATGGGGATGGTGCTGCCCACAGTGGTATTTACGCTGGTGATGATTTTATCGTCGATATTAACACTGGTGATTATTGTTCGGCAAAAGAAACTTGATGAAATTAAAAATGATTTCATCAATAACATGACCCACGAGTTTAAAACGCCCATATCAACTATTTCGCTGGCATCGCAAATGCTTAAGGATTCAACAGTATCCAAAACGCCATCTACGTTGCAGCATATATCTGGCGTAATACAGGACGAAAGTAAAAGACTTAGTTTTCAGGTTGAAAAAGTGCTGCAAATGGCTATCTTTGACAAGGGAAAAGCCAGCCTGAAAACCAAAGAGCTTGATATTAACGAGTTGGTACATGGCGTTGTTAACAGTTTCCGGATAAAGGTGGAAACTAAAAACGGAAAAATTGTTGAGAAATTAGAAGCAAAAAATGCGATTGCGCATGTTGATGAGGTGCATTTTACAAATGTTATTTTTAACTTGCTCGATAATGCATTGAAATATCGCCGGGGCACTCCAATTTTCCACATTAAAACCTGGAACCGCGGCTCAGGGTTGGTGATTACAGTTCAGGACAATGGTCTTGGCATATCAAAAGATAACCTGAAACGTATTTTTGAAAAGTTTTATAGGGTGCCCACCGGAAACATTCATAATGTAAAGGGATTTGGACTTGGTTTGGCTTATGTAAAAAAAATTGTGGAAGACCATAGTGGTACCATTAAAGTAGAAAGCGAACTGAATGTTGGAACTAAATTCGAAATATTTATACCCCTTAAAAGCAATAAGGAATGGAAAAAGAATATAAGATTCTCCTGACCGAAGACGACGAAAATCTGGGCATGTTGCTCAGAGAATATCTGGTGGCCAAAGGTTATGAAACCGACTTAATGCCCGATGGAGAAGCGGGTTATGAGGCCTTTATGAGCAAGAAATACGACGTGTGTATCTTTGATGTGATGATGCCAAAGAAAGACGGGTTTACCCTTGCAAAAGAGATTAGAATGGTGAACACCGAAGTGCCCATCATTTTCCTTACTGCCAAATCGATGAAGGAAGATATCTTTCAGGGTTTTAAAATTGGTGCCGATGACTATCTCACC
This sequence comes from uncultured Marinilabiliaceae bacterium, assembly GCA_964521525.1. Taxonomy (GTDB): domain Bacteria; phylum Bacteroidota; class Bacteroidia; order Bacteroidales; family Marinilabiliaceae; genus CALEUX01. Next base: position 19,740 of record CAZFTD010000005.1, on the reverse strand, counting down.
AAACCCTTCAGTATGGAAGAGTTATTGTTCCGCATTGAAGCCATTCTGAGGCGTACCAAAGGAACACTGGCCAGTCAGGATATTTTCCAGATTGGAAAGTACAAGTTCGACACGCAGAAACAGCAGTTATCTGAAGGCGACCAGGTTGTTAAATTAACCACTAAAGAATCGGAACTTCTGAAGCTTTTGTGCAACAATGCCAATAAAGTGCTGGAGCGTAACTTTGCCTTAAAAACCATTTGGGTTGACGATAATTACTTTAATGCCCGCAGTATGGATGTTTATATTACCAAACTGCGTAAACATCTTAAAGACGACCCTTCGGTTGAAATCCTTAACGTTCACGGTAAAGGCTATAAGCTGGTGATGTAATAGTTTTTCCTGTTAAAAAAGTAAAAAGGTCAATCTTTAGCGTGGCTGAACATGCCTTTAGTATAAGCGCTGACTGTTGATTTATGATAAACTCATAAAATAAGAAAAAGGGGCTGCATTCAAAATGACAGTCCCTTTTTTATGATTGAATGGGTAATTTCTCTGATTAATCCAATTTTAGCACAGCCAGAAAAGCTTTTTGTGGAACCTCAACGTTACCAACCTGCTTCATTCGTTTTTTCCCTTTTTTCTGCTTCTCAAGCAGTTTGCGTTTACGGGTAATATCACCACCGTAACATTTGGCGGTAACATCCTTACGAAGTGCTTTAACCGTTTCGCGTGAAATAATTTTAGCTCCAATGGCAGCCTGAATGGCCACATCGAACTGCTGACGTGGAATCAACTCTTTAAGCTTCTCGCACATGCGCTTACCAAGATTATAGGCATTGTCAACGTGTGTCAGTGTAGAAAGAGCGTCAACACTTTCGCCGTTGAGCAATACATCAAGCTTAATCAGTTTAGAAGGACGAAATCCGGTGGTATGATAGTCAAAAGAAGCGTATCCTTTTGAAATACTCTTTAATTTATCGTAAAAATCGAATACAATTTCGGCCAAAGGCATGTCAAACTCCAACTCAACCCTATCGGTAGTGAGATAATGCTGCTTGATTAATTCTCCTCTTTTCCCCAGGCAAAGCGTCATTATATTACCAATATAATCGGCTTTGGTAATAACCTGGGCACGTATGTATGGTTCCTCAACGTAATCGAGAACTGCTGCATCGGGTAATCCGGATGGATTATTGACTTCAATTTTCTCGCCTTTTTTGGTGTACGCCCAGTATGGAACGTTAGGCACAGTGGTAATAACATCCATATCAAACTCGCGGTCGAGTCGCTCCTGAATGATTTCCATGTGCAAAAGACCCAAAAAACCGCATCGAAAACCAAAACCAAGGGCTGCCGATGACTCCGGTAAAAAGGTTAATGAAGCATCGTTAAGCTGCAATTTTTCGATGGATGCCCGTAAGTCTTCATAATCTTCAGCATCAATTGGATATACGCCGGCAAACACCATTGGCTTTACCTCTTCGAACCCGGCAATAGCCTCACTGCAAGGCCGTTTAACATGAGTAATGGTATCACCCACTTTCACTTCCTTGCTCGACTTAATTCCTGATATGATATAACCAACATCGCCGGTTTTTACCACATCACGGGGGAGTAATCCCAATCCAAGAATACCAACCTCATCGGCATCATATTCATGTTCAGTATTTACAAACTTTACCAAATCGCCCTTTCTGATTTCGCCATTAACCACCTTGAAATAAGCAATAATGCCACGAAATGAATTAAATACTGAATCAAAAATCAGAGCTTGAAGTGGTGCATCGGCATCACCTGTAGGTGGTGAAACCCGCTCAACAATGGCAGCCAGGATTTCCTCAACGCCCATACCTGTTTTTCCACTGGCACGAATAATTTCGCTCCGGTCGCAACCAATAAGGTCAATAATCTGGTCTTCAACCTCTTCGGGCATAGCACTGGGCATATCCATTTTATTCAGTACCGGAATAATGGTTAAATCATGATCAACTGCTTGGTATAAATTACTAATAGTCTGAGCCTGAATCCCCTGAGTAGCATCCACTATAAGCAAAGCACCTTCGCAGGCAGCAATGGAACGAGATACTTCGTACGAAAAATCCACATGGCCGGGGGTGTCAATAAGGTTTAATGTATAGTTCTGCCCTTCGTAGCTGTATTGCATCTGAATGGCCTTGCTTTTAATGGTAATACCCCGCTCGCGCTCCAAATCCATACTGTCGAGCACCTGATTTTGAAGATCTTTTTCCGAAATCGTTTTGGTAAATTCAAGCAAACGGTCGGCCAAGGTACTTTTACCGTGGTCAATATGAGCAATGATACAGAAATTACGAATATTCTTCATGTAAAAATGGTTTCAGCCTCTAAACAAACCTATTGAATAACAACCCAAAACAAATCTGATTCGGGCAGTTATTTTGTGGTGCAAATATATTGAATTCCTGTTAATTTTCTTAATGATTACGTTTAGGAGAGTCACCAATTTTCACTTAATAGCAAGGGCTTTATTTTGAAAACAAAGCCCTTGCCAGTTGTCTTATTATTTAAATAGTCTTATTTTCTAATAGCCAACTGCTTATTTAGCGTTTCAGCTGTTTTAATCAAGCGTATCATTTCAGCTTTAAACCCGTCTTCATCTTTTCCTCTAGCGTTACGGGCCATTTCCTGAACTACCGAATAGGATAATTCTCCTTTGTATTCTGAGTTTCGCAAGAGCATACCAAACCCTGCAACCGATGCAGCAAATCTGAAATTATTGGTGGCATCATTAAACGTTTTCACTTTCCCTTTAACCGGAATCTCTATCAAGGTACTTTGGTCGCCATCGGGTTGTTTATACCTGAGTTTAAGTGTAAGCCACTCTTCTGATACTGGCTCATTTGTCTGAGTTGATTTTTGGTATTTCAGTGGGTCAATTTGCTTAACCCAGGAGGCGGCATCGGTGGCACCCACCGGAATTATTTCGTATAAGGCAGTAACTGTATGTCCCGCGCCAATTTCCCCGGCATCTTTTTTATCGTTATTAAAATCTTCGGCATTCAGCAACCTGTTTTCATAACCTATTAACCGGTATGCCAAAACCTTTGATGGGTTAAATTCAATTTGAAACTTCACATCTTTAGCTATGGTAAACAACGTACCTCCAAACTCCTGAACAAGTGTTTTTTGAGCCTCCTGAAGATTATCAATAAAAGCGTAATTGCCATTTCCTTTATTGGCAATCAACTCCAGACGGTCGTCCTTGTAATTACCCATTCCAAACCCGAGTACGGTAATAAAGATTCCCTTGTCGCGCTTATCGGTTACCAAACGCTCCATCTCGGCATTGGAACTAACTCCCACATTGAAATCGCCATCGGTGGCCAAAATAATTCGGTTGTTGCCACCTTTAATAAAACTCTCTTCAGCTTTTTGATAGGCTAATTTTAGCCCGGCCCCACCGGCTGTTGAACCACCTGCCTGTAAACGGTTAAGCGCATCAAGGATGGTCTGTTTCTGGTTACCAGGGGTTGGCTCTAAAACACAACCTGAAGCGCCGGCATACACAACAATTGACACCTTATCCTGCGGACGCAATTCTTCCACCAATAATTGAAAAGCTGATTTTAGCAGAGGCAATCTGTTGGCAGGACTCATAGAGCCCGACACATCAATTAAAAAAACAAGATTCGAAGGGGGCAAATTGTCTTTTGGAATTTCTCGGCCTTTTAATCCTATTTTCATTAAATAATGTTCCTTGTTCCAGGGACAAATAGCCATTTCGTGGTGTACTGCGAAAGGATGGTTGTTAGTTGGACCTTTATACTCGTAATTAAAGTAGTTAATCATCTCTTCAATACGTACAGCATCAACCGGTGGCAATTGGCCTGAATTTAAAAAGCGGCGTACATTTGAATAAGCAGCCCTGTCCACATCCACCGAAAAAGTTGACAAAGGGTCTTTGGCAACCTCTTTATATCCATTTTCGTGAATGGTGGCATAGTTCTCAGTGTTGCAGTCCATATCGGCAACAATAAAAAGATTAACAGGATAACTGGCCATTTCGTTGTTAACCATTTGTTTGGATTGTCCGCGTACTCTAATGCCCGGGGCAACATGCTGAGTGGCATAGCCTGTTACTACAACAACCTCCTCTAAATCAACAGCATCATTTTCTAAAACAACATCGATGCGAGTTCTGCTTTTTATCTCAACCGTTTGAGGCACCATGCCAATAAAGCTAAATTCCAAATATTTATCGGTCGACTTAACACCAATTTTATAATATCCGTTGATGTTGGTAACAACCCCGCGGCTAGTGCCTTTTACCAACACATTGACACCTGTAATAGGTTGTTTGGCGCTATCTGTAACCACCCCTTCAATAAATCTATCAGTGGTCAGTGTAAACGCAAGGGTTGTAAATAATAGAGTCAGGCTGAAAAAAACAACCATGATTTTAAAAGAACCTTGAATAGAAAATTTTTCTATCAATTTCTGTTTGATGTTTAAAATTAGTCGTTCCATATTGAGTAGTTTTAAATTGTTATTTCCCAAAGGATGCAACAAGGGATTAAATTCCATAAATAAATTTCAACTATATTTAAAGCTCAATAGAAACTGTTCCATAAATGCCATTGCGTTTACTACCCCGAAAACCATTTTCTGATGAGGAGCTTCTTGATAAATTCAGGAAGGATGGTGATATGGATGAGCTTGGGCAGCTTTACAAGCGATATATGCATCTGGTATATGGCGTGGCGCTTAAATATTTGAAAAACCGCGACCGGGCGCAGGATTGTGTTATGGAAATATTTGAGAAACTGGTAAAAGAATTGCCTGGTAAAGAAATCAACAGTTTTAAACCCTGGTTGCACGTTGTTACAAAGAACTATTGTTTAATGGCTCTCCGCCACGATAAATCAGTGCAAACCCGTGAAGCAGATTATAAAAATATTCAGCTTTTATTTGTGGAAAATGATTATGACTGGCATCCTTTTGAGAATAACGGACACGACGATCTGGATGAGAAACTGAAAGGTTGCCTGGAAAAATTAAAAGCCCAACAAAAATTATGCATTGAACAGTTCTATCTTGAAAAAAGATGCTATAAAGAGATTAGCGAATCACTTAGTATAGACATTAAAAAGGTGAAAAGCTTTATTCAGAACGGGAAGCGCAATTTAAAAATATGCCTTGAAGGAACGTATGAAGGATAATCGCAAAAAAAAAGTAAAACCCATTGGTTTAAAGGCCTTCATTGCATATCTGGAAGGAAGGCTTTCGGCCAGCGAGCGGCATAAATTTGAACGCGCCGTGATGTCGGACCCATTTGAAGCCGATGCTTACGACGGCTTGTCGCAACTCTCGGCCGATGAGCTTCGTCAGGATATAAATGCTTTAAACAGACGGCTTGAAAGCAAAAAAAACAACCGAAAACTTTGGGTCTGGATGGGGGCCGCTGCATCGGTAGCAATTGTGGCAGGACTATTTTGGCTGCTATTTTTGATTGTTCCCCACTCGCCCAACGAAAAAATGGCAATTTTAAAACCTTCAAACGACACACTATATGTTAACCCATCTGTAGAACCTGAAGTTGTTGAGCAAAGGGAAGAAGAAACATTGCCGGCAAAAATATCTGTTCCCGCCCCTCCTAAACCCGTTGTTGCAGATATCCTTATTATTGATGATGATATGGTAACCGACAGTAAATTAGATTATGAAATTCAAAGCCCCTTGGCTTTCGCTTTATCTGATGAAAAAACTAATACCAAAGACACAACCAAAAAAAGGGAACAGGCTTTATTAAGCAATGCTGCAATGGCAGTAGAAACACCTGAACGTTCAAGTAATATCAGAATAAGGGGTGTTTCTCCAATAAATATTACACCGCCTCAAGACACTTTGGTAGAGAAAATGCTTCAGGGAAAAGTAAGCGGTGTAAAAATTACAATGGACCAAATGGATACCGGAGCTTTAATAGTAAAGGGTTACGTAATGGACGACAACCGGCATCCGTTGCCTGGCGCAAGCGTTGTGCATAATAAATCGAAAAAAACTACCATCACCAATATTAATGGTTATTTTGAGATGGCAATACCTACCAATGAGAAAGAAAATGACAAACTGACTGCAACCTTTATCGGTTTCGACAATTATGAATTTGAAGCCAGAAAAGACACAACGAAAATTGTTTTAAATCCTAACCTGCTGGCTCTTGAAGAGGTGGTGGTGGTGGGTTATGGCGTTCAAAAGGAAGAGACCCAAAACTATGAATACATTCAGGCTAAGCCCCGAATGGGGTATAGTGCCTATCGAAAAAAAGTATTGGACCAGATAAAAGCTCTATTTATTCCGGAGAACAGCGACAACCGTCTGGTAGTAAAAATTACCATTTCAATGTTTGGAGATGTGGAACAGGTGGAGATTATAAGGTCGCCATACGAACCGCTTAATGCCGAAATTATACAGATTATTCAACAGGCTGACCAATGGGAACCTGCCATGAAAAACAACTCTCCGGTTAAAGAGACCCAACGATTATCCTACAGGATTAAACAATAACATCCTGATTTTATAATGTTAAGAATGTATGAAGGTTTTGTTAATTTTGCGGCCATAAAACGCAGGTCGCATCAGAAACAAAACATGTTAGTTTTATGGGATATATCTACCAAAATTTCCAAAGATTTAGAAAATCCATTCATCATTTAACCCTGATTTATTTTTTATTGCTTTTACTGTTACTTCTGTTTCGGATGGCTTTATTTTTTATGTTGGGAGGGGTTTCAACTACGGGGGATAATTTGGTCGAACTTGGATTGGCGTTGTTTACCGGGTTCAGATTCGACACAATGGTGGTACTTGCCGGAATGACACCTTTGATTTTTATAGCATTCACCGAACTTTTATCGCCATCAAACTCTATTATTTCTGTCATAAGAAAAAAACTATTCCGCTATTTTACCCCGCTATTATTATCTATTTACCTGATTGTTTCAATTGTCAACCTGTTTTTTTTCGAATTCTTTCAATCGCATCTGAATATTCTGTTTTTTGGCTTTTTTGAGGATGACACAACAGCACTTTTATATGCTTTGTGGGACGACTATCCTGTAATCTGGATATTGCTCGGATTAACTGCCTCAGTCATATTTTTTAATTACATTACAAAAGCAATTTTAAAAACCTCACCTGTTATTAATATTAATAACCTTGTATTTAATACCATAATGCCGGTAGTTGTGCTGATTTTAGTATTCATTGGCATTAGGGGAACCATATCGGATAACCCGTTAAGGATGGATGCAACCACCATTACCAATAACGACCACATTAATGCTTTAACATGTAACGGCATTTATGCTTTGAAAGATGCCATATCTGTTAAAAAGAAAAGCCGTGTTACAGTAGATATTCAACGAACCATTAATAGAGCAGGTTTTGTGTCGCTCGATGAAATTAAATCTATTATTAATGGTAGCTCAATGCTTGATACTACAGACGATGAAGCAATAAGTCTCTTTTTTGATACTACTCATGATAATGAATTGCTGAAGAAAAATCCACCCAACGTTATATTTATTCTGGCTGAAAGTATGAGCAGCTACTACATGTCGCTCCATAATAGTGACAGTTTTAATCTTCTGGGACAAATGGAAGATGTGCTCCCCGAATGCATCGTTTTTGACCGCTTTTTGGCTTCAACTCCATCTACCATAGGTTCATTGGAAAACCTGATGGTAAATACGGTGCAGTTCCCTCTGGCGCAATCACCCTATTTAAACGTGTCGCTAAATACATCTGTTGCCTATCCATATAAAAAATCAGGATACGCCACTACTTTTGTAACAGGAGGCGATTTAGGCTGGAGAAACATGGGGGCCTTTATAAAACTTCAGCATTTTGACAAGGTAAAAGGTTATGCTGCTATTAAAGAAACGATAGACATTGAAAGCAAACACCAGTATGGTGCTTATGATGAGTATCTGTTCGATTATCTTTTTTCAGAACTGGAAAATAACCCAAATCAACCTCAATTTATATTTGCATTAACCATTACCAACCACACACCTTACACCATTCCTTCGCATTATAAACCATATGCTTTGGTGATGGATGATGCATTTAAATCAAAAATAAAAACAGATGTTGATTACACCCGAAGGAGTCTTCTTTCGTTTCAATATGCCAACGATTGCCTTGGACGTCTTATTAAAAGAATTAAAGCAAGTTCGTTTGGACAAAACACTATTATTGCCATAACAGGCGACCATAATATGCGGAAAATTATAGATTTCCCAGGCGAGAATCTCCTTCAAAAACATGGTGTTCCATTTATTCTGTATATCCCCAAACAATATCAACCAGCATCCGACAGTATTCAAACACAACACTTTGGTTCGCACAAAGACATATTTCCAACCTTGTATCACCTTTCACTATCGAAGACTGCTTTTCTCAAATCAGGGGCTAATTTGTTTTCGCCTGCTGAAGCCCGACAAAACTTTGCAGTTTCGGAATGCAATATTTTCATGAATCACGATGGATGTGTAGTTGTGAGCCCAAAAGAGCAGTATTATATCTGGAAAGATACAGTTAACAACATACTTTCACCAATTGAAGCATCTAAAGCCACTGATGATCTTAGGTTTTTATTGAAGAAAGGGAAGGCTCAGGTGGCAGCCATGGATATTACAGTTCAGAAAAATCTTAAACAAAAAGGCCACTCAAATTGAGCAGCCTTTTTGTATTTATGAATCAGAATTGACTACATCATTCCGGGCATACCTCCGCCCATACCGCCTGGCATTGGAGCAGGATGTTCTTCCTTCTTCTCAACCAACACGCACTCGGTAGTTAGGAACATGCCGGCAATTGAAGCGGCATTTTCCAACGCAACGCGGGTTACTTTAGCCGGGTCGATAACACCGGTTTTGTAGAAATTCTGGTATTCGTCGATACGGGCATTGTAACCGTAATCATCTTTACCTTCGCGAACTTTCTGAACAACCACAGCGCCTTCTTTACCGGCATTGAAAGCAATCTGACGAAGCGGTTCTTCAATGGCACGCTTAACAATTTCAATACCTGTGGTTTCATCTTCAGTTTCACCTTTAAGGTTCTCAAGAGCGGCAATAGCACGAATATAAGCTACACCACCACCAGGAACAATACCTTCTTCAACAGCAGCGCGGGTTGCACTCAAGGCGTCATCCACACGGTCTTTTTTCTCCTTCATTTCAACCTCTGAAGCGGCACCTACATAAAGTACAGCCACACCACCGGCTAATTTAGCCAAACGCTCCTGCAATTTTTCACGGTCGTAATCAGATGTTGTGTTGGCAATTTGAGATTTAATCTGAGCTGCACGGGCATCAATGGCATCTTTAGCCCCGGCACCATTAACAATGGTAGTGTTTTCTTTGTCGATGGTAATTTTTTCAGCTCTACCCAACATTTCGAGGGTAGTATTTTCAAGTTTCAAGCCGGTTTCTTCTGAAATAACAGTACCACCAGTTAAAACAGCAATATCCTGAAGCATTTCCTTACGACGGTCGCCAAAGCCCGGAGCTTTAACAGCAGCTACTTTTAATGAACCTCTTAAACGGTTAACAACCAAAGTTGCCAATGCTTCACCATCCACATCTTCGGCAATAATTAACAACGGACGACCTGTTTGAGCCGTTTGCTCCAATACAGGCAGCATGTCCTTCATAGTGCTGATTTTCTTATCGTGGATTAAAATGAAAGCGTTGTCAAGTTCGGCTTCCATTTTTTCGGTGTTGGTAACAAAATAGGGAGAAATGTATCCACGGTCGAATTGCATACCTTCAACAACATCAACAGTTGTTTCGGTTCCTTTAGCTTCTTCAACAGTAATAACCCCTTCGCGACCAACTTTTTCCATGGCTTCAGCAATTAAACGACCAATTTCGCTGTCGTTGTTAGCTGAAATTTTAGCAACCTGCTCAATTTTCTCATTGTCGTCGCCAATAGAGTGGGCTTGTTTTTTAATGCTTTCAACCACTTTAGCAACAGCAATGTCGATACCTCTTTTCAGTTCCATTGGGTTGGCACCGGCAGTAACGTTTTTTAAACCTACGTTAATGATTGATTGTGCCAAAACGGTAGCAGTGGTTGTTCCATCACCGGCATCGTCGCCTGTTTTTGAAGCAACTTCTTTAACCATTTGAGCACCCATGTTGGCAAAAGGATCGGACAATTCAATTTCTTTGGCAACAGTAACGCCATCCTTAGTAATTTGGGGAGCCCCGAATTTTTTATCGATTACAACATTTCGTCCTTTGGGACCCAGAGTAACTTTTACGGCATTGGCCAACTCGTCAATACCTTGTTTCAGCAGTTCGCGTGCTTCAATATTAAATTTTATTTCCTTAGCCATTTTCTTAGAGTTTAAAAATTCGTTATTTCAAATTAGGCAATGTAAAGAATGTCAGTTTGTGAAATTAAAAGATAGTCCTCGCCATCGATGTTAAGCTCAGTACCGGCATATTTTCCGTAAAGAACCAAATCACCTGTTTTTACTTCCATTGCTTCATCTTTTTTGGCAGCCCCAACAAGCACAACCACCCCTTTTAAGGGTTTTTCTTTGGCAGAGTCGGGAATAATAATACCGCTGGATGTTTTTTCTTCGGCAGCCTGAGGTTTAACTAAAACCTTTCCGGCCAGAATTTTACCTTTTAAAGTCGACATTTCTATTTAATTTTTAATGTTAAACATTTTTGATTTACGGGTTGTGCCTGTTCAGAAACTGTGCCAAAGCCCTAAAACCGGTATATTTGGTATGTTTCCCGACAAAATTACAGAAATGTGCCAATCTGATTCTGATTTTACAATTAATGATTATTTTATAAATCAGCATTATAATTGAGATATGATCAAAAAAAAAGAGTGTCAGGAAACCTGACACTCTGGCATTTTTTATAAGTAAAATCTGTGATTTACTCTTGGGTAGAATCCTCAGAAGCTCCGGTTTCTTCGCCCGGAATTGGGAAGCTGGGCATTCCTGATGGTGTGGGAACGTTTTGGATTTGCTCGTCTATAACAGACTGAGAACCCATTTGTTCTTTGGGTAAAGTCATAACAGACACAAATGATAAAACCAAAAGTGCTCCGGCCAAAGTCCAGGTGGCCTTTTCGAGAAAATCGGTTGTTTTACGAACTCCCATAATTTGATTGGATGCTGAAAAATTGGATGCAAGGCCACCACCTTTGGAATTCTGTACCAATACAATTAAAATTAGCAACAGGCTTACCAGAATCACCAAAACTGAAACAATAGAATACATATCGCTTATTATTACTGATTATTAATTTGTTCTTCCAACTCTTTGATTCGACGTGCAAAGTAAATGTTTTTTTCGGGATATTTCAAACGTAATCGTTCGAATATCTCCATAGCTTTAGAAAAATGCTTCTGCTTTATATAAATATTGGCCAGCGTTTCTGTCATCAGGTCTTCGCTCTCCTGTAAACTTTTCAGAGAAATATCTTCATTTTCATTGTTTTTCGCTGCATCGGCCACGACTCTGATTCTTCCCTTAGTACCTTTTTGCAGAAAACTATCGATTAAATCGCGTTTGGCACCCTTTCCTTGAGCTGCAGGTTTTTCTTCAGAGGCCTCTTTTTCTGGCAATTGATGATGACGAAGCACCTTTAGCCAGGCCGAGAATGAACGATATTCATCCAATTGAAGTTCCTCTTCATCGCCAATGTCAAAAAAGCTGGTATCAGATCTTTCATAATCGAGCAAATCAGCGGTGGGCAAAACCATATTTTCATTGCTCTGAGGGAAAGCATATATTATTACATCCTCCTCGTGGTGATTTTTAAGCTGCAAGGCAGAGAAATCAATAGTTTCGCCTGAATCCATTTCAACAGTATCATCCACGTTGAAATAATCAGTCACTTCGGCTGGCACAGAAGCAACTTTCACTAAATCATCATTGCTTTGTTGCCGAATAGCTTCAGGTTCAGCATTTGACTTACCTTCAGCATTAACCATAGCAGGTACAACTTCATTTTCTGAGGTTCCTGTATTGAACAATAAATTATATAACTGAGTCCGGTCGTTAATGTGTACAGCGGCCAATTTAAGCTCATTGTTATAGCGGATATGGTCGAGGGCGTGCAGATTTTTTATCCATAACATGCGTGCTGCCTGAAAAAAAGGATATTCGTCGAGAATAACCTTAATCTCGGACAATGTTTGTTCGTTAAGCAACGCGGGTTGCCGCATTATATCTATAATCTGATGCCTGTTCATGATTTACCAGTCGGCGAAGGCCTTATTAAAAATATTTTCGGTAAGCTCGTCGATAATTTGTTTAACCAGTTCGTCTTCAATGGCAGTAATATTTTGCTCACTGGGAAAATCCTGATATGCTGAAAATGTTGACTCCCAGTTCTGTCTTGGATTCTTGAAATTCTGATATCTGACCTTAATACTTACCGTTAGTCGCGTCTCCTGCGACAAGGCATTGGCCTGTATAGCCATGGGGCGGGTGTCATACCCAACAATTTCACCTGAAAAATCAACATCGCCAACACCGGGTCTTACAATTAAGCGCGACTCACTGGTTATTCTGTCTTTTAAAGCTTCGGTAAAATTCTGACTTAGTGTTGGATTAATATAAGGTGCTCTGTTTTCGAAATATTGTACCGATGCAATTCTGACATTATCGGGTACGGACGACCCTTTAAAAGTCACCCTGACAGAACATCCTGCCAAAAGCAAAATCATGGCTAAACCAACAGCCAAATACCTGCTATATCTATCCATTAATATCATACTCTTTAATTTTTCGGTAAAGCGTGCGTTCCGATATACCCAACTCGTTGGCAGCACTTTTTCTTTTGCCATTGTGTTTTTCAAGAGCCTTTTCAATCAGTTCTTTTTCTTTTTCTTCTAATGATAAGGACTCCTCTATAAATTCTTCTGTATCTTCGATGGTATGCTCATCATGCCGCGGCGTAAAAGCAACTGTTGGCGTAGGTGTAGCTGTGGGTTTTAAAATTTCACCCTCGCCATTATAAAGGTTCTTGATAATTTGAGCATGCTCTCCCTGCATGTTAACTTCCCCTCCATGCTGGAGCATTTCCAGAACCAATTTCTTTAGGTCGTTCATGTCGCGCTTCATATCAAACAGAACCTTATAAAGAATCTCTCTTTCGTTGGAAAAATTACTTTCACCTTTGGGCTCCTGGGTACCTAAAAGTGCCGGTAAATTTTCCCCTGCATGCGAAGGAAGATATTGCTTCAACAACTCAGCCGATAGAACTCTTTGTTTTTCAATAACCGATATTTGTTCTGTAATATTTTTAAGTTGGCGAATATTCCCCGGCCAACGGTATTTTTCAAGCAACATGCGGGCTTCATCATCGAGCCGCACAGCCGGCATTCGGTACCGGTCGGCAAAGTCGTTGGCAAATTTTCTAAACAATAGGTGAATATCTTCAATACGCTCTCTTAATGGTGGAATTTTAATGGGCACACTGTTTAACCTGTAAAAAAGGTCTTCCCTGAATTTGCCCTCGCGAATGGCTTTTTCGAGTTCAACATTGGTGGCCCCAACAACCCTAACATTGGTTTTTATAATTTTAGAGGATCCAACCCTGATAAATTCGCCTGTTTCAAGTACACGCAACAATCTTACCTGCGTTGACATGGGCAGTTCACCAATTTCATCGAGAAAAATGGTTCCGCCATTGGCTTCTTCAAAATACCCTTTTCTGTCGGATAAAGCTCCGGTAAAAGAGCCTTTTTCGTGGCCAAATAACTCTGAGTCGATGGTTCCTTCAGGAATGGCACCACAGTTTACAGCTATATAAGGCCCATGTTTACGAGCACTATGCTGATGAATTATTTGAGGAAATACTTCTTTCCCAGTTCCACTTTCGCCGGTTATAAGAACAGATAAATCGGTGGGTGCTACCTGAACAGCCACATCAATTGCCCGGTTAAGGGTGTAAGAATTACCAATAATTCCAAACCTTTGCTTTATTTGCTGAACATCCATCATTTAAAACCTGCTAAAATTTCAGTTACAACTGCCAAAGTTACAATTTCCCCTGCGATTTTTTTGTTTTAATAAGTAAAAATATGCCAAAGATGGTTTGAGTTATTCGTTAATGGGTTTAATAAAAATTTAACCTGCTATTAATGATTCGTAGACCAGGTGCTCTGTAAAATCTTAAAAAAATCTTTACATTTACCTGTATTAATAGTTAAATGCCATATGCCTGGTTTCAGTATGACAAAAAACATATAACCATTACCAAACAATATGCTTAAAGACAATATTTTGGGGTTAATACCTGCCCGTTACGGTTCAACGCGTTTTCCGGGCAAACCACTTGCCGATATTGGAGGTAAGCCCATGATTCAAAGGGTTTATGAACAGGCCGGTAAAGTTCTCAGCAATATATATGTAGCTACCGATGATGAAAGAATAGAAAAGGCTGTGAAACAATTCGGTGGCAAAGTCATAATGACTTCAGCCAGCCATCAAAGTGGTACCGACCGATGCACTGAGGCTCTGAATAAAGTGGAAAAAGCAGAAAACAAGAGTTTCGATGTGGTTATCAATATTCAGGGTGATGAACCATTTATTGAACCCGACCTTCTGGAGACCCTTGCAGGCTGCTTTTTAAGTTCCATGACTGAGATTGCCACGCTGGTAAAGCCTTTAACTCGTAACGAAGATTTGTTCGACCCCAATAAGCCTAAAGTAATTTTTAATCCCAAATATGAAGCCATTTACTTTTCGCGGTCACCCATTCCTTATTTAAGGCAATTTCCCCAACAGGAGTGGGCTAGCCAATACAAATATTACCTGCATATTGGCTTATATGGCTATAGGAGCGACATTTTGCGCGAAATAACCAATCTTAAACCTTCATCGCTGGAATTGGCCGAATCGCTGGAACAGCTCAGATGGATTGAAAATGGCTATACCATCAGCGTGCGAATAACCGACCATGAAAGTATTGCCATTGATACGCCTGAAGACCTGGAGCGAATTATTAGTATGGGATTTCAAGAGTAAAATACAAACAGCTAATTAACAAACTCATGAAACTGGTTGAAATTGACCCCTGGCTGGCTCCCTTTTCGCTACAACTTGAAAAGAGAAGCAATTTGTATCGTTCTAAACTTGAAGATATTTACATTCAATGGGGAACATTGAAAGAGTTTGCATCGGGACACCAGTTTTTTGGTTTGCACAAACACGAAAATGGCTGGATTTTTCGCGAATGGGCGCCTGCGGCAACCGAGATTTATCTGGTTGGCGAATTTTCGCAATGGAAACCTATGCCTCAATATGGTTTACAAAAACAACATCAGGGTATCTGGAGTATTCAATTGCCCTCCGATACATTAAGCCATGGAGATTATTACAAACTTTGGGTGGTTTGGGATAATGGTGCTGGTATGCGCATTCCTTCATATGCCACCCGAACTGTTCAAGACCCGCAAACATTGCTTTTTAGTGCTCAGGTTTGGCAACCACAACCCTTTCAATGGAGCGACGGGGATTTTTCAGGTCCGGAACAACCACCTATAATTTACGAAGCGCACACCGGAATGGCGCTGGAGGAAGCCAAAGTTGGTTCATACATTGAATTTACTGAACAAATTTTACCCCGGGTTAAAATAGCAGGTTACAATATGATTCAGCTGATGGCAGTTCAGGAGCATCCCTACTACGGTAGTTTTGGCTACCATGTATCGAATTTTTTCGCTCCGAGCAGCCGGTTTGGCACCCCAGAAGAGCTAAAACACCTTATAAATGAAGCTCACAATATGGGTATTGCCGTAATTATGGACATTGTTCATTCTCATTCAGTTAAAAATGAAGAAGAAGGTTTGAGCAGGTTCGATGGTTCTTACGACCAGTTTTTTCATGCCGGCGACCGTGGCAATCATCCAGCCTGGGATTCGCGCTGCTTCAATTACGGCAAAGATGAAGTACTTCGTTTTTTGCTTTCAAATTGCCGCTATTGGATTGAAGAGTATCATTTTGACGGGTTCAGGTTCGACGGTGTTACCAGCATGTTATACCTGCATCATGGTTTGGGACGCGACTTTACGACTTACCATCATTATTTCGATGGCCAGCAGGATGAAGACGCCGTACTTTATTTAACGCTTGCCAATCAACTTATACATGAAATCAAACCGTCAGCTGTTACCATTGCGGAAGAAATGAGCGGGTTCCCAGGTATTGGCGCCAGTCCACAATCCAACGGACTTGGATTCGATTACCGGTTAAGTATGGGTGTACCCGATTTTTGGATAAAATTAATAAAGGAAGTGCCCGATGAGCATTGGCAGGTTGGCTACATTTATCATGAACTGATGCAGCATAGGCCTGAAGAAAAAATTATTGCCTATGCAGAATCGCACGATCAGGCCCTTGTTGGCGACAAAACCATCATTTTCAGATTGGCCGATAAGGAAATGTATGATTTTATGGCCAAGGACAAGCCCAGTTTAATCATCGACAGGGCTATTGCTTTGCACAAAATAATACGCTTGATTACCCTTTCGACTGCTTACGGTGGCTACCTGAATTTTATGGGTAATGAATTCGGCCATCCTGAATGGATAGATTTTCCTCGCGAAGGGAATAACTGGTCGTACCAATACGCCAGAAGACAATGGAGCCTTATGGATAATGGTCTGTTAAAATATGAATGGCTGGCACTTTTTGATCGGAAAATGATAGAAACAGTCCGGCAATTTGAATTGTTGCATAACAATTATATAAACACCAATCTGATTAACGACGGAGACCAAATTTTGGCATTTGAGAGAGGTCCATTGATGTTTGTCTTTAATTTTAATCCCACACGTTCGTTTACTGATTATGGGATTCCGGTTAAAGCAGGGAAATTTAAAGTTATCCTGAATTCAGACAGTTCTGAATTTGGAGGATTTAGCCGCATTGATGAAAATCTGGTATATTACTCGGAACCAATACCGCTGCAACGAACAACACATCAGGTAAAACTTTACATCCCATCGCGCACAGCGCTGGTATTTAAGCGAATGGAAGTTAAAAGTGTTTACGACATTTAAATACTTTAGCCCGTTGACATTCGGGCGATTCATAATTAGACAATTTAATAATTTCTATCATTACCATGCGGTAAAAAGTTGTATTGTCCCTAACGGGACAATAAATCAATCCTCAATTAAGTGTTTTACCGATTTTTAGTCCCTAACGGGACTGTGCCGTCAGGTACAGAATATCGGTAAAGATGAATCGACCCTAATTTTCAGTGTCCTGTAGGGACACCACAAATAGTCAGCATTATAGCATCTTATCCAAAAAATTATCCAACAGTAGTGAATTTCTATCTATTAATGACTATTAGAGGTTTAGACAAAAGACAAAAAGTACCTCTCTACTGGCAGGCAGGTTAGAATAAATAGATAATTAACACACTACATTGTAATTTTTGTTAAGTCTTGAATGATGCAAAAACATCTTTAAGTCTCATAAATTTTTTCTATCAGTCTTGCATCTAAATATCTAATATCAAATTTTATACAGGTACTAAGTTAATTCATCATTATCATCGAACGAGTCGCTCTCATCAGCTTCGAGGTACCAATCGGCTCCAACCAACATTTTTAACGGTATTGTTGCTGTTGATTATTTTATACAGCAACGAAGGTGGGTTAGGCGATGGCTCAATAACCCCTTTTTTAGGTACTCCCAGATTGTCGAACAGGTTTCCTCTAACCGAAAAATGGCCGGTACGACGGGTGTAATAACCATAATCGCCCAAACTATAACGGGCATTAATGGGCCAAATGGGGGTGGCACCTACCTGATGACGAATATCGCGCAGGTAAAAGTTCCTGATTTTTAAAGTCATGGGTGATGTGGTTATAAGTCAATCAAATTTAGAAAAAATGAATTGATTATCAACTATTTTATAATGAGATTCTCTTAACAAATGGGGTGGCAAAATAATTTAGCAAATTCGTTTTTTCATTGAATCAATAAGTTTACTAATTTAGCACTCGTAACCAAGTTTTGTTAGTAATGGAAGACCCATATCCCCCCTTTGGGGAACTAAATAAATTAATTAAAGGTGAAATTCTCACCGACTTAAAATCCAGAACTTTATATGCTACCGATGCATCGGTTTACAGCGAGTTGCCTCTTGCTGTTGTGCAACCTCGCGATGTTACTGATGTATCTATGATTGTTCGGTTTGCCGCAAAACACAGAATTGCACTAATACCAAGAGGGGCAGGAACCTCTTTGGCAGGCCAGGTAGTGGGAAATGGACTGGTGGTGGATGTATCGCACTACATGAACCACATTATTGAAATTAATGCGCGAGAGGCATGGGCTTTGGTGGAGCCGGGAGTGGTGTTGGATGACTTAAACCGCGAAGTTGCCAAATATCAATTGTTTTTTGGGCCCGAAACATCCACCTCCAACCGATGCACATTGGGCGGTATGGTGGCTAATAATTCGTGTGGGTCGCATTCACTTATTTATGGCAGCACCCGCGACCATATATTAGAAGTTACCGGCTTTTTAAGCAGTGGCGAGGAGGTAACTTTTAAAGCCATGCAAAAATGGGAGTTCGACAAAAGGTGCCGCGAGGAGGGCCACGAGGGCGATATTTACCGGCTGATGCGCGAAATTTATACCGATGTACCGGTTCGAAAACAAATCAGGAAAGAATTTCCACACCCCGATATTAAACGGCGCAATTCAGGATACGCCATTGATATTTTATTAGATACACTTCCGTTTAAACCTGAAGGAGAGCCTTTTAATCTGGCAAAGCTCATCGCCGGTTCTGAAGGAACCTTACTTTTTATTACCTCGGTAAAGCTGGCCCTGGTGCCCATGCCTAAACCGGCAAAAGTGTTACTTTGTGCACATTTTTCATCGCTTCACGAGTCGCTTAAGGCCAACCTTATTGCCTTAAATCATGCCCCTGATGCCATTGAGCTGATGGACAAAAATATTTTGGACCTTACCCTCGATAATCCGTTACAGCGAACCAATCGTTATTTTGTGGAGGGCGACCCGGCCGCTTTGTTGCTTATCGAATTTTCGGCCGATGATGCTGATGAGGCATTGCAAAAAGCCCGGCGTTTAGTTGATTCGTTTAATAATTCTCAATTAGGGTATGCCTTTCCGGTGGTTGAGGGCAAAGAAATATCGAAAGTTTGGGCTTTGCGTAAAGCGGGCCTTGGCGTGCTGTCGAATATGAAGGGCGATGCCAAACCGGTTTCTTTAATTGAAGATACGGCGGTGAGGCCTGCCGATTTGCCCGAGTATGTGGACGCTATTAATGAAATGCTCGCAAAATACGGTAAAACATGCGTTTATCATGCCCATGTAGGAACCGGAGAGCTACACATCAGGCCAGTTTTAAATCTGAAAGATGCTGCGGATGTTCATCTCTTCAGAACCATTGCAGAAGAAACAGCCGGTATTGTTAAACGTTTTAATGGTTCGTTAAGTGGCGAGCATGGCGATGGTCGGTTGCGGGGCGAATTTATCCCATTAATGGTGGGAGAGGCCAATTTTGAATTGATGAAGCGCGTTAAAAAGGTGTTCGATCCACTTGGCATTTTTAATCCCGGAAAAATTATAGGGACTCCGCCCATGGATAAATCGTTCAGGTATTTGAATGTTGATAAAGAAGTTTTTTCGCGTACTTTTTTTAACTGGGACGATCAGGAAGGCCTTTTCCGGGCGGCGGAACGATGTA
>CAZFTD010000004.1:44558-46673 GCA_964521525.1 uncultured Marinilabiliaceae bacterium | reverse complement strand
GATTTCACGCAAAGAACGCAAAGAACGCATTTTTTCTCGCCGATTAGCGCTGATAAAACGCTGATTTACAACGAAATGTCTGCGGAAATCTGCGTAATACTTCTGCGAAAATCTGCGAGAACCCGAAAATACTTTAATAATTGAAACCATCCAAGGTTAGCTTAGGGCAACCTTTACCCATGTGCGAAAAGCTACCTGGCAAATTAAAAACAAGATTATATACTCGTGAAAATCCTCAATAAAACCATCACCCTACCCCGTTTGATTCATTTCGTCAAACGAAAAACCAGATCATTTAATCAATATACAATTACAAAACAATTCTTTTTAAACTACCTTATTTACAAGATAATTACGATTAATACCAGAAAAAAATCATTAAAGGAACGCTCTTTGGGCATTAGCACAAACAAAAAATTCTTATTAAAACCCGATGGCACGCCATTTTTCTGGCTGGGCGACACCGCCTGGGAGTTATTTCATAAGCTAAACCGTGAAGATGCTCAATTATATATAAAAAACAGAGCCAACAAAGGATTCACCATTATTCAGGCAGTTGTTTTAGCTGAGTTGGGTGGCTTAACTATTCCAAACGCCTACGGACATTTGCCGTTGATTAACAACAATCCATCAGACCCCAACCCTGACTATTTTAACCATGTTGATTTTATTGTGAATGAAGCCGACAAAGCGGGACTGTTTATTGGAATGTTACCCACCTGGGGCGATAAAGTGACCAATAAAAATGGCGGTGAACAGGTTATTTTTAACCGGGAAAATGCCTATACTTATGGGTTGTTTTTAGGCAACCGGTACAAAGAAAAACCGATTGTTTGGATTCTGGGTGGCGACAGAAATGTTTATACCAAACATGAAAATGAGATTTGGACAGCCATGGCAAAGGGATTACGGGCAGGTGACGGTGGCCGACACCTAATATCATACCACCCACAAGGAGGCACTACTTCTTACGGCATGTTAAGAAATGAAGCCATTCTTGATTTTAATATGTATCAAAGCGGGCACAATCAACGCTTCAATCCGGTGTATCAATTTGCTGCATTTCTTTACAGGGCAAAACCACGTAAACCTTTTATTGATGCAGAGCCAGCTTATGAAGATATCCCTGTTTCATTCTGGGAGTATTACAATTGGCAAAATCCCGATAAAAGCAAAACCCTCAACCTTAATGTCGACAACACCATTTCAGACAGATCATTTTTTGCAAAAGGGTTCTTTACCGATTATGATATCAGGATACATGCCTATTGGAATTTTTTATCGGGAGCATGCGGTTACACCTATGGGGCCAATGCCATTTGGCAAATGTTCGAAAAAAATGGAAGTTATGCCATTCCCTGTCTCACCGATTGGCGCGATGCCATGGAATTACCGGGAGCTAAAAGCCTCGCCCATTTTAGGAAAATATTTGAACTTTATCCTTTTGAGCAATTAAAACCATGTCAGAAAATCATTGCCAATGCAAACAGTAACGATGACTGCCACATCAGAACTGCAAAAGCGATAGACAATTCATACATACTCACCTACTTATCAGTTGGGCAATCTGTTACACTTAAACTAAGAAAACATACCTATCAGGCTCAATGGTACAATCCGCGTACAGGTAACTCTTCCTCATTATCGGGTTTATTCTCAGGCAAACAAACATTTACTCCACTCACCTCAGGAATCAATAACGATTGGCTTTTAATACTTGTAAAACAAAAATGCAACTAAAATATCGATTATCAGCAACGACAAAATAGAGCCTTCTTTGATTAAACGTATCGTTTTCAATTATTTCACGCAAAGAACGCAATGAACGCAAAGAACGCATTTTTTCTCGCTGATTAACGCTGATTGAACCGCTGATAAACGCCGAATTGTCTGCGAGTTTTGCGTATTATATCTGCGAAAATCTGCGAGAAACAAAATCACCCAAATGCATTTTTGCCATATAAGGCATAAAAGATTTTTATAGGACTTATAAGATTAGGAGATTACATCTGAGCTTCTTGATTATTTCGCGCAGAGAGCGCAAAGAACGCATTTTTTCTCGCTGATTAGCGCTGATTAAAACTCTGATTCACAACGAAATGTCTGCGAAAATCT
>CAZFTD010000004.1:0-44548 GCA_964521525.1 uncultured Marinilabiliaceae bacterium | reverse complement strand
TATACGTTAACGTGAGATGAGGTGTGCTGCGAGAAACAAAAAATATGCATGACATTGATTCCACGCATAGAAAACAGAAAACGCGTTATTTCTCGCTGATTAAACCGCTGATTCACACCGAAATGTCTGCGAAAATCTGCGTAATACTTCTGCGAAAATCTGCGAGAAACCTACATTGATTTCACGCATAGAAAACAGAGAACACGTTATTTCTCGCTGATAAACGCTGATTGAACCGCTGATAATCGCCGAATTGTCTGGTGCTTTAGCACTTCGGCTTCCTGCTTCCGGTTTCCTGCCTCCATTCTCCTGGCTTCTGCCTTCTGCCTTTCCCCTTCCTTCAAACTATTTTTTAAAAACAAAACCGAATATTATTGCAATAATTTATTATAAATATTCATTTTTTTTGATGGTTTTATAAGTAAATATTGTGAAAAACATTATTTTTGTCATCGCTTTACATGTGAATTTCCTACCGGTTTATTAGAGTATTCTTAAAAAATCAAGGAATTTTCAACAATTTATAAGTTAATCCCCATCTTTAACTTATATTTTAATGCAAGGCAACAATCCCAAAGAATCACTTAATCTATTTAATCTTTATAGAATGAATAACCAGGTATTGCGTTACATCGATGATTTTATGGCAGGGGTAATAGCCAGAAACCCAGCCGAGCCGGAATTTCACCAGGCTGTACATGAAGTAATTGAGAGCCTTGCTCCGTTTGTGCTCGAGAATCCGGTTCTTTTAAAGAACAAAATTCTTGAGCGAATGACCGAACCCGAAAGAGTGGTTATGTTTAGGGTTCCATGGTTGGACGACCGTGGAGAAATCCAGATAAACCGCGGTTTCAGAGTTCAAATGAGCAGTGCCATTGGCCCTTACAAAGGCGGTATCCGTTTTCATGCTTCAGTAAACCTTGGTATTTTAAAATTCCTTGCCTACGAACAGGTTTTGAAAAACAGTTTAACCTCATTGCCAATGGGCGGTGGTAAAGGTGGTTCCGATTTCAATCCTAAAGGCAAATCCGATATGGAGGTAATGAAATTTTGTCAGTCGTTTATGAATGAATTGCACCGTCATATTGGACCAAACACCGATGTACCCGCCGGAGATATTGGTGTAGGCGGTCGTGAGGTAGGATTTATGTACGGACAGTATAAAAAACTACGCAACGAGTTTACCGGAACATATACCGGAAAAGGTTTAGATTGGGGCGGCAGTCCTTTGCGTCCGGAAGCTACCGGTTACGGAACCACTTATTTTGCTGCTGAAATGCTCAAAACCCGTAACGATAGTTTCAAAGGCAAAACAGTAACCATCAGTGGTTCGGGCAACGTGGCCCAGTATGCAGTACAAAAAGTAAATCAAATGGGCGGTAAAGTGGTAACCCTCTCCGATTCCAATGGTACCATCTACGACAAAAACGGCATCACCGACGAAAAACTTCAATATGTAATGATGTTGAAAAATGTGATTCGCGGTCGTATTAAAGAGTATGTTGAGAAATATCCCGAAGCAGAATACTGGGAAAACCAGCGTCCATGGAAAGCCAAGTGCGACATAGCCTTGCCTTGTGCTACCCAAAACGAACTCAATGGCGATGATGCCCAGTTGCTGGTGAGCAACGGCTGTTTCTGTGTGGCCGAAGGTGCCAATATGCCATCCACTCCCGAAGCCGTAAAAGTATTCCTCGACAACAAAATACTTTACGGCCCAGGCAAAGCAGCCAACGCTGGTGGTGTAGCCGTCTCAGGGTTGGAAATGACACAAAACTCCATGCGCATTTCATGGACCGCCGAAGAGGTTGATCAACGCTTGCAATCCATCATGAAAAATATCCATGCCGCTTGCGTTAAAAACGGTACCGAAGATGGTGGCTTTGTAAACTATGTAAAAGGCGCCAACATCAGCGGATTTATAAAAGTTGCCAACGCCATGCTGGCTCAAGGACTGGTATAATCCAATTCGTTTAACATAAAGAGAAACCGGGAAGCATTAGTTTTCCGGTTTTTTTGTTAATTTATATTTAGGAAATTGTTAGTTGTTAATTCCTAGTTCCTGGCAGCTAACAGCTAACAGCTAACAGCTAACAGCTAACACCTAACAACTAACAGCTAACAGCTAACACCTGCCGTCTCCTCTCTCATTCGTTGGATTCAAAAAATCTTATATATTTGCAAATAAAAATTCTTAATGAATCAGATAAAAGACCTCCCACAAAACATCCTTCTAGGAGTTCAGTTTCTTTTTGTTGCATTTGGCGCAACGGTTCTCGTTCCCTTATTGGTTGGTATTGACCCTTCAATAGCCCTTTTTTCAGCCGGAGTAGGAACATTAATT
Organism: uncultured Marinilabiliaceae bacterium; assembly: GCA_964521525.1. Classification (GTDB taxonomy): domain Bacteria; phylum Bacteroidota; class Bacteroidia; order Bacteroidales; family Marinilabiliaceae; genus CALEUX01. Next base: position 42,204 of record CAZFTD010000004.1, on the reverse strand, counting down.
TTCCATTGGATTACAAAAGGTATGGTTCCGGTTTTTCTCGGAAGCAGCTTTGCCTTTATTGCACCAATCATTGAAGCAACCCGTTTGTTTGGTTTTGCCGGCACTTTGTCGGGAATTATCGCCGTGGGATTGGTTTATGGCATCATGTCAGCCTTGGTTAAAACCCGTGGCATATCGTTTATTGAGAAGATTTTTCCTTCGGTGGTAGTAGGTCCGGTAATTATGGTTATTGGGTTATCACTGGCATCGGTTGGTGTAGATATGGCGAAAAAAGACTGGCTACTGGCTTCCATTTCTCTGATGGTGGCCATTGCTGTGGTTGTTTTCACCCGTGGAATGCTGAGGTTGATACCTGTGTTTATGGGTATTTTGGTTGGATACATAGTCGCTATAATTTTAGGCAAAGTTGATTTCACTTTAGTAACAGATGCTGCCTGGTTTTCATTGCCAACCTTTTCCAAACCAGAATTGCATTGGGGTGCCATTATTTATATGATTCCTGTAGCCATAGCGCCTGTTATTGAACACGTTGGCGATATGTATGCCATTAGTGCTGTGGCTGAAAAGAATTTTGTCCGCCAGCCCGGATTACACCGAACCATGCTTGGCGATGGCATAGCCACTTCGTTGGCCGGTATGATAGGTAGCGTACCCAATACCACCTATTCGGAAGTTACAGGGGCCATTTCGCTTACAAAAGTTACCAACCCATTGGTTTTGCGTATCTCAGCCATATCGGCCATATTGTTTTCACTCATTGGTAAAATCAGTGGCTTTTTAAAATCCATCCCCACAGGTATTTTAGGCGGTATTATGTTGTTGTTGTTTGGTATGATTGCCAGTGTGGGTATTAAAACACTGATGGATTCGGCTGTTAATTTGAACAAAACACGCAATCAGGTTATTATTTCGGTTGTTTTAACTGTGGGTATTGGTGGTGCCGTTATTCAGTTTGGAAATTTCTCCATGGCGGGTATCGGTCTTTCAGCCATTGTTGGAGTTATTCTGAATCTGATAATTCCAAACAGTTCGAAACCGGTTAACATGAAAGAATAAACGAAAGGCGTAGGGTTAAGGGCTTAGAGCAAAGTGCATAGAGCGTAGGGAACAGGGCGTAGGGTAAAGGGCTTGGAGCAAAGAGAGAAGGGAATAAAGCTGAAAGCAAAGAGCTAAAAACATTGAGCTAAAAACATTGAGCTTAGAACTTTGAGCTTCAAGCTAAGAGCTAAGAGCTAACAACTAACAACTAACAACTTCGAACTAAAAAACTCTGAACTATAAAAATGTTTGAGGCAACTGAAAAATTTCCTTCACTGGGAATAGAGGGTGTTCAACAACTGGTTGATTTTTACCGGCAATACGATAACGAAACCAATGAAATTCGAAAAAACAGAGGTTTCTATTGCTTGTCGGGTTGCGGTGCCTGTTGTTATGTGCCATCATCAAAAATAGAAGTTTCAGTTTTTGAACTGATTCCCCTATCCATTCAAATTGCCATGAATGCAAAGGGTGATGAGATACTTCAGTTGCTTGAGACGGAAAACATTGAACAACAGCCATGTATCTTCTATAAAAAAAACTCGGAAGACGGGAAACAGGGATTTTGCTCAGAATATGCCCTTCGTCCGTTAATTTGCCGGCTTTTTGGAGGTGGTGCCCGCTTAAAAAAGGATGCCACACGCGAAATGCTGCTATGTAAATTATTGAAAGAAGAACACCGGCTTAACCAGGAGATGCTCGACCAAATTAGTCACGAATTTCCGCTTAATTCTGACACTTCATCCATTGTCAGAAATTTAAATCTTACCTTTGATTGTAATCTTTACCCCATAAATATTGCCATAAAAAAGGCATTGGAGTATGTTATGTTTCGCATGCAATGGTACAACCCCGACGCCCCGGAACCTGACGAACCGCCTGTATTAACGCCTGAAGGGGGTATGGACCATGCTGCCTGATTTATAAAAAATGACAAAAAGCACATCACAAATCTCAAAGTTGGAGGCACTCTTCACCTACGAAGACCTTTGGGTTATCAACGTGCTTTTTCGGGATATCAACATTGAAACTAATTTTTTTAGTGACGAGGCCAGCCAATACATCTGCAACTTCTGCAAGCGCAATGGATTGGCATCGCTCATGTATCGCAATCAATTCTCCGATTACCTTACAGCTCGCAGCAAGCTGGAATTGCGAAAAGAATATCTCTTTAATTTGGGTAGAAACACAGCCTTTCAATTGGTAGCCGATGAAATTGTGAACCTTCTTCACGAGTATCAAATTCCATCGATATTATTAAAAGGAAGCTTTTTGGCACCATATGTTTACAAGGATGTAGCTTACAGACCTATGAGCGACATCGACATTCTGGTGCCGCCGGGACAGGAACACAAAGCCTGGCAACTTCTTAACCCCGAAGGCGATATCAGCCAATTGTTTGATGACCCAACCGGCCATCATGTTCCATCGTTTATTTTCAGGGGATGCTCCATTGAAATACACCGGAATTTATTCCCTGTAAATTTAAAATATACCTTACCGCTTGATGAGATTTTGGCAAGCACACTGCCCATTGCAGGGAAACACGCTTCAACCATCGATCTGCAGCAAATGGTTATTTATCTGGCTATACATATTTACTATTCGTACCGCAGGGGCGGCATTCGTTTAGGATGGTTCTACGATTTCTCAGCACTGGTGCAACATTACGGAAACCAGATTTCCATTCACAACATTGAATCCATAGCCAAAAAATGGAAAGTTTGGGAGCCGGTTAAACTGATGCTCTCCTTTTACACCCTTCTCGCTCCCGGCAATTCATTGTCCATTCCCATATCAAAAGAGGCCGAAAAGGAAATAGAAGCGATAATTCTTTTGCTGCAAACAACGGAAAACTCAAAAAACGAATACAGCTATGGCGTTACCATTGAAAGGTTTTTGCATACCAAAGGTTTCAGAAATAAATGTAGTTTTATCTGGAATATACTAACCGTTCAAAAAAATCAACGAAAAAAACTATCCTTTTACAGGATATGGTACCTTTTAAAAAATACAGTGCGATATTTAAAGAAAAGAATTTTAGGGTAAAGAGCGGAGAGCATAGGGCAAAGGGCGAAGAGTTGGCAGCTAATACCTAATACCTAACAACTAACAACTAACAGCTAACAGCTAACAACTGGGAACTAAAATAAACAGTTTTGAACAACAATAAAAAACGGATTTTGGTCTTTATCGATTGGTTTCTGCCTGGTTTTAAGGCGGGAGGCCCGGTGCGTTCTATGGCAAACATGGTTGACCATTTGCATAATGATTTTGACTTTTACATAGTTACACGGGATACCGAATATTTAGAGCATCAACCCTACCAAAACATTTCATCCAATCAATGGAATGATTTTAAAGAGGGCGTAAAGGTTTTTTATGCCAGTGAGAAAAATTGCTCTTTAAAACAGTGGCAATCGCTGATAAAAGAAGTTGTACCTAACACCATTTACATTAATGGAATATATTCGCCCAAATTTTCGCTTCTGCCGTTGATTGCCGCCAAACTTTATAAGAAAGCCCGAATTATTGTGGCTCCAAGAGGTATGCTGGCCGAAAGTGCCATACATATAAAGAGCGTTAAAAAACGGATTTTCTTAAATGCAGCCAAACTTGCTGGTTTGTACAAAGACGTTGTTTGGCACATTACCAATGCCAAAGAGGGCGAAGATGTTGACAACAACCTTGGTTGTAAAGGTGAAAAAGTTACAGCGCCCAATCTTCCAAAAAAAATAGCCGAATCGTTTTCTTCAATTATTAAGAAGCCCGGCCAACTGCGTATTTGTTCTGTTGCCCGCATTGCGCCTGAAAAAAACACCTTGTATGCTATGGAGTCTCTATTAAAAACTACGGGTAAACAGAGAATTATATTCGATTTATACGGGCAGATTTATAACCATGAGTATTGGAAAGAGTGCGAAAGTGTTATCAAACAAATGCCCGAAAATATTGAAATAAACTATCGGGGGGTAATTGCTCCCGACGAAATTTTATCAGTTATCAGTCAGTATCATCTGCTTTATTTACCCAGTCGTGGCGAGAATTTCGGGCACGTAATTCTGGAAAGCCTCATGGCAGGCCGTCCGGTTCTTATCAGTGACCAAACTCCCTGGCAAAAACTTGAAGAAAAACAAGCCGGCTGGGATTTACCACTTTCAGCCATGTCTGCCTTTACAAAAAAAATGATGCTTATATCGGAATATAGCCAGGAACAATTTGATGAGTTGTGCAAAGGTGCCACCACTCTGGCCCAATCCATTATTAATGATAATGAAGTACTGGATGTTTACAAAAAAATGCTCAAAGAGGAATAGGGCGTAGAGCAAATGGGGTAGAGCGAAGGGCTGAGGGCTTAGAGTGAAGGGCATAGAGAAGAAAGCTTAGAGCTAACAACTAACAGCTAACAACTAACAGCTAACAACTAACAGCTAACAGCTAAACCTTCGATATTTTCCTAAACCTCGTTAATAGCAACCCTCCAACTGTTATTAATCCCAAAAGATAACCAATCCAAATTCCGGCTGCCCCAAGTTTCAGCACAAAAGCCATCAGGTAACCCATGGGTAAGGCAATTAAAAAATAGGCAACCAAAATAATAATCACTGGTATTTTAACATCTTCGTAGCCTCTTAAAGCGCCCAACATTACCACCTGAAGACCGTCGAACAGTTGAAACATGCCGGCAATAAGCATCAACAAACCTGCAATGGCAATTACTTCACTATCTGCAATAAACAAACCAGGAATTTTAAACCGGAAAAGACAAAACACGGTTACACTGCCGGCCATGAAAATCAGTACCTGATGCAACGATGCAAAAACCGAATGGCGTGCCAGTGTGTAACTTCCTTGTCCTCGAAAATGACTTACTTTTATGGTGGTGGCAGCTGCAAAACCAGATGAAACCATATAGGTAAAACTTGCCAGACTTAACACAATCTGATGAGCTGCTAAAGCTGTTGCACCCAGCCATCCCATCATAATGCTTCCCAAACTGAAAGAAAGTACTTCTGCCACGTACTGGCCTGCAATGGGAATACCCAGATGCAACAACCGCCCCGATAACCGCACATTAATCTGAACTTTTTTACATTCCATTCGGTCGGCTTTGAAGAAATTGAATTTCAAAAAAATAAAAATAAAGATAAATGGCATAATGATGCGAGCAATAAGTGTGGCATACCCCGCTCCCATCAAACCATAAGCCTGAAAACCAAACTTCCCGTATATCAATATGTAGTTGAGAATGATATTAATCACATTGGCCGTAATGGTTATTATCATGGCAATACGGGTGTTTCCAAGTCCTTCGGCATATTGCTTTAAAATCGAAAAAATCTGAAATGGAATAATCGACAAAACTAAAACCATATAATAAGGAATGGCTAGTTCAACCACATCGGCAGGTTGACCTAATTGCGGTAATAGTATAACTACGGCTCCCATTATAAGGGCCTGAAAGAGTGCGATTATAGGAAACACCAAAAATCCTTGTTTCAACCACACTACAGCACCCGGACGATTACCTCCACCAAATTCCTTTCCAACAAGGGGTGTAAGGCCACTCACTATCCCTATACCAAATACCAAACCAACCACAAAAATATTATTGGCCAACGCTGCGGCTGCCAGTTGTGTGGCTCCTAAACGACCAACCATTAGCGTATCGGCCAATACAACCACCATTTGACCGGCCTGCGACAAAACAACCGGAAATGCCAGCTTAAAATTGGGGATATAATGAGGCCTGTACTTACCTATTTGTGTCGTTCGAATCTTATTTATAAAACCCATTGCGCTTTCTCCTTTATCCATTCCTTCGAAAACAAACTACAAAGAAAGTACTTTTAAACCAACTAAAAAAACAGGTTTTCAACTGCGGAAGAGTAGTATAATGTATGAAGTGACCAACATTTATCTTATCTTAGTGCAGGTATTTCCGGAGATTCTGGTATTTTACTTTTAATCGTTGAAATATGCAGGTTACCTTTTTTTTCAGAAAACCACAACCTCAGTATCACAGCATTGAAAGGGTTTTTAATTTAATTATTAAAAGCCTTCCGAACTATGTTGATACCCATATTTACAAACTCACAACAGGCGATAAAGGCATATTGTCGCGCATAAAGGCATTATTGGAAGCCCGGAAAAACAAAGGAAATATCAACCATATTACGGGCGATATCAGTTATATTGCTTTGGCCCTTCCAAAAAAAGGTCTGGTTATTACCTATCACGATCTGGAATCACTGATTCGAAGTGACGGTTTTAAAACCAGTATTCTACGGTGGTTTTGGGTTAAGCTTCCGGCACGCAGAGCTCAGGCAATTACTGTTATTTCGGAGCACACAAAAAAACAGGTTATGGAGTGGGCCGGTATTAGCAAAGAAAAAATTCATGTTATCACCAACCCACTTCCTGCAGGATTCACCTATAGTCCAAAGCACGGACTCCCTGAAGTTCCCCAACTATTGGTAATAGGCACCAAGTACAACAAAAACCTTGAGGGTATTATTGATGCAGTTGCCGGATTAAACGTCAGGTTGATTATTGCCGGGCGTTTGTCAGAGTCGCAACGCGATTTATTGTACCGCAAAGGCATTAATTATGAGAATCTGGTTGGGGCCTCCGACGAACAAATTATTGACGCCTACCGCCGGTGCGACCTGCTCTGTTTTCCAAGCTTTTTTGAAGGATTTGGAATGCCTATTATTGAAGCACAAGCCACCGGCCGGCCGGTAATAACCAGTTGTTTTGGTGCCATGATGGAAGTTGCCGGCGAAGGCGCCCATCTGGTTGACCCTTATAATCCTATGGACATTCGTAAAGGTATCATCAGGGTTTTGGAAGATGGCGATTTACGAACACACCTTGTGAAAAAAGGATTGGAAAATGCAGCGCTATTCGATGCCAAAAAGCTTGCAGAAAAATATACCGAAGTTTATAAACAAATGAACCGTTAGTTTTTTGTTTTTTGTTTTTTGTTCTTTGTGGCTACACGGTTACAATATGACCAGTGGCGCATTACGGGTGGCTTCTCTGTAAACCGTTACAAAACTTTGGGCGGAACAGAAGCTTTCAAGCTACCTCTGAGCCCAGCATTGGTTATATTGTGTGTAGCAACTGGCTCTATTCAAGCGTTTCAATAAATTGTTTAGCTGTCATTGTCGGCAATTTTGATTTTTTAAAATCTTTAAGATTTCTGGTAATAATCAATTCTTGCTTCTCTTCAATTGCTGTAAAGTATTGAAGTCTATCTTCAAAATCTGAAAATGTGTCGTCGTTTAAAGCTAATCCAATAATCTTATCATCTTATGGCAAAACTTTAAGAATCAATCTAAGCTTCCTTAAAACCGATTTTGCATTATTCGAATCCATTTGTCTCAACAATAAATAACTGGTATTTGCAATAGTCAAAGAGGAAACTGATAATTATCTGCAAGTAAAAATAACTCTGCGGCTTCTTCAAAAAAGGGTTCTATCCTTGATAATAAATCAATCACAATATTTGTATCAACAAATAGCTTTTTCATGTGTCTATAATTTGATTTTTAATGGTCACATTGCCTGCCCCGATTTATCGGGGGAACTCGCCATTCAGGCATTTGCCTGTTTGAGAATGATTTTCTCATGGCTCGTTTCATTTATACTTTTCCGCTAAAAAATCACGATATTCTTTTTTAGCAGGCAAATTAATCACACCGCTCTCTCAACAAGAGGAGTAATTGAAATCTTTTTCTCTTCTTCTTCTTTTTGTTTTGTAATGCTATCAAGATAAGATTCAATTATCTTAGAAAGACTAATTCTATGACTACGTGCATAATTTTTAGCTCTTTCTATAACATTATCATTTAGTCTCATAATTTCGTTTCCATAATCTCCACAATAAACTACGTATAAATATAACATATCAATACGTCAATTGCATTATTTTCGTTCTACAGGCTTGTTACTAAGACTTAGTTTCCAGCTACTAATAGCTAACATCTGGTAACTAAACTACTCCCTTTTTATTAATAATCTTAAAAATTGTTTCAACCCATTTTTGAGTGGTATGAGTTAAGCCAATCTGCGCCGAATTCCCCGCCATCTGTTTTAATTGTTGATTGTTCATGCTAATGATGTTCTTCATGGCTAACTTTAGCGATTCAACATTTTTATTTACAAACACATAGCCATTATTATCCACAAAATTGACGGCGGCCCCAACCTCGGAAGAAACAATCAGTGGAAAACCGGCGACGGCCATTTCCTGAACCACAACTCCCCATGGCTCGAACCGGCTTGGCAAAATAAAAACACCCGTTTTTTCGAGAAGATTGTGCATATGCTGAGGTTGCACAAAGCCGAGATGTCTTATTTTTGGATGGGGCACAATTTTATTAACCAATGGTCCTGTACCTGCACACCAAAGTTCCCAGTTATTTGGTTGCTCTTTTTGAAGTTCAATAAAAGCCCTTATGAGCAAATCAATGCCTTTTTCCTTTTTATAGCGTCCAATAAACAAAAAACGCTGTGGAAAAATTCCACCTTCAAGTCTGTACATCGTATATTGCCTGAAAAAATCAGTGTCGGCACTCAACAATCCTTCAAAAACAGCTTCAGGTTTAAAGCCCAATTTAACGGCATACATTTTTTGTGAGGGGCCAGGCACCCAAACGGATGTAAAAACCGATGTAAACCATTTGTGCGAAAACAAACATAAAATACTCTGCTTTATGCTATTGCGCCACCGGTTATCCATAAGCAGCACCGTAGGGATTTTTCCATGCATTAGTTTGCAAACTTTTAAATATCCCATATCTCTCCAACCACTTGAAGTAATAACCGATGGTTGCAAAGTTTCTGCAAAACGAAGTAGTGATTGATTGGTAAAACTTGTGCGTGTATGTATGAAAACATTCTCAGGATACTCAAAATTAAATGGAGCATTGTTGTCGGGAGGTTTACAAACAATATGAATTTCAGCTACATGTTTCGACAATTCGCGGATACATGCCATGAAATAACCTGCCAAACGCGTATATAAAACCAATACCTTCATTTAATTACAATTATTATTATGCTAAACAAGGTGTTAGGTGTTAGGTGTTAGCTCATAGTTGCCAACTCTTCGCCCTTTGCCCTATGCTCTTAGCCCTTAGTAACCCTCAACCATAAACTCTAAACTTCTGCCTTATTCCTGCTTACTTGTATTTAGTTACAAAGCAAATTATACTTCTAATTCAACAAACTTTTTACTTATAATATTTTGGCAGCTTCATACACAACGGCATCTGAAATATAAATCATAAATTTGTAATACTAATTACATCAAAACGAATTTTATGTCCGATAATAAGTCGACAAAAAATAAAAGCTGCTTTGTTTGTGGAGCAACCATTAAAAACAAAGATATTGATTATAATAAGAAAACGAATTTGCCTGTTTGCCCTAATTGCAAAGGAACCGATAAGGAAATAAAATCAGAGTTGGACGCGTTGGATTCGTTATCGGAAGGTTTTGTTTGTGGATGTATTTAATTTATTCTTTGTCCTGAATTAAAGCGCCTCCACCTTCAATAGTGGAAATAACCAACGGGCTTCCAACAAAATAAACCCGACCTTTTCCCTTAATATCAACTTTTAATTGCTCTGTGGCCTTACAAAAAACAAGACCCGAACCAAAAAGCGAAATGCTTACATCAGGCACCTTAAGTTTGTAAGCTTCAACCTTACCGGAACCCTCCTGAATAATTTGTAAATTTTCGGCACTTCCAGAGAGTGTTGATTCAGCAGAACCCACCTGTCTTATTTTAAAGGTGCCAAAACAACCATTTAGCAAGCCGGAAGTACCACCTTCTGTGTAGTAGTAAAAATAAGAAGAAATTATACAACGACTGGTAACATCAGCAGATCCAAAACTATTAATTTCGAAATTTTTGAAATTAAGCGTGTCGCAAACAATAATTCCGCTGGTAGCAACTACTTTTTCAAGGCTTTCAACCATTAATGTAATTTTTACCTGTTTACGGGGCGACAATGCAAAATTACTTTTGCGTTGTATGATTAACTTCTCCTTTTCAACAATGGTCTCTATATATGACATGAGATTTGAGTCCGCCTCAACCTTCAACTTGCGTGTGTCCGATTGAATAATTTCCAGTAAAAAATCTTCTGTCAATTCAACTTCGTTAATTGAATTGATATATCTGTTCTGTACAATAATATTTCCATCGCCGGTAAGCTCCAGTTTAAGAATCCCTTCACAACTCCACAGAAAAACAGCAAAAATTGAAATACTGAAAATCAAAAAGCGGTCCAGTACAAATTTTAAGGCGTTAAAGGAAAAAACTAATAAAAAATTCATTGGTAAAACTGTAAATCATTCAATCAAATGGTAAAGATACAAAACCTTAAGCTGATTACCGGTAACGAAAGCCTTACCATTTTAAAAAATAGAAAAAAATAAGAGAAAAATAATTGAAATATCGAATTAATTAAAGAAAAGTTTCATTATCTTTAAATGCTTTTGGTTTATTAAATAATGTTGTAAAAGGGTCGATTGCATTTTGCACGGCCCTTTTTTTATGCTTTTCTGTTTGCCAATATATTAGTGTTTGGTTAATTTTAAAACGTTTTAATTGGTTCGAGATAATTCCTTTTGAAACACTACCATCTGATTAAAAAAAAGCCTGACGAACTATTTAAATAGATTCTTCAGAATTGTTATCCTAACACAATTGCATAAGTCATTGAATTTATTGATTTAATTAAATTGCGAAAATCGGTTCGTTCATTCCAAAAAACGAAGATTGACCATCAGTTGATGCTCGAAATTTTGGAAGCAGGCCGACTGGCACCTTCAGCGTGCAATTATCAGCCATGGAAATTTGTCGTTGTTAACGACCCTTTGGTTTTGCGTCAGATTCGGGAATCTTACCCAAGAGACTGGTTCGGAGGTGCACCACAAATTATCGTTATTTGCGGCGATTATAGCGAATCGTGGAAAAGGCCATCTGATGGCAAAGACCACTGCGATATTGATGTTTCTATTGCTACAGACCATATTACCCTGATGGCAGCATCAAAAGGATTAGGCACCTGCTGGGTATGCAATTTTAACCCTGACAAAGTGAGTGAAGCCCTCCAACTGCCAGCCAATTTGGTTCCGATAGTATTAATTCCGATAGGATACCCTACCGAGACAATTAAACCTGAAGAAAAAAAACGAAAACCAATTGACGAGGTGGTTTTCTATAATGGATTTTCAATGAACGACTAAAGTTTAGAGCGAAGAGGTTAGAGCATGGAGCATAGGGCGAAGGGCATATGGCGAAGAGCATAGAGCATAGGGCTTTAAGCAATAAGCTATTAAACTATAAATCTATATAGAAACAACTTCTGCCTTTAGTCTTCTGCCTTTAGTCTTCTGCCTTTTTCCTGTTAACTTGTGGTCAGGAACTACTCTGTTTAACTATGAATTCCGCACTTATTCCATTATATCATTCAAACGAAAAAATCTTAAAAAAGTCGAACGATTGCCAATTATTAGATGCCGATGGAAAAACATACATCGATTTTGAATCGGGCGTATGGTGTTGCAATATTGGACACAATAACAAGCAGTTACTTAAGAGAATTAATAACCAGATTAAGCTCACTATTCATCATGGTTACCATTTCAGAAACGAATTTGCCGAGGCGCTTTCACTTAAACTTCAACAATTAATTGGATTTGAAAATGGTGCCAGTGTGTTTTTAAGTTCCGGTTCGGAAGCAGTAAATCTTTCAATTACAATTGCAAAACATATAACCGGGAAGAAAAAAATCCTCAAAACTGATAATTCGTATTTAAGCGCTTATGGATATGGACAGATTACTGACGGTTAGTAAATGTAAAATACAACGATTTGGATGCCATTAAGAAAATTGATTTCAATAACATTTCGGCCTTTTTAATTGAAACCGGCGTTGCTTCTGTAGGTAAAAATAAAAGGCAATCACCTGAAACTTAGGCCAATTCCCACGGAAGCCATTGGATAATCGCCTATTGTATAATCGCCGTGGATGGCAATAATACCAAAACGTAACCTTACACCGGCATTGGCATCGAAACCACTGGTTTTGTAACCCACCTTTAGCGGGTTATAACCAATTCCTTCATAATCACCTTTGAGTGCGAAATCACTAGTGGTCGATCCATAACCAAAACCTGTATAAACCGCAATAACAGGCAAATTAACTCCTACCAGCAACCTGGTTGTAAACCCGTTGGCGTCAATATTCAGTTTTTGGTTAGTACCTGATTTATAAACAACACCTAAATCACTTCCAAAATTGGTATATCCAATCATTAAAGATGAGCTTAAAAACGGAACTCGCTTAACACCGGGAATATACTCTTTTACACTATGTTTAACGCTAAAACCAAGCATTTTAACCTTTCCGGCATCGGAAATTTCAAATCCGGGCACAAACCTGGCAGATATTTCTGTTCGGAATGGTAAACCAACTCCAAACTGAACAATAGGCATTGGAAACTTATCAAACCCGGAGCCATTTGGTAACGTTAACACATCCTCATCTTCAAACGTAAGCGTAGGGCGCGTGCGCATACTTCCAGCCACCGTAGGAGCAATATGATTACCATCTTTTAGCCCCCAGTTATTTTCCATTTTTGGAAGCAGTGCCGCAACATCAAAATTACTGCCCGATGCAGGTACCATAGCCATATTCACGCCAACTGTAAAATTAAACCCGGCAACTTTATGAACATCGGCTGAGTTGTACCATCCGCCATTTAAAGTTTTTCCAAGCATATCACCATATGGGCGCAGATAAGCTTCAGTCAATATTTTTGCATCGTGTTTGCCCAATTCGAGAAAAGCAGGAATGTTTTTTTGTCCATCTACACTGCTAATTATCAATAGAAAGAGAACAAAAACTCCAACAAATCTTTTCATAATTATCATTTTTAAGAAATATTAAAACGTATTATCGTCAACACAAAATTAAAATGATTGTTGTAAAATTAAAAAACTGAAAGTTTAAATGCGATACTTTACACAGATTCAACCTGAATCTGAATTAAACCATTTAATATTTAAATGTAAAAAGGCCTTTAATGTTGTATTTAAAATTAGCATACAACCCATGTGACTAAGGTAAAACAAAATGGGATGCCATAAAACGGCACCCCTTTCATTTTTTTAAATAGATTACGATACTATTTTTCTTTTAATGATTCTTCGACAAATCAACAGCTTCCTGAACGGTTATTCGGGTGTCTCCATTGTAAGCCACAATAAACCCTTTAATTCCTTCACTTGTCATGGATTGACGCGCTTCTGCCAGTGTTTTAAACCGCCCAACCATATAGCGGTGCCAACCATCACCAATCATATAAATCACGGGCAAATCACCTGAATAAACCCTTGAAATAGCTGCTTGAGAAACTTCGCTCCTATCGGCCAGAATTTGAATTGAGAAAAACAATTTGGGACTTTCTTTAGGTGCTGGTGCAGTTTTCTTTTCGGGGTCTGGTTCCTCTATTACAGGAACCACAGCGGGAGGCGATTCAACAATTGCAACTGGTGCTATTACCTGAGGAGTCTCAACAGGAATTGCTATAGTTGCTGCCGCTTCAGGTTGAGCAGAAATTACCGGAACAAATTTCTCTTCGGCAAATGAAATAGTTTCTGACTTTAAACTGTTGTCTATTCCGGCTACTACGATTGAATTTGAAGGTTCAATAGTACTTTGAGGATAGAATTTTCGCTCCATGACCGATAGTGCCTGATTTTCCAAATCTACCGCTTCATAAATCAAATCAACGGTTTTATCCTTACTAAAACGATTTTCGGCATTTAACCTTACTTTACGGGCTTTTTTGTACAACCCTTCACCATCCATTAAGGCTTCACGGGCTTCATTGGAGTCCTGCTCCCTAATGTTACTCTGTAGGGTTTTCTCTAAAACTTTGTACTGGCTTTTGTGACCATCTCTATAATAATTGGCTGCCTGCAAGAGCAATCGTTCCTTTTTCTTCTCAAGTTTTTGAGATTTCCCAAACCGGAACTCACTCTTTAACATTTCTATCTCACTATCATAATCATGTGCCTGCTTCCAAAATTGGTTTCCCTTTTCAATTAAAGCATTGGCCTTAGTCAGTTTTTTCTGATTGGTGGCATCAAACTGACTAACATTAATTATTTTCCCTGGAGGTTCAATGCCAAAAGCGGGATGAGTTATACCTACAAGAAGACAAATAAAAAAAACTAATACAATAAGTTTCATATCGAACAACCTTTATTAAAAAATCAAAATAAATTTATTAAACACTCACTATCAACTACATATATAAATCACTCCCCAAAAAAGAAGATTATGGCAACTACCTGTTTTGTGATTCAATTTTGAATAGCTAAAATTGCATTGTTTTTCGTTATATGTCAACCCTAAATTAGTGCCAATTTAATTGAATTCCTGGTTGGGGGTTTTTCAGGTATTTGTAAAGATGAACCATTTTACCAACAAAGACTTATAACTTAAACAAACAAAAATTTAAAAAGACAGTTATGCTATTAAAAAAAATCTTAGCCTGTTTGCTTATAGCAGGATTGTTATTATCGTGTAAAAATAATAAAAGCATGAATCAGAAAAACCCTCTATTATCAGATTTTATAACCCCCTACCAAACGGCTCCATTTAATGATATTAAACCGGAACATTACATACCGGCATTTTTAACTGCAATGGAAAAAGGCAGAAGCGAAATTGCAGCCATTATAGCCAACAGTTCCGCGCCTACTTTTAGTAATACCATTGAAACGCTTGAGAATTCGGGAAAACTTTTAGGACGGATTAGCAATATCTTTTTTAATATCAACTCAGCCGAAACAAATGAAGATATTCAATCCATCGCCCGTGAAGTTTCGCCTTTGTTGTCGGAATATGCCAACGATATCTGGCTCAACGAAGCCTTATTCAATAGAGTTAAACAGGTTTACGATAGCAAAGACACGCTGAACCTGTCAACAGAGCAACAAATGCTTTTAAATAATACTTATAAAGCGTTTGTGCGCCAGGGAGCACTTTTAAATGAATCGGATAAAAAGCGCTACCGCGAAATAACCGGTGATCTATCGAAACTTACAGTTGAGTTTGGAGAAAATGTATTGGCCGAAACCAACGACTACCGCCTGCATATAACCAACGAAAACGATTTGGCAGGATTGCCCGAACATGTGAAAGAGGCCGCTGCCATGCTGGCAAAATCAGAAAATAAAGAAGGCTGGCTATTTTCCCTTCAGGCACCAAGCTATCTGGCTTTCATGAAATATGCCGACAATCGTGCACTCCGCGAAGAACTTTTTAAAGCATATTCATCGCGTGGCAACCGAAACAACGAGCGCGACAACAAAGAAAACATTCTGAAACAGGCCCGGCTAAGGCTTGAGAAAGCCCGCCTTTTAGGCTACAAATCGCATGCTGATTATGTACTTGAAGAACGCATGGCCCAATCGCCCGAAAAAGTAAATAAATTCCTTGATGAACTGTTTGAAAAATCCTTTTCATTTGCATCAAATGATGTAAAGGAAGTGGCTGCCTTTGCCAAAACCCAGGGACTTAATGAGCCATTGCAGCGATGGGATTTTTCCTATTATTCCGAGAAACTGAAATCATCTATGTTCGATTTGAACGATGAAATGGTGAAACCCTACTTTGAGCTGACCAGAGTAACTGATGGAATATTTAACCTTACCAATAAACTTTGGGGATTAACCTATAAGCATAATCCAGCAATACCAGTTTACCATCCTGACGTAAAAGCCTACGAGGTATTTGATAAAGATGGGAAATTTTTATCGGTGTTGTACCTCGATTTTCATCCCAGAAGCAGTAAACAGGGAGGCGCCTGGATGACCTCTTATAAAGAACAGTTCACCGAAAACGGAACCGACTCACGCCCCCACATCTCGCTGGTTTGCAATTTCACAGCTCCCACTGAGACCAAACCTTCGCTATTAACCTATTATGAAGTAACCACTTTTCTCCACGAGTTTGGTCACGGATTGCATGGAATGCTGAGCGCTGTTAATTACGAAAGCCTTTCGGGAACCAATGTTTACCGCGATTTTGTTGAACTTCCATCGCAAATAATGGAAAACTGGGCGCGCGAAAAAGAATGGCTGCAAGAGGTGGCTGTGCATTATGAAACTGGTGAAACCATTCCCGACCAACTGGTAGATAAAATTATTGCTGCCGGTAACTTCCAAAGCGGATATTTTACTGTTCGTCAGCTCAGTTTTGGTTTCAACGATATGGCATGGCACAATTTAACAAACGAAATACCTTCGGATGTTATTGCTTTTGAAAGAAAGGCCATGGAGCGTACCGAATTATTCCCAATTGTTGAGGGAACCAGCTTAAGCACCGCTTTTACTCATATTTTCGATGGCGGATACGCTGCCGGTTACTATGGTTACAAGTGGGCCGAAGTTCTTGACGCTGATGCATTCGCCCTTTTTAAACAAAACGGAATCTTTGATAAAACAACTGCCGAAAGTTTCAGAGCCAACATTTTATCGAAAGGTGGTACCGAGCACCCAATGACGTTGTATGTGAATTTCAGAGGTCATGAACCGTCGATACAACCTTTGCTCGAACGAAGCGGACTTATTAAGTAAATATAAAAGAAAAGGTGAACACATTACCGGAACTTTCCAAAGTACAAATACCAACCGAAAGGCTGTTAATCAGAAACTTAACCACTTCTGATTACACAGCTTATTTCAAAATTTTCGGCAATCCCAACATTGCTTTGTACGACGATTTTCTGCCAATTACGGAAGAAGATGCGGTTCAAAACATTAATGACATCATTGCCAACTACGAATCCAATTATCATGAACAGGAATTTGCCGTTGCGTTGGTTCCGGAAAACAACACCATTGGCATCCTTTATATGCGTCAGGAGGAGGCTCGTATATTAATTGGTTATCATTTTAATGAGAACTATCAGGGAAAAGGCTATGCCATTGAAGCGGTAAAAGCATTTATAAACTGGATTAATGATAATTACAACGTAAAAATAGAAGCACTGGTAGATTATCAGAACCTTTCTTCGATAAAATTACTGCAAAAAACCGGCTTTCAGTTCCAAACTGCCAATAACGATGAGTTGGTTTTTGAACTTCCTCAAAAACCTTTCTTAAATAAAGATATGATAGCAGGATTGGCTGATTTTGCAACAAAAGAAGTAACCGGGTAAATACTAAAAAAACATAAATAAAAACCCTTGGTATCTAAATAACCAAAAAAAAGGAGTTACTTTGTACCATCAAATAGACAGAATCAGTATTGCATCTTCTAATTCAATTTAGCCCTGCTTTGCTCTCCCGCTCTATTTTAATTGTTTTACTTCTTAATTTTATATTTATGAATCTTTTTGTAGCAAAGCTGAGTGCCGCAACCACCAGCGAGGATTTGAACGACCTGTTCAGCGAGTATGGTGAAGTTGTTTCAGCCAAAGTGATTATGGACAAAGAAACCGGCAAATCTAAATGTTTTGGTTTTGTGGAGATGAAAAGTGCTGATAGCGCTAACAATGCCATTAAAGAATTAAACGAATGCACATACGATAATAGTGACATCGTAGTTAAAAAAGCTCGCCCGAAAGAAGAAGGACAACGCAAACCTCAATTTAACAGAAACTATCGCAATAACTAAACGATAGACCTTTTAGGGTAAAAAACAAAACCCGCAAAGCTAACGATTTTAAATCAATGCTTTGCGGGTTTGTTGTTTCAACTATAAAATTTCAACTTCCGGTTTCCGGTATTCTGTTTTCTGTTTTCGGTTTTCAAACTATTTCTACCCTTACTCTTCAAGGCCAAGTTTAATCACAACTTTTTTAACGGTTTCGGGCATTCCGGTATGAACCAGAGCTTTATGAATTTCGCCAGGGAAAAATATTACAAACCCATTTTTGGGGAAGTAAACTTCTGTTCCATTGCCCTCAAAAACAGTAATTTCCTTTTCAGGATTATAAGGTATAACCTCCTTCATTTTTTCATAGGGGCCATAAAAAATACGCTCGTCGCCCTCAACCAAAAAATGAATGTCTAAATATTTTTCATGCGATTCCCAAATGGACTCGGCAAAATCTTTGGTTTCGCGTACCATCCCGTTGGCGTATAAATGAGTGCCAACAAGCTCTGTTTTCCCTTCAGGGAATTCATCCGCATTGATGCATTCCAAAAAATCGAATGCCAGTTCCATTGAAGGATGCAGCATATAATAGCGCGAGGCATTTTCAAGTGTATCAATAATCATAATCAGTTGTTATTAAAATTAATCTATACAATATACTTCGCCAGCAGCGTGCCTGTTGGTAACTTTAATATCAAATTTATTTTCAAGAGGTTTGAAAGTAGCAGCTGCAATATCAGGCCGGTTGTTTTCCTGCGATAGATGCGAAAGAAAAACCACTTTTAATTCGGGATGATGATGTTGCTCCACCAGTGTAAAAGCCTGCGAATTCGATAAGTGTCCCAAATCTCCTGCAACACGCCGCTTTAAATGATATGGATATGGTCCGTCCCACAGCATACGCTCGTCGTAATTCGATTCCATAAACAAAGCGTGGCACAAGCCAACCTGCTCGGACACATTGTTGCACACAGAACCAATATCGGTAAATACTCCTACATTAATACCTTTGTGTTCAATTCGGAAACTACATGGTTCGGCGGCATCATGATTCTTTGAAAACGTGTAAATGGTAAAACTTCCTATGGAGAACCTATCGCCGGGCATAAAAGCAACTATTTTGTCGGGCCGGTCGGGGTGCCAGCTTCGCTCAAGGGTTTTCACAGTCATATAAACCGGTACTCCCAGTTTATTGCTGAGTACCCGAACACCGCGAAAGTGGTCGCTGTGCTCATGAGAAATTATAATGCCTTTTATTTTAGCGGGATTAAGCCCCTTCTTCGCCATCCGTTCCAGTACCTGCCTGCGACTAATTCCAACATCAACCAGAACAGCATCTTCCCCATTTCCAATATAATAGCAATTGCCGTTACTGCCCGATGCGATGGCACAAATTTCAACCATGTGTAATCATTAAAAATTAAAACTGGATGTAAAAATACAACCACCCCCTATAATAAAAAAACATTGCTACCGAAAAACAACTGCCTAAACTATTTTAAATAACATAGGTTTCACAATCTGATACTTGCCCATACTCCAAAAGTAATTGCGCTGCCAGATTAATGGATTGCAAAGGTTCGTTAATGATACCAGTAAACATTGGGAATACCATCAAAAATCTTTTGGTTTCATGAGTCACCATAGTTCGTACCGAGTCGCTGGTAGAAGTGCCAAAAGCACCCAAATCGTCCCTGAATACCGGCAAATACTCAATATTTAATACACCTCTCCCAATTCCTTCGTAAGGTTCACCATGCCCACCAATACCAAAGGTAATATTGCCCGAAATTTTATCAGCATCGTATCCTCCAATCGAAAAGCCCGTTTGGATCGACACCAGATTCAGAATATCCACCATATTGTTAACAAAATAAATCCCTTTACCCGATGCAATCCGCCGCAACAAGCTTTCTGCAGCAGGTCTGTAACGGTTTGGGTCCTGTCCCATTTTCCGGTAGGCTGCTTTGGTCATTTCAATAACCGGATGATTCCGGATGAGTTCAGGAGTGTATCGCTCTTCCAATTCTTTACAAACCCGATTCATTTCGTTGGTTAAATTTTGGTCCGATGGCTCCACTTTAACAGATGCCAACACACAGCCTATCTTTAACCCGGGGAATAAGGCTTTTAGTTCTGAATCAATTGAAATATTCACGGTTTATAATTTCGTTATTATTTTGAAAAAGGAAACTGCTTAAAAACTTGAAATATATTAATTTTTCAATGAACTATTGTTAAGAATAAATGTAATAATTTCTGCCACTGTTCAAGGTTTTGGGGTTTATCTTCTTTACCTTACAAACTAAATAACTATGAACTATTGAACTAATAAAGACTACCTCCATTCTCCGCTTTCCAGTTTTCAGTTTCCTGTTCCGCAACGCGGAATTCCGCGTTGCTTCATCTCCGGTTTCCGTTCTTCTGCCTTCTGCCTAATAACAATTATACTATCAACTAATAACTCCCTATTCCTGTCATTTTTAAAAGAATAACTTTTTTGCCATCTTTGCACCATGATAAACAATTTGAAATTACCAAAGCCGCTCAAGGCGGTATTTTTTGATATGGATGGTGTGTTGTACGACTCCATGAAAAACCATGCCAGCACCTGGGTTGAAAGCTTTAGAAAAGCAGGTATTCACTTTCCGGCATACGATGCCTACCTGAACGAAGGGCGCACCGGTCCCGGCACCATCGAAATTGCATTCAGGCAATACGGAAACCGTGAAGCCACCGAACACGATATTCAATCCATTTACGACCATAAAACCATGTTAATGCAACAGGCTTCCGAGGCGCCTGTTTTGCCTGGCATGCAGGAAATTATAAAAAAAACCATTGAGGCTGGCATTCAGGTGATGGTAGTAACAGGTTCGAAACAGCCATCACTCATCCAACGACTACAAAAAGATTTTAACATCGCTGATGATGCTGTAGTGAGCGGATTTGACGTAAAAAAAGGAAAGCCCGACCCCGAACCATATTTAATGGCACTTGAAAAAGCCGGATGTCAAAAGGATGAGGTGATTGTAATTGAAAATGCCCCTATGGGAGTTAAATCGGCTGTTGCGGCAGGATTAACAACCATTGCGGTGAATACAGGCATTTTAACCGATGAGGTTTTGCTTAACGAAGGTGCTGCTTTGGTTTTGCCCGGAACTTTAGAATTGTTTGATATCTGGAATCAGATAATTGGTCAGACGTAATTCAAGAGATCCTTAGATTATTAGGATTTTAGATGCGAAGCATTGCGTAGTTCCGGTTTATCGGAATAAAATAATCTGAAAAAAACTAATTGATTCACAAATTCAAACCATTACTCAGTGTAGACATAGAATGGCCCAATTTCTCGCAGATTTCAGCAGATCAATACACAAAAGGCACAAACTATTCATAGTGTGATTTAGAATCGCTGCGTACCTGTAATAATACAACGTTTAACTTCTTTATTGATAGTCATCCAATACCTCAACTATAAACGGTTACCACAATATTCCGGGGGCCGCCATAATTCCTAAACTCGCAAAAGTAAATTCCCTGCCACATGCCCAACGCCAGGCGACCATTGGCTATTGGTATGGTAAGCGATTGCCCCATCAGCGACGCTTTAACATGCGCAGGCATATCATCCAGCCCTTCCATATCGTGCTTATACAAAGTGCGGCTTTCAGGAACAATATTGTTCATGATGGTTTCAAAATCGGTTCGAACAGTAGGATCAACATTCTCATTCAATGCCAAACCTGCCGAAGTGTGTTGCAAAAATATATTAAGCAATCCTTCTTTGGGCAGCGTTCCAACCTGCGATTCAATAAAGCTGGTAATTAAATGAAAACCCCGTGCCATTTCGGGTAATCGTAAAAAATGCTGACGTATCATATCTAATTATCTTTGTTTTTTCAAATATAAACATCTTTATTCTCGAAAAAAACAACCATGCAACAATAGAACGATTGTTTTTTGATAAGCAAACTTATTTGCAAATAAAATGTTCTTTCTGAACGATAATATCTTAAGCTAAACTATCAAAAACTGAAACCTCAATTCCGCTCAATTTGGGGCAAAAAATAATACCTTTGTAATAAAACCGAATGTTTGCTCATATTTAACTGTGTTCAATAGCAACACATTCACGCTTTGAAAACGTTCAGAGACTATTCTAAATTCTTTTTAGAATAACCAGAGTTGAAGGTGGCAAAATCACAACAGGTATGAGAACAAGATAGGATAAATGATAGAGTTGACATAAAACAGACGACTTAGATTGTAAGTAAGGAAATATTTAGTCATAATCTTGAATATCGCACCAGCCTTCCTGCAGGCAGGTCAATCCTTATTAAATCTATATTAATAATTTAATCGTACACCAAACGAACACCAGATAAAACCAACATAATGATTTTAGAAGAAATAAAAACACTGCTCGCTATTGAATCAGAAGCTGTAAAAAACATCCCCGTTACCGATGCTTTTGAAAAAGCGGTTAAACTTATACACCATCAGGTGCATAATAATCATGGCAAACTCATTACCAGTGGCATGGGAAAAGCCGGGCAAATTGCCATAAATATGGCAACCACGTTTAGCAGCACCGGAACACCAGCCGTTTTTCTGCACCCCAGCGAAGCACAGCACGGCGACTTAGGCGTGGTTCAGGAAAACGACATCATGCTGCTCATATCCAATTCGGGCAAAACCAGAGAAATTATTGAATTGGTGGATTTGGCCAGAGGCCTACGTCCCAATATCCAATTTATTGTTATCACCGGAAATCCAGATTCGGTGCTGGCAAGTGAAGCCAATGTTTGTATTTCAACCGGAAATCCCCGCGAAGTATGTGCTTTAGGGCTAACGCCAACAACTTCTACTACTGTAATGACTGTTATTGGCGATATCCTGGTGGTTTTACTCATGAAAAAAATTGGTTTTTCAAACCACGATTACTCGTTACGTCACCATGGTGGATATCTGGGTGATAAATCGCGTAAAGCTGCAATTTCTGATAAAAAGTAAATCCGTTATGACTGAAATAAACTGGAAAAAACTTCAGAATGGCTCCGACATTCGAGGCGTTGCCATGGAAGGAATTAAAAACGAAGACGTTGATCTAACCCCCGCTGTAGCTAAACGACTGGGAGAATGCTTTGCTGTCTGGCTAAAGCAAAAATACAAAGAGGAAAAATCTGTACGTATTTCGGTTGGTATGGACTCCCGGCTTTCAGGCCCGGCCTTGTTAAAAGCAGTTGCCGAAGGCCTTACCGAATGTGGCATTGAGGTGTACAGTTTTGGTCTGGCATCCACCCCTGCCATGTTTATGAGTACAGTTATGGGCAATAATCCCATGCACGGAGCCATCATGCTCACAGCCAGCCACCTGCCATTCAATCGCAATGGACTCAAATTTTTCACCCGCGATGGAGGCCTTGATAAAGCTGACATCACTACCATATTGAATTTAGCCGAAAGCAACGATTCTTTTAAGACCACGAAAGGATCCTTCTCGGAAATGGATTTTATGGATGTTTATGCCAATCATTTTGTTGACATGGTGCGCAGCAAGGTTAACAGTAGCGAGAACTATAATCAGCCTCTGAAAGGATTAAAAATTGTTGTAGATGCCGGCAATGGGGCCGGGGGTTTTTACGCCACAAAAGTATTAGAGCCGCTTGGTGCCGACATTTCAGCCAGCCAGTATCTTGAACCCGATGGACGCTTCCCAAATCATGTTCCCAATCCGGAAGATGCAACAGCCATGTCGTCTATAGTCAGGGCTGTAAAAGAATCGCAAGCCAATTTGGGCGTTATTTTCGACACAGATGTTGACCGTATGGCTTTGGTTGCCGGCAATGGTTCTCCCATTAACCGCAATGCGCTAATCGCACTTATTTCAGCAGTTGTTTTAGAAGAACATCCGGGTACCACCATCGTTACTGATTCTATTACCTCCAACGGGTTGGCATGGTTTATAAAGGAACATCTTAAGGGGCGCCATCACCGCTACAAAAGAGGTTACAAAAATGTTATCAACGAAGCCATCCGGCTTAACCGTGAGGGTGAACCAACATGGTTGGCCATTGAAACTTCGGGGCACGCCGCTTTAAAAGAAAATTATTTTTTAGACGATGGCGCTTATCTGGCTACCAAATTGATAATTACACTTGCTAAACTTCGACCGCAAGGAAAAAATCTGGCTTACCTGATTAAGGATTTGCCGGCAGCGGTTGAAAGCAGCGAATTCAGAATCCCTATTAAAACTCCCGATTTTAAAGAATACGGGCAGCAGGTAATTATGGATCTGGGACTTTTAGCCGGAAGCAAACAAGGATGGGACATTGCCCCCGATAATTTTGAAGGTGTTAGAATTAACAGCACTATACCAAACCAGAAAGGCTGGTTTCTCTTGCGACTGTCTTTGCACGACCCGGTAATACCTCTCAATATTGAATCGGAAGTTGAAGGTGGCATGAATGAAATTGCCCAGAGCTTATATCAGTTCTTTAAAAAATACGACAAACTCGACCTGTCGGCTTTTAAATCAATTGAAATTCAGTAATTTATTATATTATAAATTTATGAGAATTATAAAAGAAGAAACTATAGCGGTTGTAGTTGATATTCAGGAACGTCTTTACCCACATATTTATAATAATGAGCAACTATTAAAAAACCTGCAAATCCTTATTGAAGGCTTGAAAATACTCAATGTACCAATTAAAGTAACCGAGCAGTATAAAAAAGGATTGGGCGAAACCGTTGCTGAAATTTCAACTTTGGTGAAAGAGTGCCCCCATTCCGAAAAAATTGCTTTTAGCTGCTGCGATGAGCCCTCTTTTATGAGCTTAATTAATCCAATAGAAACTAAATTTATAATTTTAGCCGGAATTGAATCGCACATATGCGTTTTGCAAACTGCCATCGACTTACTTGAAAAAGGGTACAGGCCGGTTGTAATTGAAGACTGTGTGGCATCAAGAAATCCTGAAAACAAGCGCATTGCCATAAACCGGATGCTTCAGTTGGGCATTACAGTAACAAGCTACGAGTCGGTACTTTTTGAACTTTGCCGCTTTGCAGGAACCGATGCATTTAAAGCCATTTCCAAACTGGTAAAGTAAACCTTCAATACTATTCCAGTTATGAGAAAAGTTTATGGTATTGGTGAAGCTCTGCTCGATATTATTTTTAAAAACGACCAACCCGTTAATGCCGTAGCCGGAGGCAGCACGTTAAATTCAATTGTGTCGCTTGGCCGATTGAAACATCAGGTATATTTGGTAAGTGAAACCGGTAACGACCGGATTGGCGATACCATTGACCGGTTTCTGGTGTCTAACGGTGTATCAGACCAGTTTCTTTTTCGCCGCGATGGCAACCGTTCTCCTTTAGCATTGGCTTTTTTAAACGAGAACAACGATGCTGAATATGAGATTTTTAAGGATTATGCAGCTCAATCGTTAACAGGCACTATGCCCGATTTTAAACCCAATGACATTGTATTGTTCGGCTCATTCTTTTCATTAAACCCATCGCTTCGGCCACAACTGGTAAATTATCTGGAAACTGCCAGAGAAAAAGGCGCTATTATTATTTACGACCCAAATTACCGTAAACACCACTCGCATAAAACCAACGGGCTGTTAAATGTTATTGAAGAAAATTTTTCACTGGCTCATATTGTACGGGGTAGCAACGAAGATTTCAGAAATATTTACGGCATTGACAATGAGGCTGAAATGGCTGAAAAGGTAAGCTCATTCTGCTCCAACGTTATTGTAACTGCTAATTCAAAAGGGGTTTATCTAAAGTCTTCCAATTATCAAAAATGGTTTCCCACTCCTGAAATAACTCCTGTGAGTACCATAGGGGCTGGCGATAATTTCAATGCAGGGCTTGTTCATGGCCTATTAACACAAAAGGTTAATAAGGAAAATTTAATAAGCTTAGAACCAGTAATATGGGATAAAATGGTTGCAACTGCTATTGCTTTTGCAACAAATGTTTGTGGCACGCTTGAAAATTATGTTCCAAAAGATTATATTTCAATTGTAAATGACGATGTGGACAGGATTGAAAAATTGTTTGCGAATACATATTAGACAATTAAAAACCAATGTCGTTTAGTTAAGCTCTTTTACCCCTAAATCCCCTAAAGGGGACTTTACAAGATGCCCTGAAAATTCCCCCTTCAGTGGGTTAAGGGGTAGATGGAGTAGCAATAAATTTTCTTAACTAAACGACATTGAATTGAAAACTGTCAAAATTTTATATTGAATATTTTATTAGGATGATAAGATTTGAAGTTTACGAAATCCCGGGTATCGGGATAAGATGAATAGACTGATGGATAGGCCTGTAAATACACGAAGAAATCTTCAAAATCTTAAATATCTCATCTATCCTTCTTTCATCTAAATATCTAATTTTCAATTTTGCAGTCCATTAACCTATTAAATAATTGTACAATGAAGCAATCGACCAACATTTCATTCTGGGTTTTTATAACTCTGGCTATTATTCTGGTAATTTTTTCAGTTCAGAACTCAGGCGCCATTCCGGTGGTTATAATTTTTAAAACCGTTAATGTATCATTGGCGATTTTATTGGCATTAACTTTTTTGGCAGGGCTTATTGCCGGAGCATTGTTTGCTTTTGTGAAAATTAGACATAAGGAAGCTGAAAAATCTATTGACAGCCAAGCTCCTGCTGAAAACCAAAATGATGATTCAGAAGATGCCGGTAACTAGCGTTCCTGTTTTTGGCCCTGCTTTATTTCCACCAATTCGCTATTTCTCGCACCTCATTGAAGGTTCTGATGCTCTTATAGAAGCGAATTGTCATTATTCACGTCAAACCTACCGAAACAGATACCTGATTCTTGGGGCCAATGGGGTTATGCCCTTATCAGTGCCGGTTGAAAAAATATCGGGTACAAAAATCTGTACAAAAGATGTTTTGGTTTCCTACGATACGCCATGGAAGGAACTTCACTGGAAATCAATAGTTTCTGCGTATAATGCATCACCCTATTTCCAGTATTACGACATGGATGTTGAGGCCATATTTAAAAGGAAATGGAAATATCTTCTGGATATGAATCTGCAATCGGTTCAAATAATTCTGGATTGTTTAGGTTTGTCGACCAAAATTTCACTTACCAACGAGTATCACTCTACCGATTATTATCTGAATGATTTCCGGGAGATTATCCATCCCAAAAAAGAACAAAATATTGACAACGATTTTCGGATTATACCTTACCGACAGGTTTTTGGAGAAAAACTTGGTTTTACAGGCAACCTCAGTATGCTCGATTTATTATTTAATAAAGGCCCCGAGTCGTTATTAATTTTAAGAGATTCGTTGATTTAATGGCAGAAAGCTAAGGGCGTAGGGCGTAGAGCATAGGGATTAGGGCATGGGACTTAGGGCAAAGAATTTACAACTAAGAAACAACAGTTGACAACTTTCGGATTATAAATCCACAACTAATAATTTCTATCTTTCTTACTCTATTTCACCCCAAAACGCGCTTCCTGCCAATTGATAGCCTTTTGAATAATATTGTCATGGTCGAATGCCAGTGGCGGAAGGTTGCTTATATAAAACCATTGCGCATCCTGAGCGTCATCGCCTGCCAAAGCCTGCAATTCTTCGTCTATAAAAGCCATAAAAGCTATGGAGATGGTATGCCCGCGAGGATCACGAAAAGGAGTACCAAAAGCACCAATCTGCATCAATTTTATGTTGGTTAGGCCGGTTTCTTCGCGCAATTCTCTGGCTGCAGCATCTTCTAAAGCTTCATTTTCATCAACAAAACCTCCGGGAAGTGCCCACATCCCTTTATATGGATCATGGGCCCGCTTAATAAGCAATAATTTGAGTCCTCGTTTTGTTTTGGCAAATACTACAAGATCGGCTGTAACCGCTGGTCTTGGATAAGGATAACAATATGCCATAATTGATTTACTCAATAACACGCTTAATAACTCGCAAATGATGCGTATATTTTTGTAACGAACGGTTGTAAATACCCTGATGATCTAAATGATCCATACGAACTTCGCCGCTGGCATGTATAATTCGCCCCTGCCCCAGACAAATGCCAACATGAGTAATATCACCCTCCGGATTATCGAAAAATGCCAAATCGCCGGCACGCGCTTCTTCCACAAAGCTAACCATATGACCACAATCAATTTGTTGCGAAGCATTGCGCGGCAGGTTTTTCCCCATAATTTTAAAAACTACCTGTGTTAAACCCGAACAATCAATGCCAAAAAAAGTACGTCCTCCCCACAAATAAGGCGTATTTAAAAAGCCTTTGGCCACCTCTTCAAGATTAGGTTTTCGTTCATTGATGATACCCTGCAGATAAAACTCCTGTTTTCCAATAACAAAACTGTTACGGTCATCGCCATTCATCACAATACGACTACCACCAGATAATATCTGAACTGATTTTTCAGGTTCACGTATCAGCTTAATGTAGGGCACCGGTACAATTATGCCGGGTTGGGTCAACCATAATTCAATTTGCTTATCGGTAGCCGGTATATAAAGTTTCTCATCAATCCAACCTTCATAATTGTCATGCTCTAATCGAACTTTACACCAGCCGGGTATTTGCTCGGTAACATAAAAAACTTCGCCAAAAAGAATTTGGGTTTCCAAGGCTGCATTTTCAGAAGGCTCAAACCTCACAGCAATAGCCCCAAAAGGGGAAATCGATCCTGCCATACAGGTAAATTTGGTTAATAAAAACTTGTGTTAGGTAAAAATTTTGTAAAGTGTTCAACTTTGAAACTCCTTAAACAAATGTGTATTTTAATTATAATACAATTATCAAACTAATTAAAAATCAATTACATCAAACATCATGATTCAAATTTAAATTACGAAAAAAGAAAAACAGCTATAATCTAAATTCTAAACTGACTATTTCGAGTTAAAAAACCAACGCTCTTTATTTCTGTTTATTCAATATCTCTTTAAATTTACACAAAAGTAAATACTGAACCATCGTCAACAAGATTCTTTGTGGCAAAACATCAAAAAAAACTGATAAATTGCTTATTTTAGAACAATTCTACGCAAAACATGAACCATGACCGAAACATTAAAAAAATATTCCAAAGCTATCTATCGCATACTTTTATTTTCAGCTGCTGTTCTGTTGGTTGTGTATATTTTCCCACGTCAGGGAAAATTCCGTTACGAATACGAACATGGAAAACCATGGCGACATGCCACCCTTATTGCACCTTTTGATTTTCCTATATACAAAAGTCAAGCCGAACTTAAAAGTGAACGTGAGAACCTTCTGGTAAATTTTAAACCCTATTTTAGTATCGACACCACGCTTGAAAATACCGTTATTACCAGATTTAACGATGAGTTTATCCAAGATATTATTGAGCGTATTGATAAATATCCATTTCTTAAATCCGGTTCTGGTGAACATCCTTCAAATGCCATAATCAGAGGCATTAAAAACGAAACCGAATCCATGCTGCATCAAATATATCAACAAGGGTTAATCACTCTGCCTGAAAATATGGCAGAGATTCAGGCTTCATCGATAATAATGGTGGCTCGTGGAAACTTTGCCGAACCCTACGAAATTTCTGAGTTTCTGAATTACCAGTCGGCATACCGAAAATTAGCAAACCGTATTTACCAATACATTGCCGCCAGAACACCCATTAAACAAACTGAAATTGACAACCTTATCAGCGATTTACAACTAAACCGTTACCTTGAAGCCAACATTGTTTTTGAACCCGATCGTACTGAGCAGGAAAAACAAACATTATTGAGAAACATGAGCCTGACCAGTGGCATAGTTATATCAGGACAGCGAATTATTGATACCGGAGAAATTATTAACGAACAAACGGCTAAAATTCTGGATTCGTTAAAATCGGAATATGAAAACAGCCTTGGTCGGGGCGATAGCAGAACATATATTCTTGCCGGACAAGTAGTTATTGTAGCGCTATTTTTTGTGCTCATTTTACTGTTTATGTATTATTTTAGAAAAGATGTTTACAACAGTTTATCATCAGTCCTGTTTTTATTACTGATGGTGGTTTCGATGGTGGTTTTGGCGCGGCTATCGCGAAACGCTTTGTTTCCTATTTATATTATACCATTTGCCATTTTACCCATTATAGTGAGGATATTTTTCGATTCCCGTTTGGCATTTTTTCTTCATGTGGTAACCATTTTACTATCAGCATTTTTCTCGTCAAACAGTTTTGAATTTACTGTTATGCAGGTTCCGGCCGGATTAACTGCTATGTTCAGCTTATTCCGCATGGTAAGGCGTTCGCAATTGGTCAGGGCTGCCATTTTTATCATTCTCACTTACTGTTTGTTTTACACAGGACTGGCACTTTGGCAGGAAGGGGCTTTAAGCGGCATTAATTACCAACGATACGGATGGTTTGTGGTTAACGGCGGTTTTTTGCTGTTGGTTTACCCCCTAATATGGGTTTTTGAAAAGCTCTTTGGATTTTTATCGGATGTTACTCTGGTAGAACTTGCCGATACCAATCACCCCTTATTGCGAAAACTCTCGGAGAAAGCCCCGGGAACTTTTCAACATTCCATTCAGGTTGGAAATCTGGCTCAAGAGGCTGTTTATAAAATTGGAGGCAATCCGCTTTTGGTGAGAGCTGGTGCCATGTACCACGACATTGGGAAAATAAGTTCCCCGCTGTTTTTTACCGAAAATCAGGCAGGAACGCTAAATCCTCACCATAAAATGCCTTTCGAGGAGAGTGCCCAAATTGTAATCCACCATATTGAAAGTGGCGTTAAAATGGCCCAAAAAGAGAAAATTCCTGAACAAATTATTGACTTTATCAGAACTCATCAGGGAACCATGAAAACCAAGTTTTTCTATAATTCTTATGTAAATGAGCACCCAAATGATTTGCCTGATGTCAGCCTTTTCTCCTATCCCGGCCCTACTCCATTTACCAAAGAAACCGCAGTTCTTATGATGGCCGACTCGGTTGAAGCAGCATCTAAGAGCTTAAAAACCTATAGTGATGACGAAATTGACCGATTGGTGGAAAACATAATTAACGACCAGATAGCAGAAAACCAGTTTATTAACGCACCAATCACTTTTAAAGAGATTACTGAAGTAAAAGAAGTATTTAAGCAAAAACTTAAAAGTATATATCACGCCCGTATAGAATATCCGGAACTAAAAAGTAAAAAGAAGTAAATTACCAAACAGTTTATTAGTTGATAGTCCTATAATTCCGGTATGAGTATTTTATTCAGTATCCTTAAATCTTGAATTAAATCTCAGGAACTACAAAACTGCGGGCTATATAACTTTGAACTACTGACTACTGACTACTTACTTTCTGCCGACAATTCTTCCTTGAAGAAACGTTTTTGAAAAATCAGTATACTCAGAATACCAAGGGTAATAGAAGAATCGGCTACATTAAAAACAGGCCTGAAAAATATGAAACTTTTACCACCAACAAAAGGGAACCATTGAGGATAATTGCCCTCAATAATAGGAAAATAGAACATATCAACTACTTTACCATGCAGAAAGGAGGCGTAACCGCCTTCGGGTGGTAGAAAACTGGCAACCTGTAAATAACTCTCATTAAACAACATACCATAAAAAGCACTGTCAATAATGTTTCCCAACGCTCCGGCTAAAACCATACTAACACTGATGATTAAGCCCACAGGGGTATTTTCTTTTTTTGTAAGCCGGTACAAATAAACGGCAATCCCGGTAACAGCAATAATTCTGAAAATACTCAGAAACATTTTTCCAAACTCCCCGGCAATTTCCCAACCAAAGGCCATGCCGTTGTTTTCCACAAAATGTATGATGAACCAGTTTCCAAAAACTCTATACTCTTCACCCAGCATCATATTGGTTTTAATCCAAAACTTAAGTGTTTGGTCAATCAACAAAATGACACCAATTATTAACAATGACTTTTTCAGGTTGCTCATATTACAATTTATTAAAAAACAGGGCGACAAAAGCACCAAAGATACTCAGGTCGCCCTTAGTTATCTGTCAGAATAACAAACAAAAGGTTTGCCAATCCTGCTTATTTCTGATTATTCTTTGCATCAATACTCAAGGTAGCATGCGGTACCGCCCTAAGCCTTTCTTTAGGTATCAGTTTTCCGGTTTCCCTGCAAACGCCATATGTTTTGTTTTCGATGCGAACAAGCGCGGCCTGCAAATGCTGAATAAACTTTTGCTGGCGTTGCGCCAGTTTCCCGGCTTCTTCTTTTGAAAGTACGGCAGCACCTTCTTCCAAAACCTTAAATGTTGGCGATGTATCCTGTGTGTCATTACCATCTTCAAGGGTTATGGTATTTTTCAGCAATTCATAATCCTTTTTCGCTTTATCAAGCTTTTTCAGGATTATTTCTTTGAATTCCTGAAGTTCTTCTTCCGAATATCTGGTTCTTTCGCTCATACTCTGGGTATTTAATAAAGTCAATTTTTCCTTTATAATTTTTCAATGGCGATGCGGGTTGTAATCTCATCATCAATTTCTACGATTACAGCCTTTGAATCGTTACAGTTTTCAACAAGTATTACCTCTTGGGCAAGAGTCTGGGATCCGATGTAAGCTTTGTGCTTTTCAACAGCGCTGTTAATGGCCTCATGGCGCTCAACAGTCAGGCTTATTTTATCGGTCACATCAAAACCGGAATCTTTTCTTAAATTCTGAATCCGGTTAATTAATTCACGTGCAATTCCTTCCTGGCGCAGTTCTTCGGTAACAGTAATATCCAAGGCTACGGTCAGCCGTCCCTCATTGGCCACCAGCCAACCGGGAATGTCCTCGCTAATGATTTCAACATCTTCGGGCACCAAAACAACTTCTTGTTCCTGCACCTTAACAATATAACTTCCGTCCTGTTCAAATTGACGAATATCATCGGCGCTTATACCATTTATCACGGCCGATAAGTCTTTCATCAGTTTACTGTATTTTGGCCCCAATGATTTAAAATTGGGTTTTATTTTTTTTACCAATACACCGCTGCTGTCTTTCAAATATTCAAGTTCCTTAACATTTACCTCAGCAAGTATCAAATCTTTAACAGCTTCGAGTTGTTCTTCAAATTGGGCATTTAAAACTGGCACCATAATTTTTTGAAGCGGCTGACGAACCTTGATAGCCACTTTCCGCCGTAATGCCAAAATCATCGAGGAGATTTGCTGAGCATAAGCCATACGCTCTTCGAGGGCTCGATTAATAAGGGTTTCGTTCCAGTTTGGCATAAGTGTTAAATGCACCGAACTCAACTGATTTCTTCCTGAAATATGGTTTAAGTCGGTAAACAACCTGTCCATATAAAATGGAGCAATGGGAGCTCCCAGCAAGGCAACGGTTTCAAGACACTGATACAATGTTTGATAGGCAGCCATTTTATCATCGTTAAACTCTCCGCCCCAGAAACGCTTTCTGTTTAAACGTACATACCAGTTACTAAGGTTTTCGGTTACAAAATCCTGAATAGCCCTGCCCGCTTTGGTCGGTTCATAATTTTCGTAACTGGTAATCACTTCTTTAATTAAACTGTTTAAAAGTGAAATTATCCATCGGTCAATTTCGGGCCGTTTCTCAACCGGAACTTCCGGCTCTTTCCCTGTAAAACCATCAACATTGGCATATAGGGCAAAGAACGAATAGGTATTATATAGTGTTCCGAAGAATTTTCGCTTAACCTCATCAACGCCTGAAATATCGAACTTAAGATTATCCCAGGGCTGCGAATTGGTTATCATGTACCAGCGTAATGGGTCGGAGCCGTGTTTTTCAATCACATCGAACGGATCCACGCTGTTGCCAAGACGTTTCGACATTTTATTGCCGTTTTTATCAAGCACCAATCCATTTGAAATAATATTCTTAAAGGCAACCGAATCGAACAGCATGGTTGATAAAGCGTGCAAGGTAAAGAACCAGCCACGGGTTTGGTCAACACCTTCGGCAATAAAGTCGGCCGGGAATGGTAAATTCTCCTTATTCTCGAATGGATAATGCATTTGCGCATACGGCATAGCCCCCGAATCGAACCAAACATCAATTAAATCGGGTTCGCGGTACATGGGTTTGCCATCAGGAGAAACCAAAACAATATCATCAACATATGGACGGTGCAAATCGGCTTTTTCGTAATTTTCTTTACTAAAATCGCCAACTTTAAAACCTTCATATGGGTTTTTCTTCATCACCCCGGCAGCCATTGATTGATTGATTTCGGCCATTAATTCATCAAGAGAACCAATGCATTTTTCGTAAACTCCGTCCTCAGTACGCCAAATAGGCAGTGGCGTTCCCCAATAACGGGAGCGACTCAGGTTCCAGTCGACCAGATTTTCGAGCCATTTTCCAAAGCGTCCTGTTCCGGTAGACTCAGGCTTCCAGTTGATGGTATTATTTAACTCGATCATCCGTTCGCGAACAGCAGTGGTTTTAATAAACCAACTATCGAGCGGGTAGTACAAAACAGGCTTATCGGTACGCCAACAGTGGGGATAATTGTGAACGTGTTTTTCTACTTTAAAGGCTTTGTTTTCTTTTTTCAGCATCACCGCCAGATCCACATCCAGACTGGTATCATCATCGGTGAGTTTTGGATCGTAAGCATTTTTTACAAATCGTCCTGCAAACTCACCATACAAATCAATATTAACATGATTGCGAACAAAATCGGGATCTAAATCTTTTATCAGGAAAAATTTACCGGTTCGGTCAACCATTGGCTGCCGTTTTCCTTCCCTATCAATAAGGGTAAGTGGTGCAATACCTGAAGCTTTAGCAACACGGTCGTCGTCGGCACCAAAAGTAGGTGCAATATGCACTATACCGGTACCATCCTCGGTAGTTACAAAATCGCCGGTAATAACTCTGAAAGCATCACCCTGGGGTTTTATCCAGGGTATTAATTGTTCGTAACCAACACCACTCAATTGCTCTCCGGTATATTCAGCAATCACTTTAAACGGAATCTTCTTATCACCGGCAACGTAGGCGTTGAAATCAATCTCGGCATTTTTTTCGTTAAACAGGCTTCCAAGTAAATCTTTGGCCAGGATAACCGTTACAGGTAAAAAAGTATACGGATTATAGGTTTTAACTTTTACGTAGTTTATTTTGGGGCCAACGGCCAATGCTGTATTCGATGGCAATGTCCAGGGTGTGGTGGTCCAGGCCAGAAAAAAGACAGAGTCAGTGCCATCAGCAAATAAAAATGTGCTTTTATCATTCTTAACCACTTCGAACTGGGCAATGCAGGTAGTATCTTTTACATCGCGGTAGCACCCGGGCTGATTTAATTCGTGCGTGCTCAAACCTGTTCCTGCTGCCGGTGAATAAGGTTGTATGGTATAACCCTTATACAACAATCCTTTGCTGTATAATTGCTTCAGCATCCACCAAAGGGTTTCAATGTACCGATTGTCGTATGTAATGTATGGATCGTGCATATCAACCCAATAACCCATTTTGTGGGTCAGATCTTCCCACATATCGGTATATTTCATCACATCTTTGCGGCAGGCTTTGTTATAATCGGCTACAGAAATTGATTTTCCAATATCTTCCTTGGTTATGCCCAGGGCCTTTTCAACGCCCAGTTCAACAGGCAAACCGTGTGTATCCCATCCTGCCTTACGATGTACCTGATAGCCTTGCTGCGTTTTAAAACGACAAAAAATATCCTTAATGGCTCTTGACACAACGTGGTGAATTCCAGGCATACCATTAGCCGATGGCGGCCCTTCGTAAAACACATACGACGGATGTCCTTCACGCTGCCTGAGGCTCTCTTTAAAAGTATCGTTCTGCTCCCACTCCTTTAATACGGTTTTGTTAACCTTGGAGAGGTCAAGTCCTTTATATTCAGGAAATTTATTACTCATTTTATTATTCAGATTATAGCCTTCAAAAAAAACGTACAAATATAGAGCATGCTGCCCTGAAAAACAAGAAGGCTGTTCAGAAAACAGGCCAGGGCTTTTAAACCCTGTTAAATAAACTTTGAGACTGCTTGAATTTTAATATAAGATGCTTAGATTAAAGATAGATAGATGAGATGTTTATGACTGTAAAGATATCCCGGGTTTCAAATATTCTGGTCTATCTTTCTATAAATCTTACATCTAATTATCTTACCTAACGCTTGAATATAAAATACAAACAACTAATCAATAGAACATTTTACCTCTAAAGCCATTATCCAACAAAACATCTTTATTGACGATAGGGATGGATTTCACGCCTGAATAAAAACGTGTGATGATGGATGCCACCAACCTGCTCATTTCAGCTCGCGTTTCGTGAGTTGCACTGCCCACATGGGGTGTAACCACCACGTTTGGCAATGCAAGTAGTTCTTCAGGTATGGAAGGTTCATTCTCAAAAACATCAAGACCAACGCCTGCAATTTCCTTATTTATTAAAGCCTTAACAAGTGCTTGTTCGTCAATAACAATACCCCTTGCTGTATTAATGAGTATGGCATTAGGCTTCATTATTTTAAACTCTGAAGCACCAATCATATGATGCGTTTCCGTTGAGCCAGGCACATTTAGGGAAACAAAGTCTGAATTTCGGAGTAACGTTTCTAAATCGGTGTAAATAGCATTAAACTTCTGCTCCACCGCTACATCCAAGCGTGAGCGGTTATGATAGATTATGTTCATACCAAACGACAAAGCACGCCTGGCCAAAGCACGCCCAATGGCTCCCATCCCAATAATTCCCAGTGTTTTACCACACAAAGTGGTGGTTAAGTTATTTAATACAGTCCATCGGGGAACTTTCCCTAAACGTAAATCGTGATTAAACCCGGCAATATTTCGGGCAACTGCCAACATTAAACCCATTGCCAGTTCGGCAGTGGGTTCGGTTACCGGATTGGGTGTATTTGTAACCAAAATTCCAAGTTCGGTGGCACAAGCCATATCAATATTATCATAACCAACCCCATAATTGGCAATTAGCTTTAGATTTGGTGCCTGCAACATCATTTCTTTGGTCACTTTTTGGCCAAAAACAGACACCAGAACTTCGGCTGTGGATAAATGCATTAGAAACTCATCGGCCGCGAAGGTATCATCAACCGGAACAAGCAATTCATATTCAGATGGAAGTTCATCAAACCCATCCATTGGTAATTTAAATTGGAACAACACTTTTCGGCTCATTAACTTTCAATTTTAGGTGTTAGTTCTTAGTTCTTAGCTCTTAGTTGTTAGGTGTTAGGTGTTAGTTCATAAGTATTAGAAACTTTGGACTTAAAACTAAAGAACAAATAAACTTCTGCCTCCAGCCTTATGCCTTCAGCCTATTTATAAATTCCATATAAACATACAAAACCTTTAATTTTTTCCTTTAAATTTGACGACTTAGTTATGAACAATTGAAAAAGAGTGCGTTTATAACCTTGAATACTATAGCCTCTATAAAACTCTTAACTTAAATGTTTAAAACGGTTTACACTACATATAGAAAATTTGCAATTGCTTTTGTTGTTTTAGTATTATGCCTATGTTTCTCAGGGCAAGCTCTTAGTCAGAATACGGCGCGTAATGAGATAACAGGATTGATTCAATCACCAACTGGTGAACCCATTGGCGATATTAATATTTTTATATCCGGAACCGGTATTGGCACTATCTCTAATACCGATGGAACATTTTTATTGAACTATCCGGGCAAATATCCCATCGAAATTGTTTTTTCATCAATTGGCTGGGAAACAAAGACGATAACGTTGAAGGCAATGCCAGATTCGCCAGTTTTAATCACGCTTAATCCGTCTCATAAACTATTAGAAGGGGTGCAGGTAGTTGGCAGTCGCACTGTAAGTCCGCACAGCCAGAAAATTGACCCTCAGTTTGTGCGCCAGTTACCATCGGCTGCTGGTCCGGGCATTGAAAGTCTTGTCAGATCGCAAATGGGCGTTACATCGAACAACGAACTGAGCTCTCAATACAGGGTTCGTGGTGGCAATTTCGACGAAAACCTGGTGTATGTAAACGGTCAGGAAGTGTACCGGCCTTTTTTAATTCACAGTGGCCAGCAGGAAGGACTAAGTTTTGTTAACCCCGATATGGTTGAGTCGGTTGAATTTTCAGCAGGAGGTTTCAGTGCGGCATACGGCGATAAAATGAGTTCGGTACTTGACATCACCTACAAGCAACCCAAATATTTTGGAGGAAGTTTTTCGGGTGGACTACTGGGTGGGTCTACACATTTAGAAGGTGTAGCATTAAAACAAAAGCTAACCTGGATTACCGGTGTTCGATATAAAACCAACCGCTATTTACTAGGTTCGCTCGAAGAAAAAGGCGATTACAATCCTTCATTTACAGATGTACAAACTTATTTAACCTACAAACCTTCGCCCCGCTTTACTTTCGAATTCCTGGGAAATTATTCCAACAATCGTTATCAATTTATTCCCAGCGACCGCGAAACCACGTTTGGCACCATATCGGAGGTAAAAAGATTAAAAATATATTTTGCTGGCGGTGAAGTCGACCAGTTCCAAACCGGTTTTGGCTCGTTTGCAACCACTTTTTTGGCTACCGAGAAGGACTCCTATAAGTTCTCAGTTTCGGGATTCAGAACCTTTGAGGAAGAAACCTACGATATTGCAGGAGCATACTGGCTGCAAGAGTTGGAAAGTCTGGATGGTTCGGATGATTCAAACGTAACCAATATTGGCATTGGCGAATACCTTCAACATGCCCGCAACGATTTGTTTGCGGTGGTTACAACAGCCAGGCTTGAGGGGACACATAAAACCGGGCGAGGAGATTTAAAATGGGGCGTTACTGCCCAAAGGGAGTTTTTTAAAGACCATATACAAGAATGGGAAATGATTGATTCGGCCGGTTATTCCATCCCCTATAATGGCAGTAAGCTTGAATTGGCCTATTTTAAATTTGCCCGCAACAAAATTTCGAATAACAGGATATCAGCCTATATTAAAAAACTATCGTCGTACGGTCTGGGTAATGGAAATATTCTTATAGATGCCGGATTGAGAGCCGGTTATTTTTCCTTTAACGATGAGTTTATTCTCGGCCCTCGGTTACAGTTCACTTACTTGCCCGACCACCATCAGAATTATAGAATACGCTTGTCGGGCGGATATTATTATCAGCCGCCCTTTTTTAAAGAATACCGTAAACCTGACGGATCGCTGAATGATCAACTAAAATCGCAAAAATCAATCCATCTTGTTGGAGGTTTCGATTATTATTTCACGCGCAGGCAGCAACCTTTCAAGTTTACCACCGAAGCTTATTATAAAATTTTACAGAACATTATTCCTTATCAGGTTGACAATGTTAGAGTTGTTTACTCCGGTATGAATGAAGCCAAAGGTTATGTGGCCGGTATTGATTTTAAAATTAACGGAGAGCTGGTTCCGGGCGAAGAATCGTGGGCAACACTTTCGCTTATGAAAACAGAAGAAGACCTTAAAAACGATACTTATCTGAACACCAACCAGATTGGAACGCCCGGCTATATTCCACGTCCATCCGACCAACGGTTAAACTTCTCCCTGTTCCTGCAGGACCATTTACCCAATGCCCCCAATTTTAAGGCACATTTAAGCTTTGTATTTGGTACCGGTTTGCCATTTGGGCCGCCTCGCTCGCCCCGTTACATGGCCATTAACCGAATGCCTCCTTACCGGCGAGTTGATTTGGGTTTCTCGTACGACCTGATGAAAAATCAGCGTTTTGCATTAAAAACCAATCGTTACCTGAAAAATCTTTGGTTAGGAATTGACGTGCTAAATTTGCCAAACATCGATAACACCATTTCGTATTATTGGGTGAGCGATGTAAATAACCGCCAGTACGCAGTTCCAAACTACCTCACCTCCAGAAGAATAAATTTCAGAATTACTGGCAAGTTTTAAAGTTTTAAGTAGCGAGTTTTAAGTAGTGAGTTGGGAGTCGAAGTTCAACAGAGTTCCGTTCGGCGGAATGTGAGTTAAAAGTAAACTTTAAACTAAAAAACTTTGAACTAAAAACTCTTGTTCGGCTACGCTTCACCTCCGGTCTTCATTCTCCCGTCTTCGGTTTTCGCTTTCCGGCCCCCTGTCTTCCGCCATTTCAAGCATGATAAATCTCATCCATTAAAATCGTGATACAATAAAACCAATTGGTTAAATTTGTTTGAAACCGATAAAAAATACAGCTATGGCTCAAAAAATCACATCGAAAAGCTTTATTGAAAAAGAAGACAGGTACGGCGCCCATAACTATCACCCGCTACCGGTAGTACTCGAAAAAGGTGAAGGTATTTACGTTTGGGATGTTGAAGGAAAACGCTATTTCGACTTTCTGTCGGCCTACTCGGCTGTAAACCAAGGCCATTGTCACCCACGATTGGTAAAAGCACTTACCCAACAGGCTTCGAAACTGGCACTTACCTCCAGAGCATTCTATAACAATAAGTTAGGCGACTGTGAAGAATATATTACCCGGTATTTTGGTTTCGACAGGATGTTGCCCATGAATACCGGTGCCGAAGGTGTGGAGACTGCTTTAAAACTGGCGCGTAAATGGGCTTATAAAGTTAAAGGAATTGCCCGCAATCAGGCTAAAATTGTGGTTTGCAACGGCAATTTTCATGGCCGCACCATTACCATTGTTTCCATGTCGAGCGACCCTGATGCCTATAACGATTACGGCCCATATACATCCGGATTTAAAAATATTCCTTTTAATGATGTGGTAGCTTTGGAAGAAGCCCTCGCAGACCCCGATGTGGCAGCATTTTTAACCGAGCCCATCCAGGCCGAAGCCGGTGTTTTTGTGCCCTCTGATGGTTTTTTAAAAGCCGCACGCGAATTGTGCGACCAGTACAACGTGCTGTTTATTGCCGACGAAATTCAGACAGGCATTGCTCGATCGGGTAAATTGCTGGCTGTTGACCACGAAAATGTTAAACCTGATATTCTTATTCTGGGCAAGGCTTTATCGGGAGGCATGTACCCCATATCATGCGTTTTAGCCAACGATAAAGTTATGCTTACCATTAAACCCGGCGAACATGGTTCCACCTTTGGGGGTAACCCAATAGCCTCAGCTGTTGCCATGGAAGCACTGCAAATTATTAAAGATGAAAATCTTGCAGAAAACTCCGATAAAATGGGACAAATTTTCCGTAAGGAACTGCAAGCCATTAAATCGGAAATGATTGTAGAAGTGCGCGGTAAAGGGCTACTCAATGCCGTTACCATAAAGCCTAAAAACGGAAAAACAGCCTGGGATGTATGCTTAGAGATGAAGGATATGGGATTGCTGGCCAAACCAACTCATGGCGATATTATAAGGTTTACACCTCCTCTTATAATTAATGAAGCTCAAATGAAGGAAGCAATTGCGATAATTAAAGAGGTATTTAAAAAGATGGGGTGAAATGCGGATTTCCTTATAAGCTGTTAAGTGAGGCTGTCTAAAAAGTTATCAAACTCAATCTTTTTTCTTTGTGGCCCTTTGTGTGTACTTTGTTTTTCTTTGTGGTTCAATTATTAAGTTCTACCACAAAAAACTCAAAGGTTATCACAAAGACGCACTAAGCACTTTTTAGACAGACTCATGTTTTTCTAAATATTGCATCTCACTGATTAATATTTGGTAATACATTATATAGAAAATACTTCCCCGATAAAGTTTCAACTGAATCTACTTTCAGTAAATAGTAGTTAGAAAAATAAGAAGTTTGGTCGCCCAAAACAATGTGTGCTCTTGAAAGTGTTGCAGGTCGGTTTATGCAATTTGTATAAATATTGACTTTCTGAGAGTGAAGGCTGTCAATAAAATGAGATAAATCCTTTTTTAACAAATTGGATAAGCCTGCCATATTGCCTCTTGTACCCTGCCCTGTCATATACTCCACTGTATTTGAAGTTTCCGGACGATTATACACAATGTAAAATGAATTCTCCTTATTTTCATGAACCGATTTAATGTAATTTGATACAACAAAAGCATTATCATCAACAACGTACTTATTTAATGGATATACACCCAAAGAGAAATTCCAAATAAATAGTCCAACCGCGAAAAATCATAAAAATTTTTCCTCTTTAATGCTAATAACAGACATCACTATGGCAATCAAGAATGGTAACATTACCATAAACTCTGCATTTCCATGAGAGAAAAACGCAAATAAAAGTTGTAAAATAAAGGCTAATGTATGTACGCCAATAAAAAAACCGGTGAACAATGCTTTCTTTATTCTAACCTTAAAAGCATAATAAGCAGCCAATAAGAAAACCACAAAACCAAACACACCCATGCCTACGGTATTGCTTAAAAAGGTTTCAATGTAGCCAGAGATGACCTCTTGGTGGGAAGGCAAGAGGGAGGAGAAAATGAAGCTGGTCATTTTCTCGTAATACACTTCAAAAC
>CAZFTD010000003.1:0-52212 GCA_964521525.1 uncultured Marinilabiliaceae bacterium | reverse complement strand
TTTCTCTCCAATCTTTACACTTTGATTATACAACTTAAAATCGGTTAGTACCACACTAAATAAATGTTGATGCTCGATAATTTCCGACGACTTAAAAATATTAAACCCATAAGCTCCGCCAAAAATCATTTCACCTTTGGATGTTAGCAAAGCCGAATGCTCGTTAAACTCTCTACCCTGCAACCCATCCAAAACATCAAAATTGCGAAAGACAAT
Organism: uncultured Marinilabiliaceae bacterium; assembly: GCA_964521525.1. GTDB lineage: Bacteria > Bacteroidota > Bacteroidia > Bacteroidales > Marinilabiliaceae > CALEUX01. The sequence goes on along the minus strand of CAZFTD010000003.1, from coordinate 51,996 downwards.
TTTACCCTGAGCATCGGTTTTTAGGTTGGATAAGCCATTTAACGTTGCAATCCAGAAATTCCCGGAATCATCTTCGAGCATGGTAATAATGTTGTTGTCGGGTAACCCATGCTCTTCGCGGTAAACAGTAAATGTGTTGTCAGCACGATTTAAAAGGTTTAGCCCGTTGCGGGTTCCCACCCATAATCTTCCTGAACGATCTTCCAAAACCGACAAAATAATTGGATGACTTAATCCCAGCGGATTATTTTCATTGTAAGTATAGTGACGGAAACGGCCGGTTTGGGCATCCAGGATATTCAACCCATCGGAGGTTCCAATCAGTAAATTGCCCTGTCTATCCTCATTTAAAGCAAGGATAAAATTTGAATTCACTGAGTTGTAATCGCCTGCCCTATGGTGAATAAAGGCATCACTGTTTTCGTCGTACAATTCTAATCCGCCGCCAAGGGTTCCAATCCAGATGCGTTTATTTCTATCCTGAAATATCTGCCAAATTCTATCGTCGGAAAGAGTGGATGCCTTTTGAGAATTATTTCGATAGTGTTTAAACCGGTTGCCATCGAAACAATTCAACCCGCCCTGATATGTTCCAATCCATAAGCGGTTTTTATGATCGACACATAAATGCACGATAATATCGTTGCTGATTGAATTTGGGTTTGTTGGTGAATGACGGTATGTTTTAAACGTGTTGTTTTGGCGGTTAAAATAAACCAATCCGCTTCCGTTGGTGCCTATCCAAAGGTTGCCATTTTTATCTTCGGCAAAGCAGTTTACATCGTTTGAAAAATACAATCCGGTTTGATGGGGCTGACTTCTAAACAATTTAAACTGGTACAACTGCTCGTGAAAATAGTTTACCCCGTTTTTATAGGTTCCTACCCAAATAATGTTATCAGGGCTTTTGTGGATACAGGTTACAGTGTTGGCACTTAAACTGGTGGCATCGCCAGGCACATTTGTAACATATCTTACAATCGATTTGTTTTTGTCAATCACGTTAATACCCCCATGGTCGGTTGCCACCCAAATGTTTCCTGAATTATCTTCAATTAATCCGGAAACCAGGTTACTCGACAACGCTGGCTGAGTGCGACTATTAAAAAAGTGCACGTTGCCTGTTTTTCTTTCAACACAAATCACCCCATCAACCGAACTCATTGAGTAAAACCAAAGATTATCGTTTGAATCGATAAACAAGCTTGGATAGGGATTAACGGTGGTGGCGCCAAAGTAGTTAATTTGTTGAACTATTGTCAGTGCTTCGGCATCAAGCACATCCACCACGCCAGATGTATGCACCACATATGCCAACCCATTTGAACAAAAAGCAATATCCTGAATTTGGTTGGAAGATAAACCGGAATCCTTAATAAAATGGTGAAATTCACCGGTTTTGGTGTTTAGGTGGTATAAACCTGTTTGACTGGAGGTAATCCATAAGTTACCCAGATTGTCGAGTCTTAAGGCCTTAATTGAATTTCTGGGTATATTGTAGTTTTGCAACAGAGGGTGTTCGTCAGTCACCTTTTCGGTAACAGGATTAAAAATAAAATAACGATTGGTGGTAAACAACCATAAATAGCCTATGTGATCTTCGTAAATTCGTTGAATACTATTTTCAGGCAATGAAGTGGGGTCATCAGGTTTGTTTTTAAAAACTCTGAAATTGTAGCCGTCAAATCTATTTAACCCCGATACGGTGGCAATCCACAAAACACCTTTTCGGTCAGAAAATATTGTGTTAATCTGGTTATTGGACAAACCATTTTCATTGTCAATTCGCCTGAATTGATTGGCTGCCTGCTGGGCACTTAGATGAACCAGCATTAATTTTAAAAAAAACACTAAAAGTACCCGGAATTTCGACATCAGTTAACGCTGACTAAATTAGAGCCTTAAAATACTCAATTTGTATGAATCATCATAATCTCAATAAATAACAACAATAAACAATCAGCCCGGATTCCATCAACTCATTATGCATGAGCCAATAAAATCCGGGCCAAACCACCAATACGCCTCCGGTTCAAAAACTATCAACCCTTAAATATTTAAACATGAGGCTTTATATATCAACTTCTTACCATTCAAATAATTTAGAGCCATAACTATTCTTTGGCTCCTTTAATGATAGCCTGTAAAGCATCTGGATCGACAATTGAACCATCGGCACGCTTAAACAAGGCAAACCCATTATTACCATAGTAGCCATTATCCCAATAAACAGGAACTATTCCGTTTGTTACAGCAGCACGGGTAACATACTCAAGGTAATAAATGCGGGCAGCCAAATGCCGGGTTAAGGCATCTCCGGTTAAGGAACTTCTTTTTACGGCTCCATATTCTCCTAATATTATTGGAATACCATTGTTTATAAATTTGGTTTTAACATTTCCAAAAGCAGAATTAACCCAGGCTTCCTGCCCCCAATTTGAAACATTACCTCCCGCAAAAGCTGCCCCCCATTCTGTTTTAAATGATCCGCTTTCCATCAGGGCAAAATCATAAGGATCATAAAAATGGACTTCAACCATTAACTTATTTGAAATATTATCAATAGGCATTACTAAATGATTAACTGCATAGCTGATATTGGTATTGTATGCTTGTACAATAAGGTGGCGATAGGCATTACGACCACCGGTTTCTCTAACCGCATTTACAAAGGTTTGATTAAACGAGTTTTGAACGGCAACATTCTCAGCCGAAGGATCACTGTAATTACCTGCAACATGCACTTCATTGGTACCGGCAAACATAAGTCTGTCATCGAAATTTCTGAAATGAACAGCTATTTGCCGCCATAAAACAGAAAGTTTTGTATTTAGTTCGTCCTGCTTATTATAAAAAGGCTGATCGAGCCAGCCCCCGTCCCAATGTATATTAATCATTACAAACATATCGTTGTCCATTGCATAACTTACTACTTCGGCAACACGTGCCAACCATGTGGCTGATATTTCATAAGTATCAGGATTCGATAATTTATGCGACCACGAAACAGGTATTCGAATGGTGTTAAAGCCAGCGGCCTTTACAGCGTCAATTAATTGCTTTGTGGTGGTGGAATTCCCCCATGATGTTTCACCTCCTGAATAAACTCCATTATTAACATAAATAGCTTCAAGCGAATTACCCAAATTCCATCCGGCACCCATCAGTTTGGCAAAATCTCCCGAAGTTAAATCCCTCATGCCAGAATTATCCGGAGCAATATAATAAGTACTCGTTGGATCCGGATTTGGGCCAACATTAAGCCTTCCACTCTGGGAAATATTAATGATTACACTCTTTCCTCCGGTTGCAACAATTTTAATGGTCGTTGTACGTTGGGTAGTTGCAGGATTAGACTCGGCAGTAATTTCAACAATATTATTCCCCGATGACAATTGAACGTTTGGTCGACACCAGCCAGGAGAGGTAAATTCAACTCTCCAGGAATAGTTGGAAGCAACATTTATAGTTTTCTTTCCACCTTTATAATCGAATGTTAAGGTTTCAGGCGATGCCTCCAATTCTATTACAAAAGATTCCTCTGTCTCCCTTTTATCTTTGCTGCAGCCTGAACCTGACACTCCCAAAAGCAACACAAGAATAAGTGTATTTATCAACCTAAAATTTATCATATTTGATAATAAACTCATAAAATATCTTTTAGCGTTTACAATTTGCCTTTGTGCATAATAAACCATTACTCAACTGACGTTACAAATATATTTTAACAAAATTTAGCAAATGGGTTGGTATGTTCTGACTTTGGGTGTTATTTGTTTAACACTATTAGGTGAGTTGTATTGTACAAGGGTGTAAAATGATTAGAAAATCTCTTCCATATTATTATATATCTGACCAATATGCATTTATTGTAGTTTTAAAATCTAAAAAAACGTAACTTAATTCCAATAAAAACGTTTTTATTATTTGATTCGTAAAAATCAGGGGTTGGTAATTTGAGTAAAAAGGGAATGAATCGTTTTGTAGCAAAGCATATTATACTATTTCTTTTCTGGTTAAGCCTGGGCATGAATATAAATGCTCAGCCTACAGAAAATATTAAGCTGATACATTTTTCGGGAACCAATAAAATGCCAGGCGAATCGGTTCAATGTTTATTTCAGGATAAAATCGGAATTTTCTGGTTGGGAGCTGAATCATTGGGGTTAACCAAATTCGACGGGAAAAACTATACGCTTTACCGACACGACCCGCTTGATAGCACTACCATTTCATCGGGATATCCTGTTAGAGTTGTTGAAGATAAGCGGGGACAAATTTGGGTGGCAACCAATAATGGCCTCAACAAATTTAACCGTTACACCGAAAAGTTTACACGCTATTATTTCTCCGAAACCGATAGTAATACTCTATCGAACAACATTCTGAACGATATGGTTATAGACCAATCCGGGTTTATCTGGATTGCTTCAACTAATGGCATTACCATATTAAACCCTGAAAAGGAAGAATTTAAGCGAATTCTTTACAATTCAAACTTGTCATTACCTGCCTACAATTATTACATCAACACCTTGCATTTCGATTCAAATAACAACCTGTGGATAGGTTCAACGCTTCATGGTTTGTATAAAATAGCATTACACGATTATGAACCATTTATTCAGGAATGGAAAGAAAAAAACATCACAGAAATTAGAAAAACAGTTACCATAACACGAAACTGGAAAGAAAAGCTTCAAAAATCAAATATCAATAATATTTTATCCATCAGTTCATCCACGCCCGATTCAATTTGGATTGGAAGTCAGGCTGGACTCTATATTTTTGATGCCAAACATGATATAGCTGAGAAGAAAATTCTAACAAAACCAAGACATTCACATCTTAACACAACATCGTTCCATGTTCTCCATATTGACAGACAAAAAAAACTTTGGGCAGGAACATCGAATAACGGACTGGTGGTTTTAGATTTAAAAACTGGTTTATACCAATATCTGAATGCCGACAATTACCTTTTAAATAACCTAAAAAGCAACGCCATAAGAGCTATAAAAGAATTAAACAATGGCATGATTTGGGTAGCAATATTTGGGTAGAATCGAAACCAGGCATAGGTTCCACGTTTTATTTTAATTTGCCAATGGAACAATCTGTTTAAAATTATTTTTAGTCAATAGGCGCGAAGTTGGAACGAAGTGTAATGCCCAGAATCGGTATCCAAGTATCTGGAAAATAGCTTAGTCGCGTGTTCCGGTTCATTGGAAACAAACATAAAACGTATAATGCTTATAATAAGCAAAATAACTCAACAGTCTTGGTTGTTTATACTTCCTATTCGATCTAATCCCCGATAAATCAGAACGAGTCGATCTGTCTGGAGTCTAAACTTCTAATTGTCATTAATTAAATTAGAATCTAAATTTAAACCGTTACTAAGAATCTCATTATATTTCTATATTTCAGAGCTTTGTATAAAGAGGCTGTCTGTAAAGATATCAAACTAATTCTTTTTTCTTTGTGCTCCTTTGTGTGTACTTTGTTTTTATTTGTGGTTCAATTATTTAAGCCTTACCACAAAGAACTCAAAGGTTACCACAAAGTCGCACTAAGGTCGTTTTAGATAGCCTCAGAAAATTCCCTGTCTCATTTTAATTGGTTTTTTGGCTGGAAAATTTCAAAACAGATTAGCTAAAAATGTTCGATTAATTATGGCAGTTATTAATCAAATCGTCCTCAAAACTTCAGAAAAAAAGACAGGGATATTCGAATTTAATAAGACTAACTAGAAAACAACCTTCCGTGGCCCTATACCAATTCCCTGCTTATACGATTTCTTTAAGGCGCCAGTCGAAGCATCATAAACATTAACAATGCCCGGATCGGTAAATGTGGGAGCCTGACAACCATAAATGTCGCCATTGGCCGGATTAACACTTAATCCATAAAAATACCCATCAATCATTTTGGAGGTTGGATAACTATTGGCATTGATGTTCATGGCATAAATCCCATTGTATGTGTAACCGCCTCCAACGTATAGGGTTTGGCCGTTGGGGCTTATGGCTATATTGGCAGGATGCTCGTTGGCATGAATGGTGATGGTTTTAACAACCTCTTTTGCTTGACTGTTTATCTGAACCAACTGAGAGGCTGTTTCTTCCTCTATTGGATATGGTTTTTCTGATGAATACCTGATATAACCAAAGCAAAGAACCCAAATACTCCCATTGGCATCAACAACAAATTGTTGCGGAGAATCACCAACTACAATTGTTTTAATAACTGTATTATTGGCCGGGTCGATAACCGAAATGGTATTATCATTAACATAAACGCTACTATTGGCCACCCATAAATAACCATCATGAGCTATTATGCCTTCTGGCCCTACACCTGCATTAATGGTGGCTTCAATTTCCAGACTTTCCAAATCTACCACCACCACAGAACCCGATTGGCCCCATTGGGTTACATACAATTTACCATTGTAAGCCTCTGCATATCTCGGATTATTAAATCCCTCGATGGTGGCAACCCATTTAAAATCCTCCTTATTTACTACCTGAATCTTATTGCTGCCGTTTAATACCATAAAAATATTATCGCCAACAACATCCAGATCCATTAACACATCACCCAAAACCCCTTTGTTTTTGGCTTTAAATAAATCCCTGTAAACCTGGTTGTCGGAGCCAATAAACGATACGGTTCCATTACTATTTCCCCAGGAACCTTCGTTCACAACAAAAGCACCATCTACCTGGCCCGACCAGACTTTTTCATCATCTTTTTCGCATGATGTTAACAATAGTAATACTCCAAATACCAAACTCAGAGTTCTGAAATAATTCCAAACGGATTTTCTTTTTTGCAAAAACAACATAATTTAATTTTTTAGGTTAGTTATGAATAAATTAATTAAAATCGTAATCCAATAGTTGCAGAATAGTTTCTTTGCGGCATAGCATAAAAAGCCATTACCTGGTAATTAGTATCCCAGATGTTATTCGCCCGTAAGCTTATATCAACATTCACTGCTTTTAAGGCCAAACGATAGTTTGCAAACACATCGCCGGTTAAATATCCATCAAGCGTATTAATATAGTCGTAATACCTTTCTCCGGTGTAATTGATGGCAAAACCGCCTGAAAACTGTTTCCGTGAAGCCGTAAATAACCCTGATGCTTTGTGCCGGGGAATGTAAATCATTTGCTGCCCATCATAATTATCATCAGTTCCAAGCTGTGAAAATGTGTAATAATATGAAAGCTGTCCGCTCAGTCGGGTTTTTCCAACTAAATGTGATGTACCGGCTCGGGTTTCAATGCCGTTGGAGCGGCCGTCATTTTTATTGGTGGGCATCCAAATACCTCCCTCCTGTAACCAAACAATCCAGTTTTCTACCTTGGTAAAGAAAAACAGAGCCGACAACTCAGTTGTTCTCTCCCGGCTTTTATTTGCATAAAACAAACCGGCTTCGCCCGACCAGCCCGACTCAGGAACCAAATCAGGATTGCCCTTTGCGTAGGCATCGGCCAGCCAGTAAAGGTCGTTCAGCGATGGGATTCGGTAATTACGCGAAAAATTTGTTTTAACAGTCATTGCTTTGCTTATCGCCCAGTTGTTACCAATTGAAAAAACAACCGGATGCAACTGTCCGTTCGAAGCTTCCTCTCTGGCACTTAGCACTGTTAACAGCCGGTCGTTGAAATGCTTCATCTGAAAAAAGGAAAAAATTCCAACCCGGTCGCGACTCACGCTTCCTTTATAGGCTTGCGATTTCCCGTAATCGTGAGTATAGTTCAGTCCAACATTTAGAAGATAATGACTGTTAATCTGGATTCTGCACTCAGCTTCACTAATCAGACTTACCGAATGGCTGATGGCGTTTGAAGTTGGTATATCTGGATTCGAAAAATCAATTTTATTATAAACCAATCCCTGTTTAAAGTTAAGAGTATAACCATTGCCATACACTCTATAATTTAGGCTCGATAAAACATTATCATCAACCTGATTCTGCTTGCCTGGTCGGCTGTTTGTCATCTGGGTTTGTACATCTTTATTATAATGCTGATACCAGAAAGCAGTAGTAAGCAGCGTAGTTTCAGAAAAGCGAATGTGGTTTTCCTGTATAAACCCATACTGCGTTAATCCGGCATTGGTTTGCCGCTCAATTGGAGAATTGATTTTGGTGGTATTTTTAAATCTGAAATCATTATCGGCCATTTGTCCAAATAGGCTTATGGATGAGGCCACTTTTTGGTTACCGGTTTTACCCGAAACCAATATATTTTTATTCTTAAAGCTCCCAAAACCAACAATAGTCTCTATTCCATCAGGTTCTTTAAACAGATTTTGTCCTGATAAATGCACCACCCCCGACATGGCGCCACTTCCAAACAAGGTGCCCGAACCTCCTTGTTGAACCTGGATGTTTTTAAAAAATGATACTGGCATTGATGTAAAATTAACCCCGCTGTTCATGGGGCTTTGTATGTTAATACCATTCCACATTACAGCCGTGTGAGCACTACCTCCTCCCCGAATGCTAATCGACGACAATCCACCGAGTCCATAACTTTTTATGGCAGCACCCGACGAAACCGTTAATAAATCGGAAACCGAGGCAGCTTTTAACGCCTTAACTAATAAGGTGTCAGGCTTCTCAATAACAGCGCCTACGGCAAATTCTTCCTGCCGGGCAGAACGAACCGTTACTTCTTTTAAAGCAATTGAATGATTCTCCTGATAATCCTGAGCAAAAGACATCAGGGAAATAGTTGAAGTAAAAACGATTAAATAGAATCTAAATAACATAGTTACAAATGATTAAAAATAATTTTAACCATTCGCAACAAACGGATTGGTGAAAAATAGAACAGGTAAAGTTCTAATCTTCGCTTTTCTACCCGAAAGCTACGAATTGAATCATTGGCAGGTCTTCTGGCTTGCTCCGTTTTTCGATGCCTTCCCATCCCAATTCATCGGAACAGTGGCGAGGGTATTCGAAAAACCTTCAAGGAGCTTACAGCTGCGGGGACAGCTCCGGAATTTAACCGGATTCCCTTTTAATCAGCATACCCGATAGGGTTTCTGAACCAAATTGTGGTACAAAAGTAGAGAAATTGGTTTAATAAAAAACTTTATCTGGGTTTATTTTTTCGGGCAGCCATCAAAAACCACACAAACGACAGAATGCCAAGCAATAAGCCAAGCAAATATCCAAACAACGGATTCAGAAACAGACCTCCTTTGCTCACAGGAGCTACTATCAGATAGGTAAAACAAACGGTTGTCATAAAAAAAGCAGGCACCGATAACATCCAATGTGGTTTTCGCTCTTTTACAAGGTACATGGCTCCACTCCACAAAACCACAACTGCCAGAACCTGATTCGATAAACCAAGGAACTTCCAAATGGTTTCAAACTCAATTTGTGATAAAATAAAACCAACAATAAACAATGGGATGCTTATGAACAAACGCTTTTTTAATGATGCCTGATTAATGCTAAAAATATCGGCAATGGTTAAGCGGGCACTTCTAAAAGCTGTATCTCCGGTGGTTATCGGACAGGCTATTACTCCAATTATAGCAAACACAGCACCCGCTTTCCCAAGCCAGGAGCGACTTATTTCGTTCACCACCCATGCTGCTTTGTGCCCTTCAACCTGCATGGCTGTATTGAGCCCCTCAGGGCCACCGAAAAAATTCATTGCTGCCGTTGCCCAAATAATGGCTACAATGCCTTCAGCAATCATGGCACCATAAAAAACATACCGCCCATGGCCTTCTCGCTTTACGCATCGAGCCATTAACGGAGCCTGTGTGGAATGAAACCCCGACAATGCACCACACGATATTACAATAAACATCATTGGGAAAAGAATATTCTCCAATGGTTTATGATGGAAATTGGCAAAACCATCAAACGAAAGTTCAAACATTTCCAGTTTTCCGACAGACCCTAAAAACAACATGGAACCGGCTATTAAAATGGCCATTATCAATAAGGTTGCTCCAAAAAACGGGTAAATTCTTCCAATTATTTTATTAATGGGAAACAAGGTGGCAATTAAATAATAGGCAAAAATAGCGTATAGCCAAATTTTAAACCCTCCACCCGAGAATTTGGTCAAAAGCTCGGCCGGCCCTGTAACAAATGCCACTCCAACAAAAATCAACAGCAATAATGAGAAAATGCGAAGAAATACCCGAAACCCATTACCAAGATATTTCCCAACAATTTCGGGAATACTCGCACCACCATTACGAATGGAGAGCATACCCGAAAAATAATCGTGTACTGCTCCCATAAAAATGCATCCCAGAACAATCCAAACATAAGCCATTGGGCCATACATGGCACCTAATACTGCTCCGAATACGGGTCCAAGCCCTGCAATATTTAAAAATTCGATGGTAAAGGCCTTCCAGGTAGGCAGAGCCAAAAAATCAACACCATCGGGTTTTGCCAAAGCAGGCGTTTTAATCTGATCGTTGGCACCAAAGAATTTTTCAACAAACCTGCCATACACTAAAAACCCCACTATCAGAGTTGCTATGGAAACAAGAAACGTAATCATAATTTCCGAAGTTAAATCAGGTAAGATTTTTATTGAATTCTTAATCCAAATTTATACATAATTATTACTTCAACTACCAAACTTTTCAATTGTTGTTTAAGAAAGTATTTTTTACTTTTAATTGGTTGTTTTACTTTTGTCATATTCTTATTCACTATCCGATTATGGAATTATGCGAATTAAGAGTTGAAAAAGCCCCGGAGGACCGTATTATTTTTTAACTGTGGATTTCAATCCAGTGCAAAATACGGGATGTTTTATGAGTTCTTTGGAAACAAAACATAAGAACATGGAAGAAATGATAAATATGTCCCGAGCCTAAGGCTCTTTTGTGGTTAGCTCAAATGTTAATTTACTGAAGTGCATTTTTTCAAAATGAAACAAGCCTACGGCTTTATAAAAATTCAACTCTTAATTCGCATGAATTGTAATTTTCAGATTGGTTTTAATCAAAAAACATACGAATTGCATAATGTCTCAAATTAATATTTATCCGCATCCCAAACATTTTGTGGCTGTTGACTGTGCCATATTTGGTTACGAAGAAGGGGAATTGAAAATACTATTATATCCAAGGGGATTTGAACCCTCACTTGGCAAATGGTCGCTCATGGGCGGGTTTGTGCAGGATAACGAATCGGTTGAAGTAGCTGCCCGCAGAGTTCTTATGCAAACTACCGGCTTACGCGAAATTTACCTCGAACAGGTTGCCGCTTTTTCCGAGCCCGACAGGGATGATGGTGCACGGGTTATTAGTATTGCCTTTGTGGCCCTTATTCCAATTCATAAGCACAATAAAGATATGGTGCGAGAATCAGGTGCTGTTTGGTGGCCAGTCACCAAACTGCCAGCTCTTATTTTCGACCATGCAGCTATGGTACAAAAAGCACTGGAAAGATTACAACATAAAGCCACCAATGAATTGATTGGCAAAGAACTACTCCCCGGAAAGTTTACACTTATGCAACTGCGCAATCTGTACGAAGCTATTTTTCAAAAAGCCTTCGACCCTGGAAACTTCCGTAAAAAAGCATTATCGTTTAATGTGCTTGAAAAATTGAACATTAAAAACACAACTGAATCGAAAAAAGGTGCCTACTATTACAAATTTAGCATCCTCGACCAACAAGATAATAAAAGTAAATTCTTGGAAAACACGTAATTCTATTTAGACACATTCTTAAATAAAAATCCCAAGGATTAGGAAATGTTTTCCTTTAATTCTATAATTGATTTTGCCCTTAAAAGGCGACCATTGTTTTGGATTTCATTCATTGGGCGTTGTCCTATGTTGCTGATTACTCCCCGTTGGGGTTGACTATCAACAAATAACTTTTAAGCATGTTATTTTTTTATGTCTTTTCCCGATTCCCGGCATTCCACTTCGTTCCAACTTCACGTCTAAAAAAACAACTTTAAACAGTTTCTTTTCAATTGTATTAATTTTTCAAAAAAAGTCTGTAATATTGTAAACTGGTAGGTACTGGTAGGTATTATTATTTAATTGTTAACAATAAAATCATACTAATTCTATGAATGCTGGATTTACAACCATCGACTACATGATATTTGTTGCCTATGCAATATTGATTGTAGGGCTTGGACTTTGGCTTTCCCGTACTAAGAAGGGCGAGGAAAAAAACTCTAAAGATTACTTCCTGGCAGGAGGAACCCTGTCGTGGTGGGCAATTGGTGCTTCGTTAATAGCAGCCAACATTTCGGCCGAGCACTTTATTGGTATGTCGGGTTCGGGCTTCCGTATTGGACTCGGAATTGCGGCATACGAATGGATTGCGGCCATTACACTCATTCTGGTAGCAAAATATATGTTACCACAAATGATTGACAAAAAGATTTTTACAATGCCACAATTGGCGAAGGAACGCTATGGAAAAGGTGTAAGTTTCTTTTTCTCATTTTTCTGGCTGCTGGTATATGTATTTGTTAACCTTACTTCGGTAGCATGGTTGGGAGCCATTGCCATGGAGCAAATACTCGGAATTCCGAAGGAATTTGGCGTGCCCGGATTATTGCTTTTTGCCGGCCTTTATTCCATTTATGGCGGATTAAAAGCGGTAGCCTGGACCGATGTGCTACAAGTTATTTTCCTTGTAGGTGGAGGATTAATTACTGCATGGTTTGCATTATCGGCCGTGGCAGGAGATGGAGGCAGTGCTTTTGAAGGCTTCCGCATTGTATTATCAAAGGTTAGGGAAGTTCCCTCCGACCTGCATTTTAATATGATAATCGACAGCAATAAAGATACCGGAGGAACCATCTTCAAAGACCTGCCCGGATTGGCCGTTATTTTTGGAGCAATGTGGTTAACCAATATTGGCTACTGGGGTTTCAATCAGTATATTATTCAAAAAGGGCTGGCAGCTAAAAACCTGGCTGAGGCCAAAAAAGGGCTTATTTTCGCCGGATATTTAAAGATTCTTATTCCCATCGTGGTTATCATTCCTGGTATTACAGCTTATGTGCTTTTTAACCATCCCGATTTGCAGCATACAGTATCGGGTCTGCAGGGAACCATTGAGCGTGCCGATGATGCCTACCCGTGGCTGTTGCGCAATTTCGCCCCAGTTGGTATAAGAGGATTGGCATTTGCTGCCCTTGTTGCTGCTGTGGTTTCATCATTGGCATCCATGCTCAACTCAACATCAACCATCTTCACCCTCGATATTTACAAAGACCTGATTAACAAACATGCAACCGAAAGGCAACTTGTTAAAACCGGTCGCTATGCTGCTGCCACTGCCCTGTTAATTGCCATTTTTGCGGCCAAACCGTTGCTTGGCGGCCTCGATCAGGCATTCCAGTACATCCAGGAATACACCGGCTTTATTTATCCGGGCGTAGTGGTAGTATTTGGTATGGGAGTTTTGTGGAAAAGGGCTACCAACCGTGCCGCGCTATGGACCACCATTGCTACCATTCCGGTAGGCATTGCCATGAAAATTCTTCTGCCGGAATTGCCATTCATTATCCGCATGGGTTATGTATGTATGATACTGATAGCCATGGCAGTTGTTCTATCCCTAACCGACAAGCATCACACTCCTGCAGAGTTGCCTTCTGCAAAAAATCGTCGCATGTTAACCCATGCCGGTTGGTTCTTTGCCGTGCTTTCAACTGTTGCTTTTGTGGCCGGATTAATTTGGGGAACCAACCTTTTTGGTGTGGGATTACTCAACCTTGGATTCCATTCAATATTTATGATGGCATTCCTACTGGCATTTGTGGCTGTTATAATGTTTACCAATGCCAATTCGGCCCAAAAAGATGCCAAAGCCTATGAATTTGAGCCTCAGCTTTTCGAAACCGATAATAAGTTTCTGGTTGGTGCCATAGGCATTGTGGTTATAATTATTTCTCTGTACGCCTATTTTTGGTAAAAAGTATTTAAATTGTTGCCCCGGCTAATTTGAAAAAAAATGGTCGGGGTAATTTTTTACCATCACCCCAAGTTTACGAATTAAATCCATCTCAAAATAAACGATACAAATAGCCTGATAAAATATTCGGAAGGATTAATCATCACAATTTAACCAAAATATCTATTGGCCTAAGTGGCCTTCAAGATAAAATTTCATCATGGCTGGTGTTGTATAACATGAATTTTTCAATAAAAAAGGTATATTTGATATTCGTTGTTTATTTCAAAAACTGAAGGAATAATGGATAAAACCAGAATTTTATTTGTTTGTCTGGGTAATATTTGTCGCTCACCCAGTGCCGAAGCAGTTATGAAATCGTTGGTTCAGAAAGAAGGGTTTGGCGATCTCTTTGAAATCGACTCGGCAGGAATCATTGATGCTCATGAAGGGGAACCGGCTGATGCGCGTATGAAACGGCATGCTATAATTCGTGGATATCACCTCACCAGTATCAGTCGACCGGTTAACCCGCAACACGATTTCAGGCATTTTGATATGATCATTGGCATGGACGACCAGAACATTAGCGATTTAATGCGCCTGGCTCCCGATGAAACCACTAAAAAGAAAATCTTTAAAATGACTGATTTCTCACACTCCGGTCATTACGGAATAGTGCCCGACCCTTATTATGGCGGCGATCAGGGCTTCGAAATGGTACTCGATATTTTGGAAGAAGCCTGCGAAGGTCTTCTGCACCACATTAAAAACCAACACAAGTATTAGTGTATAAAAAACACTTCATCACCCCGCTCGCAACAGCCTATATATCTTTGTGTTGTAAATTAATTAAATTTTATTTTTCTAAAAAAACTTAAATAAAACATAAAAAGTATTTGCAAATTACTTTTCTATGTGATAACTTAGCGTCGATTTTTGAAAGTGTAAACAAAACACTAAGTTTTTACTGAAATGCACGCTGAAACAATTAACGAAACTACAGTTCACAAACGGATTAGCACCATCAATAACTCTGTGTCGGTCGACTGTGTTATTTTTGGGTTCGATTTCACAAATTTGAATGTTTTGCTGGTCGATAGGGTTATGTATGATGAACATACTGGAGTTGAATTATTCTCTGATTTAACATTAACCGGCAACCACATTTTTGAAGAAGAAGAGCTGGACGATGCTGCAGCCAGAATTCTTTTTGAACTTACCGGACTTGAAAATATTTACCTCGAACAATTTTACGTTTTTGGGTCGCCCAAAAGAATTACCCGTCAAAACGATAAAAAATGGCTTGAAGCCAATGGCCGTGACCCCGAAAGCCGCATTTTTACAGTTGGTTATTATTCGCTTCTGGCCACCGATAACGTAACATTGCAATGGAAAGGACGCAATGTGCGCTGGGTACCGGTTTCAGAAATTACCGATTTGGCCTTCGACCATATGGATATTCTTCAGAAAGCCTTGGGAGCACTTCGGAAAAAACTCATTAACGAACCCATTGGCTTTGAGCTGCTACCTGCCAAATTTACATTGTCGCAGTTGCAACGATTGTACGAAGTAGTACTTGGCGTTGAGCTCGATAAACGAAACTTCCGAAAAAAAATATCCAGAATGAACTATCTGATTCCGCTGGATGAAAAACAAAAGGGGGTAGCACATAAACCTGCCAGACTCTATGTCTTCGATCGGCATATCTACGAAAAGAACCGTAAAGAATTATTAGACTTTGCCATTTAATCAGCATTTATGAATAATCCTGTCAGCCACAAAATTTCCATCAGGGAGAAAATTGGTTACGCACTGGGCGATGGCGCCGCAAATATTGCATGGAGAGGAGTATCTACCTTCCTCCTTATTTTTTATACCGATGTATTTGGACTGTTACCGGCCACAGCAGGTTTGCTGCTCTTTATTGCCCGGGCCAGCGATGGCATTAGCGATGTGGCAATGGGCGTTATAGGCGACAGAACCAATTCAAAATACGGAAAGTTCCGACCGTGGATATTATGGACAGCCATTCCTTTGGCTGCTATGTTGTCGTTGCTTTTTACGGCACCCAATCTAAGCATGACTGGCAAAATTATTTATGCCTACACTACATATATCATTTTTACGCTGGTTTATACTGCCAACAACATTCCATATGGCGCCTTAATGGCCGTGATGTCGGGCGACGATAAAGAGCGCACCAGCCTGGGTTCGTACCGGATGGTTGGCGCCTTTACCGGTGGCATGTTGGTTCAGGGAGCCCTTTTGTTTCTGGTAGCCCATTTCGGCAATATTAATCCAACCATTAATGTTAAAGAACTGGATACTCAGAAATATGAAGTAACAGTTTCTACACCCAACGATATTAAAAACGTTAATATCAACACCAAAAACCGAATAGCATTGTTTAAATGGGCTGATGAGTCTGTTAAAGACACCCTGACCAATGGAAAAAGTTTTTCAATGGAGGCTCAAAAGGAATACACATTTCTTGTGGTAGGAGAGGATAACCTTCAAGCCTCGGCCATCACCATCATCGACCAAAGAAAAGGATACAGTAAGGCCATTTACATTATGTCGGTGGTACTGGCACTATCGTTATTGGTAACATTTTTCTCAACCAAAGAAAGAATAAAACCTCTGGCATCGCAAAAAAGCACTCTTTGGCTTGATATTAAGGATTTGATTAAGAACAAACCGTGGATTATACTTTTGTTGATTGGGTTAATTTTCCAGATTTACAATTCCATTAAGCAGGGAATTACTGTAATTTATTTTTCGCATTACCTGCACAATCAACTTTTAGCAGGCTCATTTATGGTAGCCCTAATGATTGCCTCTATTGGCGGAGCCATGGTTACAGCACCACTGGCAAAACGAATTGGTAAAAGAAACCTGTTTATTTACGCGTTTATTTTTTCAGGTACTGTTAACGCGCTTTTAGCGTTTTGTGGACCGAAGGACATTGCCGCCATATTTACCATTGGGGTTATCTCTGAATTTGGTGCCGCCATTTTCCCAACCCTGTTTTTTGCCATGTTGGGCGATGCTGCCGACTATTCTGAATTTAAAAACAACCGTCGGGCAACTGGTTTAATTTATTCGGCAGGTTCGTTCTCTACCAAATTTGGAGGCGGCGTTGCCGGTGCCATTATTGGATTTGTTTTGGCGGCTTTTAATTACAACGGCCAGGATACCGTTGCTATACAGGGAGCTGTACCGGGAATTATCATGCTTATGAGCTGGATTCCTTCGGTAGTTGCTGCCATTAGAGCAGTGTTAATGATGTTTTATCCGTTGAACCAGAAAAAAATGGACGAAATAACCATAGAACTCAATAAACGCCGGGCAACAGAACTGGCTCAGTAAACATCTTGAATTACAGAATAAAATTGAAGGTTTAATAATTAAGTGTATGAAGTTTGGATTTTTTGACGACGCGAACCGGGAATATGTAATCACAAACCCGCAAACCCCCTGGCCCTGGATTAATTACCTGGGGAACGAAGATTTTTTCTCATTAATATCGAATACTGCGGGTGGATACTCTTTTTATAAAGATGCCAAATTCAGAAGGTTAACCCGCTACCGATACAATAACGTTCCAATGGATAGCGGTGGCCGTTATTTCTATATTAAAGATGAAAACTCTGTTTGGTCGCCGGGCTGGAAACCTTGCAAAACACCTCTCGATAAATACGAATGCCGTCATGGCATGAATTACACCACCATTAAGGGCGAAAAAAATGGCGTTACTGCTGATGTACTTTTCTTTGTTCCTTTAAAAACCTGGGCCGAAGTTCAAAAATTAACACTCACCAATAACAGCGGCACAGTAAAGAAACTGAAAGTTTTCTCATTTATAGAATGGGCCTTATGGAATGCAGCAACCGATATGGAAAATTTCCAGAGAAACTTTTCAACCGGTGAAGTAGAAATTGAAGACTCTGTTATTTACCATAAAACCGAGTACAAGGAACGTCGTAACCATTATGCCTATTATTCGGTTAATACACCCATACAAGGTTATGATACCGACCGCGAATCGTTTTTTGGCCTATACAACGGATTTGATGAGCCACAGGTAGTAGCAGAAGGCAAGCCACGAATGAGTGTTGCTCACGGCTGGTCGCCTGTTGCCTCGCATTACATTGAAGTGGAGCTACAACCCGGCCAATCAAAAGATTTTATTTTTGTTTTGGGATACGTAGAAAACCAGGAAGAAGAAAAATGGGCGTCGAAAGGTGTTATCAATAAAACAAAAGCTAAGGGCACCATCGAAAAGTTCAATACCTCCCAAAAGGTTGATGCCGCCCTGGCCGAACTTAAAAAATACTGGGATAATTTACTAAGTGTGTATAATGTTGACTCAGGCGATGAAAAACTCGATCGTATGGTGAACATCTGGAACCAGTATCAATGCATGATTACCTTCTGTTTTTCGCGGTCTGCATCCTTCTTTGAAAGCGGTATAGGCAGGGGCATGGGCTTCCGCGATTCAAATCAGGACTTAATAGGTTTTGTACATCAGATACCCGAAAGGGCACGGGAGCGCATTATCGATATCGCATCCACCCAGTTTCCCGATGGCGGTTGCTATCACCAATATCAGCCTTTAACCAAACGTGGAAATAATGACATTGGTGGCGGTTTTAACGACGACCCCATGTGGCTGATTTTGGGAACCACCAGCTACATTAAGGAAACTGGCGATTACAGCATACTCAACGAAATGGTGCCTTTCGATAACGATATGAGCGTGGCCCGCAGTCTGTTCGACCACCTTACCGTATCATTCAACCATGTTATAAACCATCTTGGCCCCCATGGCTTACCGCTAATTGGCAGGGCCGACTGGAACGACTGCCTCAACCTGAACTGTTTTTCAAACGACCCTAATGAGTCGTTCCAAACTACCGAAAACAAAACAGAGGGTTCAAAAGCCGAATCGGTAATGATAGCCGGATTGTTTGTGGTGTATGGCCGCGATTATATTGAACTGTGCAAAGTGTTAGGAAAAGATGCAGAAGCAGCCAGAGCTCAGGAACATGTTGACAAAATGGTTGAAACCATTAAAAAACATGGATGGGATGGCGAATGGTTTTTGCGCGCCTACGACTATTTCGGCAATAAAATTGGCAGCAACGAAAACGAAGAAGGCAAAATCTTTATTGAATCGAATGGCTGGTGCGCTATGGCCGGTATTGGCAAAGAAGATGGCATGATTGAAAAAGCGCTGAATTCAGTAAAAGAACGTCTCGATTGTCAATATGGCATTGTTCTAAACAATCCTGCCTTTACCAAATATTACATCGAATATGGTGAAATATCCAGTTATCCGGCCGGTTACAAAGAAAATGCAGGTATTTTCTGTCACAACAACCCCTGGATAATGATTGGCGAAACAGTTATTGGTCGCGGGAACGAAGCCTGGGAATACTTTAGAAAGATTTGCCCGGCATATCTGGAAGATATCAGTGATTTACACAAAACCGAGCCCTACGTTTATTCGCAAATGATTGCCGGTAAAGATGCATTTAAACCGGGTGAGGCCAAAAACAGCTGGCTTACAGGTACTGCCGCCTGGAATTTCTATACCATTAGCCAATATATTTTAGGAATCAGACCCGATTATAAGGGTTTAATCATCGACCCCTGTATTCCAAATAGCTGGAAAGGTTTCAATATTACCAGAAAATTCAGAGGGGCAACCTATCAGATACGTGTAGCGAATCCTAAAAATGTTAGTAAAGGAATACAACAAATATTGCTTGATGGCAAAAAACTGGATGAAAACACCATACCTGTGCTGAACGATGGGAAAACTCATATGGTAGAAGTAACCATGGGATAAATTGAAAATCAGGAGCTGATTAAATTTTGATTCATCAGATAATCAGGAAGATTTATTGCAAGTGGGGAGGGAAATTATTTATTGAATATTTCAGAGTGGATTTATTTAGCTTCTTATAATTAGAGTTTTATTCACACCTTTCGATATTAATAATGAGAAGAAAATTAAACATCTTAACAGTTCTTTTACTGAGTATACTTTTGCTTACAAACTGCAGAAGCTCGGGAAAAGTACAGGAGGAGAGTTCCGGCCTGGTTTTGTATAATCAGGTTGGATATCAAACCAATGCACAAAAACTGGCTCTGGTAGCCGATGGTATTAACGAGGTTGTTATCATCAATGCCGAAGGTACAGAGGTTTTCAGAACAGTGCCGGCAGCTGCTTCATACTGGGATAAGTCGGGTGATGCCGTTGCTGTTATTGATTTCAGTGAAGTAAATGTTCCAGGAAAATACACCTTAATTCTTCCCGGACATAACCAATCTTTTGAAATCAATATCAGCGACCGCCCCTTTACCGAATTATCTAAAGCAGCCTTGAAGTCGTTCTATTTTAACAGAACAGCCATTCCCATTGAACCCGAATTTGGGGGCATATGGGCACGGCCAGCCGGTCACCCCGATACAGCGGTGCTGGTACATGCTTCGGCTGCCTCCGCAGCCCGCCCCGAAGGAACCGTTATATCATCACCTTTGGGATGGTACGATGCGGGCGATTATAACAAATATGTGGTAAACAGTGGCATAACCACTTACACCATGCTTCAGGCCTTTACCGATTATCAGGATTATTTCACCAATTTGAATATCAACATTCCCGAATCGGAAGGTCCCATTCCCGATGTACTGGCCGAAACGCTGTTTAACCTCAGATGGGTTCTTACCATGCAGGATCCCAACGATGGTGGGGTTTATCATAAACTCACCAATAAGCAGTTCGATGCATTTGTAATGCCTCATGAAGCTGTGGATGAACGTTACGTTGTTCAGAAAGGCACAGCAGCTGCCCTGAATTTTGCAGCCCTGGCTGGCAAAGGATACAGAACCCTCCAAACCTGGAGCAAACAATTGCCCGGTTTGGCCGACTCATGTTTGCGTATGGCCGAATATGCCTGGAAATGGGCTGTTAAAAACCCCGATGTTGAATACAAACAGCCCGAAGACATTGACACCGGGGCTTATGGTGATAAGAATTTCAGTGATGAGTGGTTCTGGGCGGCCAGTGAGCTATATCTGGCTACGGGTAAAAAAGAGTATCTGGATGTAATTCTTGAGAAATATTCAAAACCATTGGTGCCAACATGGAACCAAACATATGCACTGGGCTTTATTTCACTGCTCGATAATTATGAATTGCTTCCCGAAACCATCAAAAATACCAACTTAAGGGAAGATTTTATCACGTTGGTTGATGAGTTGACTGAAACCTCAAAAACATCACCCTATGCAGTCAGTATTGAAGATTTTGCTTGGGGGAGTAATTCCGATGTTGCCAACCATGGTATGCTGAAACTGTTTGCTTTTAAAATTACCGGAAACAACAATTATTTGGTATCCGCCTTATCCGACCTGGATTATATTCTGGGCAGAAATGCTACAGGCTATTGCTTTGTAACCGGTTTTGGACATAAAAAAGTAATGAATATTCACCATCGCCCATCAGGCGCTGATGGTATTGAAGACCCTGTTCCCGGCTTTCTTTCCGGCGGCCCAAATCTTTCGGTGCTCACCGACTGCGGCCCCGATGTAGAGCGAAGCCCCTACCCCGCCAAATCGTTTGTTGATTTGGAATGCAGCTATTCAACCAATGAAATAGCTATTAACTGGAATGCCCCACTGGTCTATTTGGTTGCAGGTTTAGATGCACTATTGACCCGATAAAAAAAGCACTCTTCCGGAAAAATTTGGCCATTGAACCGGAAGGAGTGCCACATCTTGAGTTCAACTATCAATTAATTAAACCAAGAAATTCCAAAATTATGGAAAAAAAATGTTCTTTCTTTAAATCAGACCTGTTAAAAATGGTCAATTTTTGTAATGTCAGGCACTTACTTAAACCAGGCATTACAATGCTCTTGTGTTTATTCACAATTTTCAGTGGCTTTGCTCAAAGCCGATTGTTAACCGGAAAAGTTACCGGAACCCAAAATGATCCGCTTCCCGGTGTAAATGTGGTGGTAAAAGGTACTCTCAATGGTACTGTTACTGATGTTGATGGAAACTTCAAATTAGAAGCTGCCGCCACCGATGTGCTTGTGTTTAGCTTTGTAGGCTTTTCCGAACAGGAAATAGCTGTTGGTAACCAAACAGTTATCAACGTTATTTTAAGAGAATCGACCCGCGATCTGGACGAAATCGTTGTGGTGGGCTATGGTGTTCAGAAAAAATCACTGGTAACCGGAGCCATTTCAAGTGTAAAAGCCTCCGATTTGGCAGCTATTCCGGCCACCCGCGTTGAACAGGCTCTTCAGGGCCGTACAGCGGGGGTTAGCATTTTGCCTACCTCGGGTTCGCCCGGAGCCGGAGCAAAACTTCGCATCAGGGGTACCAACACCAATGGAAATGCCAATCCGTTGTTTATTGTTGATGGAATGAAAACCGGAAGCATCGATAATATTGAGCCGGGCGATATTGAATCCATCGAAATTCTTAAAGATGCGGCCTCTGCTGCCATTTATGGTACCGAAGGGGCCAATGGTGTAATCATTATCTCCACCAAAAAAGGTAAAAGTGGCGAAGGTGTTATAAGCTACGACTTCCAGTATGGTATTCAGAGTGTGAAAACCAAAATGGAACTGATGAATGCCCAGGAGTACAAAAAATATATGGAAGAATCAGGCATTAACATTACACTTCCTGCAGGAACCGGGAATGGAACCAACTGGTTAGATGAGATTTTTGAAACAGCCCCAATGCAAAAGCATCACCTGAGCTTTTCCGGTGGCAACGATAGAACGTCCTATATGACTTCAGGTTCGTATGTAAGTCAGGATGGTGTTGTGGGTGGCAAAAGTGCATCTTACGAGCGTTTTACATTCCGGCTTAACGGAACCCATAAAGTAAAAGAGTGGTTCGAAATTGGTAACACACTTTCCTTCTCTCATTCAACCCGCCGGTCGATTGGTGAAGATGATGAGTACCGCGGTATCCTGAACAATGCCTTATTAATGGATCCAGCAACTCCGGTTAAATATGCCATTGGCAGCGAACCTCAGAAAATAAAAGATCTTGTAGCATCAGGCCAAACCATTCTCCAGGATTCGCAAGGTCGTTATTATGCTTTACCACTTTATGTTACCGGTGAAACCGGAAACCCTGTTGCGTTGCTACAAACTTACAAGGGTCGATTTACCCAGGATAAGCTGCTCTCAACATTCTATGGTACTATTAAGCCAATGAAAGGGTTATCGCTCACTTCACGTTTTGGTATCGATTTAACCTATCAGCAAAATCATAGCTGGAATCCAAAATACTATTTCTCAAGCGAACGCAATAACGGTACCAACTCTATTACCGACAATATCGACAAATATTTCTCGTGGTTGTGGGAAAATTTTGGCACCTATAACATAAAAGTTGGCGACCATGATGTAACCGCCTTGCTGGGTTATTCAGCTGAAAAATACCAACACCCCAGTTTCTACCTCTATTCGGCACCAATGGCAAAGGAAGGTGATGCCTATTCCTATCATTCACACACCACATCACGCGAGAACGACCGCGTGGGCAGCGATATGAGCGAACAAACCATGACCTCAATTTTCAGCCGGATTTCTTATAACTACATGGGACGATACATGGTGGAAGCTTCAATACGCCGTGATGCCGCCAGCGTTTTTCCTACCAATAAAAAAGCCGCAGTTTTCCCAGCTCTATCTGCCGGATGGATTGTTTCGGAAGAAGGATTCTGGGGCTTTGATGCCATTAATTATTTAAAAGCCCGCGTAAGCTGGGGCCAAAACGGTAGCAAATCGAACCTTCCAGGTAACGAAGATAAAGAATTCTGGACCGTTTCAGGTATTTTCTATCCAAACCCTACTGGCGGCCTATATTCGGGTGCTGAAATTGATAAACTCACCAACGATAACCTTAAATGGGAACGCACCGAACAACTTGCTATAGGTTTAGACTTTAGATTTATGGAGAGCAAGATTGCTTTCTCGGCCGATTACTACAATAAAAAAACCCGCGACCTGATTATCATTCCAAGTTTACCACTATCGGTGGGTAACGATTTCCCCTTTATGAATGGTGGTGACGTTACAAATAAAGGTTTCGATTTTGAATTGGGATACAATGATCAGTTTGGAGATCTGAAGTTCAGTGCCAATTTGAACTTATCAACCTTAAAGAATGAAGTTACCAAACTGGCAGTTGACGCACCAGTAGCCGGAGCCAATGTTCGTGGTTACGACTTGTCGTGGTTCGAGCAGGGAAAACCCATCTGGTATTTTAGCGGATATAAAACCAAAGGCATTAATAAAACCACCGGTATGCCAAACATCGTGGATGTTAGTAAGGACGGAAACATTACTGCCGCCGATATTACCATGATTGGTGACCCACATCCCGACTTTTTGTTTGGAGCTAATTTTACTGCTGAATATAAAAACTTCGATTTGGGCATATTCCTGCAGGGCTCCTATGGCAACGACATTTACACAGCCTGGTTCCGTCCCGACAGAGCCGAATCGAACAAACCCCGATACATGTACACCAACCGTTGGACACCTTCCAACACCAATGCCAGCTGGCCAAAAGCCGATAATAGCAGCGAGTATATTTACCGTAGTGATTTTATGATTCAGGATGGTTCGTACATGCGCATTAAGCAAATTCAGCTGGGCTACACCATGCCGAAGAATTTAATTGAGAAAGTGGGCTTAAACAAAACAAGAGTTTATGTTTCGCTCGACGATTTCTTCACTTTTACCAAATACAAAGGGCTCGATCCTGAATCGGGAAGTAACAACGACCGCAGTCAGGGCATCGACCGTGGCGTTTACCCAATTCCACGCAAGGTAATGTTTGGTTTATCTGTTAATTTCTAGGTCAAACAAATTAGCAGATTTAAAACCCAACCCAAAGTGAATAAAATCAACAGAATGGAAACCTGCCCATTGGGCGCTAAGGTTCCATAAGTCCATAACAAATAAATTTTATCACGATGAAACGATTAAATAATATAATTAAAGTGTTGCCGGTTTTTTTGCTCCTATTGTTGAGCCCGGCCTGTAACGACAGTTTTCTTGAAATTACCCCTGCCGGTAGAATATCAAGTGACAACTTTCCAAAAAACGATGCTGAAGCTTTCTCTGCAATAATAGGCGTATATAATCTTATGCAGTGGAATTACGGTCGCGATTGGAATAGTGCCTACTTTGCCAAAAACCTGCCGGCCGACGATTGTAATGCCGGTTCATCGGCCAGTGACCAGTTGCCTTATCAGAATCTGGACGATTTTAAAAATGAAACCGACAACCCTGTAACCACTGCTATTTGGGAAGGATTTTATAAAACCATCAACCTTTGCAATACAATTATTGAAAGGGTTGAGCCCAAGAATGAGTTTACGAAGCAGATTGTTGCTGAAGCAAAAGTTCTGAGAGCCTTTAACTATTTCGAATTGGTAGTAATGTTTGGCGATGTGCCGTTTTTCTTTGTAAATCCGGCTACCGCAGCTGAATTTCATAAACCCCGCACGCCTAAAGCAACCATTTATTCAGAATTGGAAACTGATTTAATTGCTGCTATTGCCGATCTTCCTTTAAAGAGCCAATTGTCGGCTGCCGAGAAATTCAGAGTATCAAAGGGTACCGCCCAATCAATACTAGGGAAAATTTACCTGTATCAGGGAAAATGGGCTTTGGCTCATGGTGTTTTGAGCCAGGTAATTTCATCACAGGAATATGGTCTGGAGCCGAATTTTGGTGATGTTTGGCTAAAAAAAGGCGCCTTGGGAACTGAGTCTGTTTTAGAGGTATTATACACTAGCGGCGAGGGTTACACCTGGGGTAATTTTAGTTGGGGAGGTGGTAGCGAAAGCAACATCCACGTTCAATTGATGGGGCCCCGCGATAACCTGTTTGGCAATGTATCGGCAGTTGGTCTTATAAATGGCTGGGGATTTAACTTACCAACAGCTAAAATTGGTGCTGCTTTCACAGCTATGGGCGATAACGGCCCAAGGTATAAAGGAACTGTTATGAAAGATACCGAATTTATTGCTGCTGGTGGACAAATACTTGGAAACGAAGATAATTGGCACGATTACGAGGGATATTTGCGTATAAAATATGCCACCCGTGCCGATGAAACCAATACTTCGCCAGGTGTAACGCCAGAGTTGAATTATGGTATTAACTGGCGTTTAATTCGCTATGCCGATGTATTGCTAATGGCTGCAGAGGCTTATAACGAAGATAATAAACCAGGACAAGGGGTTCTTGAAATTAACAAAGTCAGAAACCGCGCAGAGCTGGCCGCTCTGCCATTAGATATTAACCAGACTGCTCTTCGTGAAGCTATTATGAAAGAGCGCCAGCTGGAGCTCGCCTTCGAAGGCAGTCGTTATTGGGATTTAATTCGCTGGGGAAAAGCCGAACAGGAACTTTCAACGTTAGGTTTTAAAGCACCAAAGCATAATTTATTCCCAATTCCTGCTAACGAAATAAGAGCCAACAATGCTATTTCTACAGCAGATCAAAATCCGGGTCACTAAGTTTTCTCTTGTGTTTTTCTTCTTTTAATGAGAAAGCCACCCAACGGGGTGGCTTCTTTATTTTATTGATATTATAAACCTTATTGATAAAATTCAAGATGAACTATTTCACTTGGTAATAAACGCTCAACTCAGGTTAAAACTTAAAGTTTAAACCAAAACCTAACAACTGTTTGGTTTGAATACGTGGCCCTTTTTCAACACCCGAGGCGTTAATATACTTAATATCGTGGTCGTATAACAGGTTGAGTGCAAAAACCGCCGATAAATAACTGTTAACTTTCATATTAACGCGGGCTTCCCAATCCACATCAATGTGCTGAGGATCATTCCCCAGGTTGGAAAACAAATCGAGCCGGGTAAAGAAATCAATGTTTTTTAATACATTACTTTTCTTATAAACGGTCTTTAACAATGCGCCATACTCACTTTTTACATTATCGCCGGGGTCAACACCATAAGCTCCGGCATTGGATAAATCTTCATCAAGGACAATGGTCATTTTACTGGTTACAGGCGATAAATAAAGAGAAAAGTCATCGTTAGGCTTATAATCCATACCCACTGAAAACAACATGTAAGCCGGCGAAAACAACTCAGAAATGCGTATGGTATTGGCAGGAGGATCCTGATATCCTGTAGTCATTTGAGTTTTTAAATCAACCAAACCTGAATAATACCACGATTTGCCAGCCAAATATCCATATTTGGATGTTAAATAAAGTCGGTCTTCCGTTTTTACAAAATCATCTGATCCAAGTTTTGTTAACCCATAACCCATTAATAGTGTATTGTCCCAAACGCTTTTATTCTTTTCATAATTGGCAAAAGCGTTTACCAAAAAAGTTCCTGCCATGGAGTTTTTACCCCCGGCCGACCAGTTATTGAGCGATACCTGAGAAAATGTAAAGGAGAAATCGCCTCCGTTTTTCCAGTTTTTAAGCGAATCTGGCTTCTGCTCTGCTCTCAGGAACAGCGGCATTATCAGTAAAGCTGATATGATTAAAAGTTTACATTTCATTTAGCAAGGTTTTAAGTTGAACGCCTTTTAACATGTATCAGGCATTCGGGTTAACACATTATGTACATGCCCGTAAATGTTATTTAGCTTGTTTTAAATGCACATCGCGCTGCGGAAATGGAATAGTAACTCCGCGATTGTCAAACTCTTTTTTAACTTTTTCATTCATGGTAAAAAATACATCCCAGTAATTTGGAGTATCTACCCATACTCTGGTTACCAGGTTAACCGAACTGTCGCCCAACGAAATTACGCCCACAAAAGGCTGAGGATCTTTGTGAATTCGTTCATCGGCATTCATCAGTTCAAGAATAATTTCCCGGGCTTTATCGATACTATCGCCATAGCTAATGCCAAATGTCCAATCAACGCGCCGGAGTGGTTCTGAGGAGTAGTTAATCATTGAACCCGTACTTAACCCCCCATTGGGAATAATAATGGTTTTGCGGTCGGGGGTGTTAAGGATGGTGTGAAAAATCTGTATTTCCTTAACGATCCCGGTATATCCTTGCGCTTCAACAAAATCACCAACTTTAAACGGTTTAAAAATCAATAGCATTACCCCACCGGCAAAGTTCTGCAAAGTGCCCGATAAGGCCATACCAAAAGCAACACCAGCCGCACCCAGCAGCGCAATAAATGAGGTCATTTGAACCCCAACCATAGTTATAACACTAATAAACAGGAGTATTTTAAGAATAACAGCTATTAACTGTATTAAAAATGTTTGGAGGGTTTGTTCAAATGCCCTCAATTCAAATATTTTGCGCAAAACTTTTGACAATCTGCCAATCAACCACAAGCCAATTAGCAGTGTGGCAATGGCCAATAACAGCTTGCCACCGTAGGTAACACCCAGTTCAATAAGTTTATCAGAGGCTGGTAACATTGTTGTTAACTCTTCCATTTTAATATATTTTTCAATTTAACAATATATTTTGACAAAACAAATTTATGAACTAAATATTCAATAAGCATGTAAAAGGTGATTAAAATAATACCTTTTTTTATTGATAGAATAAAGGAGGCTATTTAGAAATCAAAGGCAATGAGTTCAAAAAGAAACGCAAAACTGCCAACCTTAATTGACATTAAAGGGCAGTGTTTAATCAATCACAAATCAGTAATAAAAAAGCTGTCAACTGCTTAGAGCTAACAGCTTATTCCTTTTAATTAATAATGTGTTATTTTCCGTTCTTTTGGTACTGAAAAAAGTCAAGATTATGCCCCATGCGGTTTTTCTTGGTATGCATGTAAAACTCGTTAAATGGGTTGGGCTGTACCTCAATGGGAACGTTTTCAACAATCTGCAAACCATATCCTTCTAATCCAATTCGCTTAATGGGATTATTGGTCATAAGTTTCATTTTAGAAACCCCGAGCTCTCTCAGTATTTGAGCACCAACACCATAATCCCTTTCATCGGCTTCAAAGCCAAGTTGCACATTGGCATCCACCGTATCAAGCCCTTCTTCCTGGAGCTTATAAGCTTTAATTTTATTCATTAAACCAATACCCCGACCTTCCTGATTCATATAAACAATAACACCCTTGCCTTCTTTTTCGATGGTGTCCATTGCTTTATAGAGTTGCTCACCACATTCGCAACGTAAGGAACCGAAAATATCGCCTGTTACACATGACGAATGGACACGCACCAATATGGCTTCATCGGGTTCCCATGTGCCTTTTATTAAGGCCATATGTTCCAACCCGTTGGATTTTTGTTTAAACGGAATAAATCTGAAATTACCATGAGTTGTAGGTAACTGCACCTCCACCCCTTTTATTATCAGGCTCTCCTGCTGCAAACGATAGGCAATCAAATCTTTGATGGATATCAACTTCAGATTAAATTTTTGTGCTATTTGAGCCAGCTCAGGTAAGCGGGCCATGGAGCCATCATCATTCATGATTTCTACCAGAACACCGGCTGGATATAACCCTGCCAACCGTGCCAAATCAACGGCCGCTTCGGTATGTCCGGTTCGTCTTAAAACGCCCTTTTCTTTTGCCTTTAAAGGGAAAATATGTCCCGGGCGCCCCAAATCCTCAGGTTTTGTATTTGCATCGCACAGCGCCAGAAGGGTTTTTGCTCTGTCAGATGCTGAAATGCCGGTGGTACAGCCCTCTCCGATTAAATCAACCGAAACGGTAAATGGCGTGGCATGCAGTGATGTATTATGTCCCACCATTAAGTCAAGTTCCAACTCTTCGCAGCGTTTCTCGGTTATGGGTGCACAAATTAAGCCACGGCCATATTTGGCCATAAAATTAACCTTTTCAGGTGTAATTAATTGGGCCGCTGCAATAAAATCCCCTTCATTCTCGCGGTCTTCATCATCTACCACTATTATCAACTCACCATTTTTTATGGCTTCTATTGCTTCCTCAATGGAATTGAGAACAATTTCGTGCTGTTCCGACATGTATCTATAATTACTTCAATAAATAATTCTCTATAACTTTAAAAAACAATCCTATTACAAACGCCTGTTATTATGCGTTCAGCGGGTTCAAATTCAATCAGGCCAAGCTTAACCAATTTTATAATTGCCCCCACTTTTGTTGGAATACTCCAACAACTGAATGGCGGTGCAAAATTAAACAATTAAGAAGGAGTATCAACTGATTTTTGTTTTAACTGAAATTTCGATTTTAATTTCCGGAAGAAAATAATATAAGCATCGGCGTTGAGCAGGGCCGAATCGGTAGCCGATTTATAGGTAAGAAAAATTCCAACGGGCAATAAGATGGCCGATGAAAGCCACATTCCCTGGTAAATCATCCATACACCTTCGCGTGCAAACTTAGCACCCATAGTATCGATAATGTAATAAATAATAAAGAAAAATACCGAGATGACTACTGGCATCCCCAGTCCTCCCTTTCGAATGATTGCTCCAAGCGGTGCTCCAATAAAGAAAAATATCAAACAGGCAAACGAGAGTGTAAATTTACGATGCAACTCCATCAGGTGACGCCTGATTTTTAAATCCTCACGTTCAATAAAACGCATCTGGTCGTCGATAACCTGTTTATTATCGCGCGCCTGGCGTAATGCATATTCTATCACCATTCGTTTCATTGACCCATCGAGCGAGTTGAATAACGAATCGGCATTTAATACCACAGCTGTATCAATGATAGCATGCTGTGCTCTGTCTTCGTAACGCAGGCGGTTAAAATAGAAGTTTGACGAACGCTCTTCCAAGCTTTGAATATAAATTTTTCGTTCTCCCCTTATTGAATCTAAATCGTGTGTGAGCTGGCTGATATTTTTCATCCTGTCGCTCTGCCGGAACATGCTCTCATCGGTTTTCGAAAAATCAAAACCCTGTAATTGAATAATGGCTTGTTGTTCCTTAAAATAATCGGTTCTGAATAAGCGGGAATCGCGCCGCTGCTGCCTCGAAGTTTCATTGCTCACCCGCTCGTCGTAACGCACTCCATCAAAGAGCGTTAGTAATAAAAACTTCTTATCTGACGACATTTGAAGTTTGCCCGAGTCGGCCAATGTAACGTTACTGTTGCGGGCTTGTCTGTCGCGATGGTCGTAAATCATTACTCCATATAGCAAATTGTTTTCACGGTCTTTTTCATCAACCTTTATACTAAAATCATCAACACCCTGATAGAAAACCTTTTCCTTAATATCCAATTCAAGACGTGTTTCCCTGATGCCATGAAGAATGGAGTATAATTTCAGGTTGGCAACCGGCAACAAGTTGTTGGAGAATTTATAGGCTGCAATTGAAACAAATACAGTTAGAATAATTAAAGGCATCATGATTCGGGGCAACGATATGCCTGCCGATTTTAAGGCGGTAAGCTCATAGTTTTCGCCCAAATTGCCAAATGTCATCAGCGATGCCAGCAAAATTGCCAGTGGCAAAGCCATTGGAACCACCTGCAAGGATGCATAAAAAAGCAGCTCGGCCAAAACATCCCAGTCCAATCCTTTCCCTACCAAGTCGTCAACATAACGCCATAAAAACTGCATTACCAGAATAAACATCGAGATAAAAAAAGTCATGGTTAATGGTCCCAGGTAACTCTTTAATATGAATAAATGCAGCTTCTTCATTCAACAAAATTTGATTCCGAAATCAATCAATTTCAAACTTCAAAAATAGGGTAATTATAAATATTTACAGCCAATTTAGCCAAGAAAACATCTTTTTTTAAGATATAACCAACTATGGCCAAAAAGATATCTAATTCAATGCCAAATATTCATTTTCACTAAAAACTATTCACTTACTCAGCTTCTGCCTTCTGCCTGCAACAGTTTATCATCTGCCATAAAAACCCTATTTTTACAGAATAAACTTTTCAACATGGACTACCAAACGCCTGTATCAGAACTTTCTTCACGCATGAAACGTTTTCGGCAAATAATGGATTTACAAAATCCGGACTGGAAAATAGCAGTGATTTTCAGCAAAATAAACCTGTTATACTTTACAGGTTCAATGCCCGAAGGCATGTTACTGATTGAGCGCGAAAAAGAAGCAACACTTTGGGTGAGACGTAGTTATGAACGCACTATTGATGAGTCGCTTTTTCCGTCCATCAAACCAATGGAAAGCTATCGTGATGCTGCGGCTGATTATAGAATTATACCGGATACCATTTATCTCGAATCAGAATTTGTGCCGTTGGCTATGCTCCAAAGGTTTCAGAAATACTTTCCATGCACTTCGGTTAAACCGCTCGATTACCAGATATCCATGACAAGAGCTGTTAAAAGCACCTACGAGTTATCGTTTATGGAGCAATCGGGAGCCATTCATCAGCGGGTATTGGAACAACGTGTTCCCGAACTGCTACATGAAGGCATGTCGGAACTGGAGTTTGCCGGCGAATTGTATAAAGTAATGCTTAACGAAGGACACCAGGGCACAGCCCGATTCAGCATGTTTGACACTGAAATGGTAGTTGGCCAAATTGGCTTTGGCGAAAGTTCGATTTACCCAACAAGTTTTAACGGGCCGGGGGGCAACTATGGCATGAGTCCGGCCATGCCAGGCTTAGGCAATAAAGAGCGTAAACTTAAAAAGGGCGACCTTGTTTTTGTAGATATTGGCATGGGCTTTAATGGCTATCATTCCGATAAAACCATGACTTATATGTTTGGCACACCAATTCCTGACCATGCCATAAGTACACATGAGGCCTGTGTTGAACTTCAACACAAAATTGCCTCCATGTTAAAACCCGGCAAAATCCCTGCCGTTATTTACGAAACCATAATGAACGGCTTAAAACCGGATTTCATTGAAAATTTCATGGGTTATGGCAACCGTCAGGTTAAATTTCTGGGGCACGGAATAGGCTTAACCATCGACGAACTACCTGTTATAGCCAAAGGTTTTAATGAGCCCCTTCAGGAAAATATGGTTTTCGCCATAGAACCCAAAAAAGGGGTTAAAAATGTTGGCATGGTGGGAATAGAAAACACTTTTATTGTAACCCCCGAGGGCGGTCGGTGTATTACCGGCAATCATCCGGGATTAATGCTGATAAAATAAAACTGTTTAAATTTAATATTGAAATTATTATTAAGATGATTAGACTTGAAGTTTACGGAATCCCGAGAATCGGGATAAGATTATTAGATGGATAGACCTGCCTGCCGGTAGGCTGGTCAGTCTGGAAAGATGCTGAGACATCTATAAAAACTTACAAATCTTCTCTATCCATCTTACATCTAAATATCTTATATTTAAATATAAACAGTTAAATTTAAACGGATACTAAATCATCTGGATTCCAGAATCTTCCAAAAATCGTTTAAAATATGTTTCTTATTTTTCCAGTTCCAGTATTGAGTATGTCCACCCGGAACAATGGGAAAATAATTGTTTTTTTTTATTTCTATATCTTTTATTCCGACACCAAATAAGGGATTCAACGGACCTCCTATATAATCGCAACTGTAAAAAATATTAGTCCATTTTGTTACAGCAAATGGCGATGAATGGTTAAAATGCTTAATAATAAATGGGTGCGACACTCCCGGAATGGTAAAAAAATCGGAACGGATAATATTGGTGGTATCCGGTTTCTGAAAATGTGGCGGACAGGTTGGATATTCACGTTGATTCTTAAGTTTTTCGACCAATCCCTTTTTATATACAAACAAATGGCCAGCATGTGCCAAAGGAGAACCTATGGTTACCAAATCGGTTATCAGCCATTTATTGCCAATACTTTGCAGGTAATCAAAACTTTTATCCTGCGCCAACCTGAAATCGCGAATCGCGGCTTCTCCATTTGCCATATTTTTCGATGCATCCTCTGACCTGCTCACATCATTTAACACCCACTTTTTCGAACCGGTATAAGTATCATAGAATGTTCCTGCATCAAAAGATGTATTGTATTCGTTCCAAAGAAACTTAACCAAATCGTATGCAATAACACTACCAAGACTATGCCCCACTATGATAATCCGGTTATACCGGCCAGATTCGTGCAACTTTTTTAATAAATTAATGCCCTCGGTGCGAATATTTTTTCGCTCTCCAATATTTTTAGGAGATGGATCAAGATACCGCGCTGCATCACCCAAATAATTAAATAGGAACTTGGATAAGAAACCTAAAAGGAAAGTGATAAATATTCCCTACCCAACCGAAGTAATTTTGGATAATGTACTGTCCCAGCCCATACGAGTTACATTAACCATAAAAAGAGTAACCAACAGAGATATTAACAACCAAAGAAATATAAAGACTGGCAACAATCTTGGAGAAATGGCATGCGGCAAACGAAAAACCACCCTTGAAAGCCAATCGCTGATATGCGAAAAATTAGTGTCGCGCATATGATGCGCCCAGTAAAACTCATAAAAGTCGGTAGTTGGATGCTTACGTCCCTGACGCATGGTCATTTTGCGGGTCTCAAAATTTCCTGAATCAGGATCAGGTTTCTCCCAGAAAATAACCTCATCGGGGCGTGCCTGCCGCTTAATTTTTAAAATTTGAGCCACCGATTCTACAAATTCCCTCAGGGTTGTGATGGGATATTGCTCTCCGATGCCATGTATCAGAACCACAGCCTGTCGCTTTTTGGGAGGATTTGGATTCATTTTTCAGATGCTAAATTGTAATACTTTGTTATAAATATCTGAATTCAACTCACATCCACCCTGCACAATCCATTGTAAACTTAGGATATTTTGATAAGTTTACCTAAAATATTTCTTCAATATCAATAAAATCCTTTAATGCAACAATATATTCTTTCCATTGACTCAGGCACCACCAGCAACCGGGCTATCCTATTCAACCATGCGGGCAAAATTTGCGGAATTGCCCAGAAAGAATTCAGCCAGATATACCCTAAACCGGGATGGGTGGAGCATAATCCCCAAGAAATTTGGGAAAGCACCATAGGCGTTGTAAAAGCAGTATTAAAACAACAAAATATTGATGCTAAACAAATTGCCGGCATTGGCATCACCAATCAACGTGAAACAACCATCGTCTGGAACCGCGAAACAAGCAAGCCCATTTACAATGCCATTGTTTGGCAGGACAGGCGAACTGCCGCTTTTTGCGACCAGTTAAAAGCCAATAATCTGAAACATCTGTTCACTAACAAAACCGGGCTATTGCTGGATGCCTATTTTTCAGGGCCAAAAATTCAATGGATCCTCGACAATGTTTCCGGAGCCCGGAAATTGGCCGAATCGGGCAAACTGGCTTTCGGAACAGTTGACTCATGGATAATCTGGAAATTAACAGGAGGTAAGTTGCATATTACCGATGCGACCAATGCCAGTCGAACACTCCTTTTCAACATTCATACCTTACAATGGGACAATGAGTTGATGAATATTTTAAACATTCCACCTTCTGTTTTACCAGAAGTTAGAGAGAGCAGTCAGATTTATGGTAAAACCGATAAAAGAATTCTCAATTATGAAATACCCATTTCAGGCATTGCCGGCGACCAACAGGCTGCCTTATTTGGTCAAATGTGCATTAATGAAGGAATGATAAAAAACACTTATGGCACAGGATGTTTTGTAATGATGAACACAGGTACAAAAATCATTACTTCAAAACACAAACTCCTTGCAACCATTGGCTTGCAAATAAACGGTAAAGTAACTTATGCCCTCGAAGGAAGTATTTTTATTGCAGGGGCCGCAGTGCAATGGCTACGCGATAACCTTAACATTATTCAATCATCGGCCGAAATTGAAACCCTTGCCAGCCAGGTTAAAACCAGCGAAGGCATTGTTTTTGTGCCTGGATTTGCAGGGCTAGGAGCCCCTCACTGGGACCAATACGCCACCGGAACACTTATTGGTTTAAGCCGGGGATCTACCAAAGCACATATAGCAAGGGCAACGCTTGAGGCCATTGCCTTGCAAACTAAGGATGTGATAGATCTGATGTCGGGCGAATCAGGCATTGATGTTAACGAATTACGTGTTGATGGTGGCGCCGCCATTAATAATTTACTGATGCAAATACAGGCCGACATTTTGCAAACCCCGGTAGTAAGACCAGCTATTACAGAAACAACTGCCTTGGGAGCAGCTTACTTAGCCGGACTTGCAACCAGTTATTGGCAAAGTGTGGAGGAATTAAATGCTCAATGGGTCGAGGAAAAAAGGTTTACCCAAACCAACCAAACACAAATGCTTACTCCCCTATTTAATAACTGGAAGAAAGCCATTGAGAAAAGCAAAGGCTGGTATTAGGTTTTTAACTGTTTAAAATTAGAGATAAGATATTTTATAAACCTCAAACCTGTCTGCCAACAGGCAGATTTAACACGTTAAACAACTAACCATCCTTATAATATTGACTTTGTTGTTTTTAAATACTATTTTATGAGCTAAAACAAAAAGAAGGCAAAATATGGAAAACGATTCTAACAAAGTCAGCAAATGCCCGGTTACGGGAGCTACCAGCAAACAACATGTTGGAGCTGGAGGAACCAAAAATCGCGATTGGTGGCCCAACCAATTAAAACTAAACATACTGCGCCAGCACTCTGACAAATCGAACCCCATGGGCAACGATTTTAACTATGCCAAAGAATTTAAAAGTCTCGATTTGGCAGCTGTAAAAAAAGACCTTCATAAGTTAATGACCGACTCGCAAGATTGGTGGCCAGCCGATTTTGGTCATTATGGTCCTTTATTTATACGGATGGCCTGGCACAGCGCAGGCACTTACCGCACCGGCGATGGACGTGGTGGCGGTGGTACCGGACAACAACGTTTTGCCCCACTCAACAGCTGGCCCGATAATGTAAACCTGGACAAAGCCCGGCGACTGCTCTGGCCAATCAAGCAAAAATACGGACGAAAAATATCCTGGGCCGACCTGATGATTCTTACCGGAAATGTGGCTCTGGAATCGATGGGCTTCAAAACATTCGGTTTTGCCGGCGGACGTGAAGATGTTTGGGAACCTGAAGAAGACGTTTACTGGGGCGCCGAAACCGAATGGCTGAGCAATAAAGATCGTTACGATGAGAAGAAAGACCTCGACAATCCTTTGGCTGCCGTACAAATGGGACTCATTTATGTTAATCCCGAAGGCCCCAATGGAAACCCCGACCCGGTTGCAGCCGCTAAGGACATACGCGAAACTTTCGCACGCATGGCCATGAACGATGAAGAAACGGTTGCTCTTATAGCCGGAGGACACACATTTGGCAAATGCCACGGCGCCGGTGACGCTAAACATCTTGGCCCTGAACCCGAAGCTGCCGATATTGAAGAACAAGGGTTAGGTTGGAAAAACTCATTTGGCAAAGGAAAAGCGGGCGACACTATTACCAGTGGTCTTGAAGTAACCTGGACACAAACACCTGCCAAGTGGAGTTACTATTTCTTCGATAACCTGTTTAATTTCGAATGGGAACTCACCAAAAGTCCTGCAGGCGCTCATCAATGGGTAGCAAAAAATGCCGGGAACGTAATTCCCGATGCGCATGATCCATCAAAAAAGCATGCGCCAACCATGCTCACCACCGACCTCTCACTACGCTTCGACCCAATTTACGAGAAAATATCAAGGCGTTTTCATCAGCACCCGCTCGAATTTGCCGATGCTTTTGCCCGAGCATGGTTTAAACTCACACACCGCGATATGGGCCCACGTGCTCGTTATCTGGGGCCTGAAGTGCCAACCGAAGAGTTAATCTGGCAGGACCCAATACCTACTGTAAATCATGCTTTGGTAGATGAAAAAGACATTGCTTCACTTAAAGCAAAAATCTTAAAATCAGGACTAACCATTGCTCAGCTGGTATTAACAGCCTGGGCATCGGCTTCTACTTTCCGGGGTTCTGATAAACGAGGCGGTGCCAATGGAGCCCGCATTCGCCTTGCTCCTCAAAAAGATTGGGAGGTAAATCATCCTGCCCAACTTAAAAAAGTTCTGGCTACGCTCGAAACCATCCAGAAAGAGTTTAACAGCGCGCAACAGGGTAATAAAAAAATATCTCTGGCCGATTTAATTGTTCTGGCCGGCTGCGCCGCTGTTGAAAAAGCAGCACAAAGTGCTGGTATTACCATTACTGTACCGTTTAAACCCGGACGTATGGATGCATCGCAAGAACAAACCGATATTGAATCGTTTGCAGTACTCGAACCTGTGGCCGATGGTTTCCGAAACTATCTGAAAAAGAAATACACCATTAGAACCGAAGAGTTGTTGATTGATAAAGCCCAGTTGTTGACTCTCACCGCCCCCGAAATGACGGTACTGATTGGAGGTATGCGTGTATTAAATGCAAATTATGATGGTTCTGAAATTGGTGTATTTACCAGTAAACCCGAAGTATTAAACAACGATTTCTTTGTGAATTTGCTCGACTTAAACACCGTCTGGAAACCAGTTGATGACTCAAAGGAAACCTTTGAAGGCATAGACAGAACCACCGGAAAACCTAAATGGAAAGCCTCGCGGGTTGACCTGATTTTTGGCTCAAACTCTGAATTGCGTGCTCTTTCAGAGGTTTACGGAAGTGCCGATGCAAAAGAGAAATTTGTTAACGATTTTGTGGCTGCCTGGAATAAAGTGATGAATCTCGACCGGTTCGATTTGTTATAGTACCTTGATGCTATAGCAATTCTTTTATTAGTTATAGATAACAAAGGTGATTGGATGGCTAATCACCTTTGTTGTTGTAAACTTTTAATTCCATAAAAATTTTAATAACACCTTACTTTCTAAATAAATTGAAGCATAAATTATTTTTGCTTTAATAACTTCTTTTTTGTAATTTAGCTTCTTCATCACATCTGTTTTTATTTGAGATTACACAAAATCCTCAAAACAGGATATTGTACACCGTTAAATATCAACCCAATAATGCTGAAAAGAAAAGCATATAGCTTAATTTGGTTAGCCAATGTCATTATATTGGCTCATGCTATTGTGCCGCATCACTACCATTTCAGCAAAATATGTTTCGGCTGGGAATGCTTAAGTATTAATGAGTTTCCGAAAAATGAATCCGAACCTGCTGATGCCAATCGACACGATACCAATACTGACACTGACTTATGTTGTTTTAGTGACTTTTTACCTAAGTTCTCAGGCAATGCCTTCAAAAGCTCCAGCAACGAACAATCGGACTGTAACAGCTTCAGTGAATTAATTTTTATGGTTGTTTTGATTCAAAAAAATGCGGCACCATTATTTTCCACAGATTATATTCATATTAAACCAAAGGCTTTTAATACCAATTTTAAAAATTCTTCTTTTGGGTTAAGAGCGCCTCCTGTTTTCATAAAATTTTAATTTCTCTTTTTGCACACAGTTGTAAAAACGTAATTAAAAGAATACTTCCTGATTAGGCGTCTAATTTTTTCTTCAATGCTCGAATCACATATTTTTAGAACTTCCAATTTAAACCAATTCAATGGCTCCATCGGTTTATTTAATTGGTTAAAGAAACACCCATTGAACAACACTTTATGAATAATAGTAATAGGGTTAATACCATAAAAAATGTAACGCTGGTTGGTTCATTGGTTAATTTTATTTTAACTGCAGGGAAAATAATGGCCGGTATTGCAGGTAAAAGTTCGGCCATGGTAGCCGATGGCGTTCACTCCTTATCCGACTTTGTAACAGATATAATTGTTCTGGTATTTATAAGGTTTTCGGGCAAAGAACGCGACAGCAACCACCAATATGGACATGGGAAATTTGAGACGTTTGCTACAATGCTGATTAGCTTTGCCCTGGTGCTTGTTGGTATTGGCATTATCTGGTCGGGCGTTCAAAAAATTTACGATTCATTGAAAGGAGTAATTATTGAGCAACCTGGTTACATTGCATTGATTGCCGCATTTGTTTCAATCATCTCAAAAGAAGGTTTATTCTGGTACACAAAAATTATTGGCATCAAAGTAAACAGCCAGACCATGATTGCCAATGCCTGGCATCACCGTTCTGATGCCTTTTCGTCAATTGGCACTGCTTTCGGTATTACCGGAGCTATTTTGCTTGGAGAGAAATGGAGAGTTTTAGACCCCATTACCGGCATCATTGTAAGCTTCTTTATTTTAAAAGTAGCATGGAAAATTGCAAAACCATGTGTTAATGAACTTTTGGAAGGTTCATTGCCCGAAAAAACAGTTAATGACATTATCAATACAATTGAAACAACTCCTGGTGTTAAAGGATTTCATAACCTAAAAACCAGAACTATTGGAGAAACTTATGCCATTGACGTTCATATTAAGGTTGATAAAAATTTAACCGTTGAGTCGTCTCATAAAATTGCAAGCGATATTGAGCAATCCATCAGAAATAAATATGGTTTCCAAACACATATTGGGATTCATGTTGAACCTTATTACAAAACCGAAAAAGAGGATGATTTGTGAATAGATTTTTTGGCGTTCAATGAAACAAGATATAATCATGAGCCAGAACTCTGCAATATAACCCATTAATAAATTAATCCAGTGCCAAGCACCTGGTATTTTATCAACCTAATAACAAGCCAATTGTATGCTCGATAAAATTGTTGATTTCAGCATTAAGAATAAGCTTATTATTATTCTGTTTACATTAAGTATAACAGGATTTGGCTTATTTGCCGTATTAAAAATTCCCATTGGCGCCGTTCCTGATATTACCAACAATCAGGTTCAGGTAATTACAACATCGGGCAACTTATCAACTCAGGAAATTGAGCAATATATTACAGCCCCGGTTGAGATGGAAATGGCCAATTTACCTGGTGTTAAAGAAATACGTTCGGTATCGAAATTTGGCATTTCTTTAGTTACCATAGTATTTGATGAAAATCTGGGAACTTTCCTGCCCCGCCAACTCATTGCCGAGAAAATCAAGAGTGCTTCGGACAAAATACCATCTGGCTTTGGAGAACCCGAAATGGGGCCAATAACAACCGGACTTGGCGAAATTTATCAATATACACTCGACACAAAGGACGGCTATGAGCACAAATACTCAGCCACCGACCTTAGAACCATTCAGGATTGGGTTATAAAACGCCGGCTTTCGGGTATTAATGGTGTGGTTGAAATAAATAGCTGGGGAGGCTACCTGAAACAATACGAAGTATCAGTAAACCCATCGCTACTTATTGCCATGAACGTT
The DNA here is from genome assembly GCA_964521525.1 of uncultured Marinilabiliaceae bacterium. Classification (GTDB taxonomy): domain Bacteria; phylum Bacteroidota; class Bacteroidia; order Bacteroidales; family Marinilabiliaceae; genus CALEUX01. Next base: position 10,846 of record CAZFTD010000003.1, on the reverse strand, counting down.
ACCCTTATGGAGGTATTTAATGCGTTAGAAGCAAATAACAGCATTTCAGGAGGTTCCTATATAGAAAAAACAAATCAAAGTTATTTTATTCGGGGCGATGGGCAGGTGAAATCAATTGAAGACATTGAGAATATTGTAATAAAAACCATCAACAACACCCCTATCCTTGTAAAAAATATTGCAACTGTAAAATTCGGACATGCCAACCGCTATGGTGCCATTACTGCAAATGGCAAAGGAGAATCGATACTTGGACAGGTAATGATGCTCAAAAATGCCAATTCAAAAGAGGTAATCAATGAGGTAAAAGCCAGAGTTGAAGAAATTCAGAATAATTTACCCGAGGGAATTTTTATTAACCCAATTGTTGACCGAAGCGAACTGGTTGCCAAAACATCATTCACTGTGGTTGAGAACCTTATACTGGGAGCCATAATTGTGATGCTCACGGTAATTCTGCTGCTTGGTAATATCCGTTCTGCTTTGGTGATTGCATCCGTAATACCACTGGCCCTGCTTTTTACCATTTCAATGATGTATATTTTTGGTATAGATGCCAATCTGATGAGTTTGGGTGCGCTCGATTTCGGTATAATAATAGACGGGGCTGTGATAATTGTTGAGTTTATAGCTTTAAAAATTTCAACAGATAAAAGAAAAATTGAAAACTTAAAAGGCGACGAACGACAAAGCCTGATGGATACCATATCTTTTAATGGTGCATCAAAAATGATGAAATCAGCCATCTTCGGACAGATAATAATACTCATTGTATTTATTCCTATTCTATCGCTTACCGGGGTAGAAGGAAAAATGTTTAAACCAATGGCCCTGTCGTTTTGCTTTGCCATAATTGGAGCCATGATATTAGGCCTTACCTGGGTGCCTGTTGCATCATCGCTGTTCCTTCGTCCCGGAAAATCAACTAAAAAGAATATCTCCGACTGGATTATGAGTCTGGCACATCGTTCTTATAATCCGGTAATTAAGTGGTCCAGCAATCATAAAAAAATTGTTCTGGGTTCAGCCATTGCTTCATTGGTTTTAACCGGTGTTTTGTTATCAAAAATAGGGGGAGAATTTGTACCTACACTGGATGAGGGAGACTTTGTGATTCAACCGGTACTTAAAACAGGTACTTCATTGTCGAAAACCATCGAAACCACCACCCGGATGGAGCAGATACTGATACAAAACTTTCCTGAGGTAGATAAAATAGTGAGCAGAATTGGTGCAGCAGAAGTACCCACCGACCCCATGTCGATGGAAGAGATTGATATGATTATTAAACTTAAACCTCGTAAAAGCTGGACTTCGGCAAAAAGCAAGGAAGAACTTGCAGATAAATTTAAAGAAGCCCTTTCAGTAATTCCTGGAATAGAATACGAATTTACCCAACCCATTGAAATGCGATTTAACGAGCTAATTACCGGGGTTCGTTCCGATATAGCCATAAAAGTTTTTGGCGACGATTTAGACTATATTGATAAAAAAGCCATCGAAATAAAGGGATTAATTGAAGGAATTCCCGGCGCAAGTGATATCATTCTGGAAAAAACAGCAGGTTTGCCTCAAATAAAAATCGACTATAACCGTGCAAAAATAGCCTATTATGGGGTCGACATCAGAACACTCAACAGTTACCTGGCCACTGCCTTTGGTGGAGAAACTACAGGTGTAGTTTTTGAAGGTGAGAAGCGCTTCGATTTGGTGGTTCGATTTAATAAACAGAGTCGAACCGACATTGATGACATTAAACAATTGAAAGTTCCCATAGCCAACGGAAACCAAATTCCGCTATCGGAACTTGCCAATATTTATTATACCGAAGGGCCTGCCAAAATATCGCGCGAAAATACCCATCGCAGGGTAGTGGTAAGCGTTAACGTGCGTAACAGAGACCTTCAATCGGTAGTTGAAGATATCCGCTTAACCATTGAAAAAAATGTAACTCTTAAGCCAGGCACCTATATAGCCTACGGAGGCCAGTTCGAAAATCTTCAAAATGCAACCAACCGATTGATGGTTGCCGTACCGGTTGCACTTTTACTGATATTTATTTTCCTTCACTTTGCATTTAAATCATTAAAAGATGCCATTATGATTTATTCTGCTATTCCTCTTGCCACTGTTGGCGGAGTTTTATTACTGTGGCTCAGAGGCATGCCTTTTAGCGTATCGGCCGGTGTTGGATTTATAGCTCTTTTTGGTATTGCTGTGCTAAATGGAATTGTATTGATTGAGCATTTAAAAGAGCTTCATCACAACGGAACCATGAATATACGCGATTTAATTATACAGGGAACCAAAGACAGGTTGCGCCCCGTAATGCTTACTGCCGGAGCGGCAGCTATGGGTTTTTTGCCAATGGCCATTTCGAGTGGAGCAGGTGCCGAGGTTCAACGACCATTGGCAACCGTGGTCATTGGCGGACTATTTACTTCCACCATGCTTACCATGATAGCTCTCCCACTTATGTTCGAAATTTTTTACAATGTAATTGGCATTAAACTTTTTCCGTTTCGATTAATCAGAGCTAAACATGCTTTTATAATCCTGATAATTGCACTTCCTGCCTTTAATACTTTTGCGCAAAATAAAGAATTAACCATGGCAGAAGCCATAAACTCTGCTCTGCTAAATAATAAGGAGATAAAGGCCTGTATTCTAAAAGTTGATGAACAAAAAACATTAATTTCTTCGGCCATTGACATTGATAAAACCACTTTTACCTATGGTACCGACCAAAATAACATTGCCGAGAACAACCATCCGTTAAAAGTTTGGGGGGTAAATCAAAGTTTCAGTTTTCCTGCTGTTTATACAGCTGAGTTAAAAGCAAAAAAAATAGAGCACCTCATTGCTGAAAACGAATTAAAAATTCAAAGCGAAAATATCATCAAACAAGTTTCGCTACAATACATTGAACTTCAGCTGCTCAACGAAAAGCATAAAATCTATGAAAACATCGACAGCCTGTATGTTAATATACTAAGAGGCACCACCATCAGAAATAAAAAAGGCGATATTAGTAACCTCGATTTGTTAAACATACAGGCAAAGCAGCAACAAGTACAATTTCAACTAAGCGAAATAAAACAAAGTATTGACAATACCTACTTTAAGCTAAAAACCATAACAGGTTATAACGAGCCCTTTACTGTATCTTCTAAAATTGAGGTAATTACACCAATCAACCGGGATATCAACTCTTTACCTTTCATGCAATGGATAAAAAGTAAACAGGAGCTGAACAATGCCCTGGTGCGGGTAGAAAAAAGCAAGCTTCTCCCCGATTTCTCAATCAATTATTTTATTGGAACAAATTTTTATGAAGATGCCAGATATTATCATGGGTTTGAAGCAGGTATCTCAATTCCCCTATTTTTCAACGCTCAAAAATCAAAAATTAAAGCATCAAAAATTGCTTTAGATGCTGCCAAATATTTCTCAGATTATGAAATTGAGCTTTTAGAAATAAAACAAAGAGAACTTCTGAACACACATTTAAACCTAAAAGAGCAACTGGTATATTACAACGAAAATGGGCGTAAACTTTACGAAGAAATCAATAGAACCGCTAAACTTAGTTTCGAAAGCGGCGAAATTGATTTTTTTAAATTCGTGGTCAGCACCGAAACTGCCCTTCAAATACAATTGGATTACCTAAGTAATTTGTTGAATTATACCAACGTTACACTGGAATTAAACTACCTTACTAAATAATGCCATATGAATACCTTAAAATCTTTTTTATATACTTTAATTGCAACTGCCCCCCTGCTTGCATGTAGCAATATACAGGAGTCATCCAATGTAGAATCCGAACTTATTGAAATAACAACTGCCCAGTTTGCTGGCGAGGCCATGGAACTTGGCGAAATAGAAGTGGTAACCTTCGAAAACAGAGTTAAATGCACAGGCTCCATCATTGCATTACCCAATGGAATGGCCAAAATTAATGCACCTGTTAATGGAATAATCAGTAAAATAAACTGTTACAGTGGCCAACAAATTACTTCACACCAGCCCCTGATAGAAATAACAGGAAATGAATTAATCGATTTGCAAAAGGAATATGCCGAAGCATCGGCTAACTTCAGACGTTTAAAAACTGAATATGTGCGCATTCAATCTCTTTATGAAGAAAAAGTTACTTCAGAAAAAGATTTCACTATTGTTGAAACCGATTATAAAACTTCCATGGCAAAGTACAATGGGTTAAAAATCAAAATTGAAACCATTGGTTTGTCGCCCAATAAAATTGAGAATGGTGAATTCTACAAATCATACTCCATAAAATCGCCCATTAACGGATACATTTCCAGTCTTAAAGCCAATATTGGCAGTTACATTGATGCACACACCGAAATTTTAGAAGTCATTAACCCCGACATGTTCCAAATTCAATTATCAGTTTTTACAAATGATATTTCAAACCTGAAAAAAGGGCAAACCGTACAATTTAAATCAACAAACTCCAACATTACAAATCAGGCTGTTTTAACCTCAATCGGCTTTGTGGTTAATAGTGAAACAAAATCTGTTGACTGCTTTGCATCCATAACCGATAAAAACTTTAAAAATCCTATAGCCAATCAATTTCTGGAGGCTGAAATAATAACCGGCACCGACACTGTTAATGCCATACCATCATCAGCCATTATTAAAAAAGAATCAGGTTATTACGTTTTAGTTTTAATTGAACAGGAAAAAGACAAACTGCTGTTTAACGATGTGGAGGTAAAAATAGGCAAACAGCATAATGGATATGCCGAAATATTAAGCGATAACATTATAGGAAAAATATTAACCAAAGGCGTTTATAATATTAATTTGCAATAATTGTATTAACATTGCTTTAAACAGGTTATTAATAATATCGTAAACACAAAAAACAGCGATGGACTTTTCAAATGTTACAGCAGGAATTCTGCAAGGCCTGAATAGCTGGGTGCCAATACTCGAAAAATTGGATACTAATACTATTACCAACAACAGAAACAGCCAGAACCGCACCATAAAGCAAATTCTGGGACATATGGTTGATTCGGCTTCAAATAATAGGCACCGAATAATACATTTACAATATCAAAAGAGCCCCTTTAACTTTCCAAACTATGCCTCGAACGGCAATAACGACCGGTGGATTGCCATACAGAATTATCAGGACGAAAATTGGAGCGACCTTATTCAACTCTGGAAATACAGCCACAAACACTTGATACATGTAATTAACAATGTGAACCTAAAAACTTTGGATAATGAGTGGATTTCGGGCTCTGAGGATGGCAATATTAAACTTAAAGATATGATAACCGATTTTATACGCCATTTCAACCTGCATCTTGATGAGATTAAAGAGTTAATAGAAAGTGACAATTAACAATTAAAACGGCTTATCATAAACTGGATCGACCCATTCCAGAGTTGAGAACCAATATATTAATAATCCTTAGTTAGTTTTTACCGGTAAAACAACCTTCACCGTAGTGCCTTTGCCCAGTTTCGAATCAAAAAGCAACCGGCCGCCATGTTCTTTAATAATGGTGTGGGTAATTGATAAGCCAAGGCCTGTCCCCTTTCCGGGGTCCTTTGTCGTATAAAAAGGATCTGTCACTTTCTTAATGTCTTCTTCCCGGATGCCAACCCCCGAATCAGAAATTTCGATTATAACGCTTCCTTTTTTGTTTGAACCGGTACGAATGCTTATAATGCCCGAATTATCGATGGCCTGAACGGCATTCAGCAAAATATTAATAAATGCCTGGTTTAGTTTTCCTATACTTCCTTTTATTACCAACGATTTTTTTGAGTACAGTTTCACAACATCAATCCTGTCAACAATCTGACTGTTCAGCATCATCAAACAATTATCAAGAATGGAGTGAATAACACAATCTTCGTCCATTTTACTGGTTTGCCTTGTAAATTGGTTTAACCCCTTCACAATGACTGAAATTCTCTCAACACCCTCTTTAATGGCATCCATAAATAAAGAAACCTCTTTATCTTTATTGTCACCTGTTTTTTTTAAATAAATATCCAAACCCTGATAAGCACCGGAGATATAATGCAAAGGGTTATTAATTTCGTGAGCAACACCGGCAGTCAGGGTTCCCAGAGAAGCCATTTTCTCCGATTGCACCAACATGGCCTGGGTGGCTCTTAAGTTCTTCAGTGTACCCCTCAATTCCCTGTTGCGCAGTTTAATAATCTCATTCTTCTCTTGAAGGGCCTGATTGGTACTTTTCAACTCTTCAATGGCTTCATCCAAATCATGAGTCTTTTCCCTAACCATTAACTCCAAATTATCGCGGTGGCGTTTTAAGTCATCGTGCAACAGCGCATTATAAATGGCAACAGAAAGTTGATTGGCTACTGTTTGACCCAGCTCAACCTGATGGGTTGTAAATTTCTTAGTATGATTACAGGTGCCCAAAATTAGTACGCCCATAACAATATCCTCCTGAACAAAAGGGAAATACAATAAACTCTGTAATTGTCGGGCTTCAATAATAGTACGTTCTGCAACCGACAACTTGGCATTTCGTGTGTCCTCTAACAAAATTGATTGCCGGGTTTGTATGGCTTTTAGAATATGTGGATGGTCAGTCAATAATGCTTTTCTGAAAGATTCTGGCATATCAGAGTCAAGTGGTGGAGTTGTAGCACTTAATAAAAGCTCATCGTTGGTATTCAAAAGATAAATGGCAGCTGATTCTATCTCCAGCAATTCGGCCATCCCGTTACTAATTATCTGTAAAACCTTCTCATAATCCAATGTAGAAATAACGCTACGACTAATTTTTATAAGCGTATTTAGTTCTCGAATACTTTCGGGAGCAGGACTGGAATTAATTTCCAATGATTTCTCCATATATGGGTATGTTTAGGTTTTTGGTACATTGAACCTTTACAAAATAGAACATTTTTTTCAAAAATACAAAAGTGAATTTTAATACTTTAAATCCGCAGGCTAAATACTTGGTTTGAAAATAAGTCTTTTTTAGGTTTACATGGTAAAAAATGCCTGCTTTTTTCCTGAATTCTTAAGTATCAGGGGTTGGGTTTTCGTATTTTCCACTTTTGTTTGACTGCTGTATTCTTGTAACTGGCCGACTGTGTTCTATTTTGCGCCACAAAACACCGAAGGAATTTCTGTGATTTTACAAAACACCTGATAATCGGCATCTTACATTTAACATAAGGGCACAAAAAAAACATTTTGCAAAAATAAAGCACTAAGCTATTTAAATAAAAGGTGGTATTCTTTTCTTGAAAACAGCTTCAGTACTTGCTGCCTGCCCTGAGATATCCATTTTGCAGGCACTACCATAAACCGAAAAATGAATTTCTTTAACCGGAACGTTGGTTTGATAAACGCCAGTCTCTTGCTGATAAAGCCGGTCAAAAAATGAAACAGGTTGCGACAGATGGCCATCATAATCAGAAATACCGTGTTCTGGTTGAGAAAAGAGAAAGGCATCTTTTTCCAAAGGAAATCGTTGTTCATCTCGTCGAACAGGCGCTCGCTTTCGCCCCTATCGTTGTAGAATTTAACTACTTCAAAGTCTGTCATCTCCCTCTTGTTGGTCATTATTGCACGGTAAACATAGCTGTCGTCCGTGAACAGGTCGCCATAGCCATATTCGGCTTTGATGCCACTTTTGCCAAGGGCTTGGTCGATGGTTTTGTAAACCGATGCGTTGCCAATTATCGAATCTGCGAAATTAATTCAGCCAAAAGAGCTCATGTTTTGTGTAGAATATGTAACTTTTATCGGCAACGATGTTTTTCACCTAAATAAGTGAAAAACATTCAATCGGACAAGCCCGTAAGGCATTAATTTTACTGGGCTTCCCGATTATTCAACATTCAGCTTGCGGATTTGAGGATTAACTTAATAAGTCTCCTCTATCTGTCAAAAGTTTAAACTTCTAATTGTATTAATAAAACCAGGAAATTAAATTTAAACTGCTTCAAAATCTAATAATCTCTTCATCTATTGCCATGTTATGTTATAAATATCAATATAATCCTTTATTTTTGCCATATCAAACCTGATATTCATGCGTGTTGTTGTTCGGATAATTTTTCTACTCTATATTTCTCTATCAGTATCAGCACAGGCCGTTTCTGAACCGATCAAAGCCAGGCCCAATCCCGGCGAAGGTGTCTGGAGCTTTCTCAGGCGGCATAATCTCTCGCCCGGCGAACATCTCGAAGCTTTTAAAACGCTGAACCAGGGAAAATTCGCTAGCGATGGCGGATTGCTTTCGCACCACTGGTACGAATTGCCCGGCACCTCTGTAGAAAAAAAATGGATTGAACCCATATTTGGTAAAGAGCACGAGGAACTTAAGCTAATAGATGAAGATTTAAAAGGCGCCGTTTTTTATCTGGTTAGCGGACATGGCGGCCCTGACCCCGGAGCCATTGGTCACTACGGTCAGCACCGTTTGTACGAGGATGAATATGCCTACGACATTACCCTTCGATTAGCCAAAAACCTGATGCAAAAAGGTGCCAAGGTGCATCTCATTGTTAAGGATCCTGATGACGGCATTCGTTCGGGACAAATTTTAGCGCCCGATACCGACGAAACTGTTATGGGACAAGCCATTCCTTTGAACCAGATTGAGCGGCTTAAGCAACGGTCTGATGCTATTAATCAACTTAGCCGAACCGAAACATCAACTTACCAAAGGTGCATTGAGATTCATCTGGATAGCCGAAGCCATAAAAAACAGCTCGATGTGTTCTTTTATTACCACGAAGGGAGCAAACCAGGCGAAAAAATGGCTGAAACACTTCGAAAAACGCTCGAAGCCAACTATAAAAAACATCAGCCTCAACGGGGATTTTCCGGCACTGTGTCGAGCCGCAATCTATATATGCTTAAGAACACCAGGCCGGTAGCTGTTTTTATTGAGTTGGGGAATATCCGTAATTTTAGAGACCAACAACGCTTTATTCTTGAATCGAACCGACAGGCCCTGGCCAACTGGCTCACTAATGGAATTGTGGCAGATTATAAGGATAGTAAGTAGGGAAAAGGGAGACCGGAGAGAGGAGAATGAAAACAGGAAGCATAACGTAGTGGAATTCCGCGTAGAGGAAACGCAAACCGGAGGCGTAACGTAGTGGAGTTCCGCGCAGCGGAAACGGAAACCGAAAACCGGAGACAGGAGACAGGAGGCGTACAAACTTGGATGAACATTCATCATGCGTGTTTGCCTATCGGTAAGCAATCATGACTAAATTATAATAACTTTTTAAATATGAAACCAACACTACTGATACTTGCTGCCGGAATGGGCAGTCGCTATGGCGGTTTAAAACAGATGGACGAACTGGGCCCTTCGGGAGAATCCATTATTGATTATTCCATTTACGATGCCATTAATGCCGGGTTCGGAAAGGTGGTATTCGTTATTCGCGAATCGTTTGCTGATGCTTTTCGCCAACGGTTTGAGCCACGCCTGAAAAATCGAATTGACATTGAGTATGTTTTTCAGGAACTGCATAAGCTCCCTAAAGGTTTTTCTGTTCCCGAAGGCCGCGAAAAGCCCTGGGGTACCGGTCATGCCATGCTAATGGCCAAAGATGCCATTAAAGAGCCCTTTGCCATTATTAATGCCGACGATTTTTATGGTCAAACTGCATACCTGCAGGCAGCAGATTTTATAGCATCGAGCAAAGCCGATAATGAATATGCCATGGTTGGCTATGCACTTAAAAACACATTATCGGAACATGGTACTGTTTCACGCGGGGTTTGCGAGGCCGATGCCTTTAACAATCTTACCAAAGTGGTAGAACGCACAAAAATTGGTTGGGAGGGCAATAAAATATTCTTTTTCGAAGAGGATTCAAAAACAGAACTTACCGGGAATGAGCCTGTATCCATGAATTTCTGGATTTTTAAGCCTTCATTTTTCAATCACCTCGAAGTGGGTTTCAAAGACTTTCTGGAGGCCAAAGGACAGGAGCTAAAATCGGAGTTTTACTTCAATGCTATGGCCGACAGGCTTATAAAAGAAGGTAAAGCCAGCACCAAAATCATCAATACCGATGCTCGTTGGTTCGGAGTAACTTATCGGGAAGATCGTCCAATGGTTCAGGAGAGTCTTAATGCCTTAATTAAAGCAGGGGTTTATCCCGAGAATCTTTGGAAGTAAATCGAATAATCAGGATTTTGGAATTTCAGTCATCCAATGAGTTTGAGTCACTGGATGACTGATTTTTTTTACTTCTTAAATTATTACATTATTTATCTCACCACCAATTTTGTTGTTGACTGATTTCCATTGCTCTGAATGGTAAGGATATAAATTCCTTTGGATAAACCAATATTCGAAACATTAAACGAACGCTCACCAGCTTCAACCAATGAACGGAAAACAATCTTTCCTGATAAATCAGCAATGGTAAGTATGCCATCTTCGGCACTTTCAACAAAGAAATGGCCTGATGTTGGATTTGGATAAACCTTTAAAGTCCGCGGTTCCGCTTTTATAATTCCCGGTTTCACCGATGTGGTTTGTCCAAAAAAATCAACAGTGTTTACCCCGGCATACATTCGTACCAAATCGGGCACCAAACTGGTTTCAAAAGGTACATAGGTGTAGTAGGCTGATGGATTAAAAACGGCATCAGGGTTTAACTCATCAAATTTTATCGATTTTCCGCCTGGATTCAGCATATTAACATTTATCTGTGCCGAAGTATAAACCCTGGTTAAACCACTATCGTCGTACAAATTATTAAACTGTTTTAAGCCTGTGCTTTGTTTGTACCCAGTTTGCGATACCCAGGGCCCGTAAACCGGAGTCCAGTTGGT
>CAZFTD010000002.1:0-60643 GCA_964521525.1 uncultured Marinilabiliaceae bacterium | reverse complement strand
TTTAGGCTGATTTTGGTGGAAAGTGCTATGTTAAATACTTACGCCACCATCAATAATGAAAATCGGACCTGTTAATAATTAGGTTTTTGCGGGATCAGTATCTCATTTAACATTCATTACTAAGAGCTTGTTACATATTCTTAGTATGTAATAATATCTTTATTTTACTTCTGTCCCACAATCGATATTATAATTATTTTTATAAATTTGAGAATAGTGGTTTTTAATAAATGTTTTAACATCTGCTTATATATTATGTCGTTTTTTTTAAGTTAATATGTTTTAATAAATATTTTAAAAACTCAAAGCGTTGTTGTAAATATTAAAAACTCAAATTGCTTTTTTATGTTCCGATTAGCTTTTGATAGATATTTTATTCTTTGCTTTATAGTGAATGTTTTTTTAGTATCCTCAATTGCTCAAAATGTCAGGTTTAGTAAGTACAATACTAACAACGGTTTAACAGATAATATTGCATCTTCCATATTGCAAGATAAAAAAGGGTTTATTTGGATTGCTACAGAGGACGGATTGAATCGTTTTGATGGCTTAACATTCAAGGGTTATCGAGCGAACACTCTCAATGGAAATTCCTTGTTAAGTCCGAATGTTTTCAGGATCTATAACGACAGTAAAAATAGGATCTGGATTGTTTACAGATCCCTATCTGTTTTGAGTATGTTTGACCCTTCAATGGAAAAGTTTACCCATTTTTATCCCAACCTTGGTAATCCAGAGGGTTTAACCAATGGAAATGTGTTAGATATTTTTGAGGATAGTAATCATAACATTTGGATAGCAACAGGATATGGATTGAATCTATATAATGAGGATGGTACTTTTAAAAGATTTTTAAAAAGTGAAAAGGAAGCTACCATCTCAGATAATCGTTTATTTGGGTTGTATGAGGATAAAGCAGGGATTATTTGGATTTCAAACTACTCTGGGTATGAATATTACAATCCTCACAAAAAGGAATTTGGGAGGTTGGAGTCGATACGATTTGATACATTAACCAATCAGTATTTTTCAAATCATGAAATTAAACCGGTGCTTTTTTGTGATTCTGATAATCATCTGTGGTTTTCAGTGTCTCATTATTTATATAGAACAGAGCAACCTGTCAATGATCAGCCACAGTCATATACATTTAAGCAATACGACATACAAAATATAGATGTTTTAGATAATTTACCTCGTTTTGTCAGAAGCCTCGAAGAAACTTCAGATAAAAGTTTATGGATTTCAACTCCTTATGGGTTAGCACGATTGAAATCTAAGGATAGAGAAACAGGTTTTATAACCAATTACTTTACAGAGAAAGAATATTACAATAAAGCTTCTATTAATACATTAGGGCCATTAGTTAAAGACCCAAACGGAGACATATGGTTTTACGGAGCTTTGGGGCATAATTCACTTGGTCTTATTCAATACAACGCAAGTAACGACCGGTTTGTGGAATATCGTAATGTGCCTTTTGATGCCTATAGTATTTGCCCGGGTGAATTGGGTTTAATTTTCATTGACAGAAGTGGATGTTTATGGGTAAGTGTTTTAAATAGGGGACTGAATGTATTAGATTTAAACAGGAAAAAGTTTAACATTTTTTTTAGTATACCGGGAAGTCATCAGGCCTTAAACAACTCTGATGTTTATGCTTTTTATGAAACATCAGATGGTAAACTCATGGTTGGTACAGGCAATGGTTTGAGCTTAATTGACATGAAAAGTAATAAGGTTGAAACTCTTACCAAAGACAACTCAAATATTGGGGGCCAAATTGTAGGCGAAATATCGGCTGGCGACGGTTTTTATTGGATAGGTTATTATGACTATAAGATAAGTAAATATTATCCAAGAGATAAACGATTTGTCAATTATGAACATCGACCTTCTGATCCGAATGACTTTGTTGGGTGGTCGGTTAGAGATATTTATACTGATAAAGAAGGTTTTGTATGGTTTGCTAATACAACCCATACACTAATTCGACAGAATAAGAATGGCACTTTTACCCCGTTTTATATTGAAGTAGATGGGAATAGGGTTTTAGAGAATTTTGGGCATATTATTTTTGAGGATTCTAAGAGTAATTTATGGATAGGAACCGGAAAAACAGGTTTGGTTAAGTTTGATAGAAGAAAAGAAAAATATTCAGAGTTTTACATGAATGAGCCCAATAATCCTCATTCAATACCAAGTAATGAAGTTAGAAGCATTATTGAGGATGAATTTGGCTTTTTGTGGGTAGGAACTTCCATGGGATTGGCTCAGTTTGATCCATTAACCCAAAAATTTAAACGTTATACGGTTGAAGACGGATTACCAAACAATTTAATCCGTGATATGATTGAAGATAAAAATGGGAATATCTGGTTAAGTACAAATTTTGGTTTATCTAAGTTTACTCCTTCTACCCAAACCTTTCGAAACTATACATATAAAGATGGTTTACAAGGCAACCAATTTAACAGTGGTTCGAGTTATATGGATAGTAAGGGGCGTATTTATTTTGGAGGACCCAATGGATTTACTTTTTTTTACCCTGATAGTATCAGAGATAACCCTTTTGGTCCGCACACGCTGGTAACAGAGCTTTTTGCTTTTAACAAACCGGTTATGCCCAATGAAGAGGTTTCAGGTAGGGTGATGTTAAAAAAATCTATTGTCGATACCGACGAAATAAAGATTTTTCATGGGCAAAATGATTTTGCATTTGAGCTCACAGGGTTATATTACCCAAATCCGGAAGCTGTGGTTTTTTATTATAAAATGGATGGATATGATAAGGAGTGGAAAACAACCACTACCAATAACAGAAAAGTAGCATATTCAAATCTGCCATTTGGCGAATACAATTTTAGAGTCAAATCTATGAGCTCTGATAATGTGTATTCGGATAATGAGATTAATATTAGAGTATTGGTGATTCCTCCATGGTGGAAGACCATTTGGTTTCGGACTGCCATTTTTCTGCTATTAATTCTTTCGTTTTTTGTATTAAACTTTTTACGCACAATACAGATTAGACAACGAAATGCAACACTTACCCGAATAATTAAGGCCCGAACAGCAGAGGTTAATAAACAAAAAAAGGAGCTTGAGAAGAAAAATGCTGTATTAACCAAGCAAAAGATAGAAATTGAAAAACAATCAGAAGAGTTATTGCTAAGTCGTGAAAAAATATTGAATCAAAGAGATGAACTCCAGAAACATAGAGATGTTTTACTAAAAAAGAATGAATTACTTGAAGCTCAAAAAACTGAAATTAAAATGATGGCCGAAGAGCTTCACAACTCTGACTTACTTAAGATCAGGTTTTTTATGAATATATCTCATGAACTAAGAACGCCTTTAACCCTAATTATAGCTCCTTTGTATAAAATGATTACTAAAAGGGAATTAAGTTGGGAAAAAGACAGAGATACGCTTCAACTTCTATATAGAAATGCCCAAACGTTATTGAATTTGGTAAATCAGATTCTGGATATTCGAAAAATAGATGAAGGGAAAATGAAACTCCAGACAACATATGCAGATGTTGTTGATTTTATGAATAATATTTGGTTAGGGTTTAGGTTAAAAGCCAAAGAGAAGGAGTTGAGATATACGTTTAATAAAAATATTGATAAACAGTTGATTTGGTTCGATCCGTATAAACTTGATAAAATTATATCCAATTTTTTATCAAATGCCATCAAGTTTACTCCCCAAAATGGACATGTATGTGTTGATGTTTCAATTAAACAATCCAACGAAATAAAACAAGTTGTTAAATCGGAATGGCCATTCCCTAAATTGCCTGAGGGCTTTGTTGTTATTAAAGTTGCTGATACTGGATGTGGTATAAAATCTGAAGATTTAAGTCAGATTTTTAATCGGTTCTATCAGGGAGAAGCATATGGTCAGTCTGTGAGTGGTACTGGTATAGGTTTAGCTTATGCCGCTGAACTAGCCAAGTTACATTATGGAATGATTGATGTAGAAAGCACTGTTGGCTTTGGGTCAACTTTTTATCTATATCTTCCACTTGGTGAGACTCATCTGTTACCAGATCAGAAAATTAGTTTTGAAATTGCTGATTATTTTGGTTCCTCCGGAGACACCAGAGCAATTAGTTTATCCGAGAATAAAGTTAATGATGAGACTTTGATAGATGATAGAAAGAAATGCGTTTTATTTGTTGAGGATAATAAAGATCTTCAATTATTTCTTAAAAAGGAGTTTGGAACGCTTTATAATGTTTACCAGGCCTATGATGGTTTAGAAGGCAAGCAATTGGCTTTGGACTTGATACCCGATATCATTATAAGTGATATTATGATGCCGGGATTAGGAGGATTGGAATTATGTCGGTTTTTGAAAAATGACGAAAGAACGTCTCATATACCAGTGATTCTTTTAACCGCCAAAAGCACAGAAGAAGACATGGTTAGTGGATTAATTACCGGAGCAGACGATTATGTGAATAAGCCTTTTAATTTGGATGTTTTAGGTTTACGTATTAGAAATATTTTTAATAACCGAGAGCGCTTTTTGCGTCAATTTTCCAATATTAAAGAAATTGAACCTGAGAAACTTGCATCCAATTCATTGGACGAGAAATTTTTAAAGAAGGCTATTGCATATGTCGAAGAAAACATGGCCTCCTCAGGATTTGGTATTGAAAGCCTTGCTTCTGCAATGAATATGAGTGTACGACAGTTTTATAATAAATTAAGAGCCGTTAGCGCCTTAACGCCTAACGATTTCATTCGAAAAGTTCAATTAAGCAGAGCCATGATACTTTTAAAACAGAACGAGTATTCTATTTCCGAAATAGCGGTTATGGTTGGATTTGAGCATCACACTCACTTTTCAAGGTTATTCAGAAAATATTATGGAGTATCGCCATCGCAGTTTCTCAGGGAATTGGATAAAAGCAGCATTGGTGAAGCATAGCCTATAAATAACAATATTTTGAATTACAACGATAATAAAGTCGGCATAAGTAATTGTTTTATAATAAACATAGGTTATTTGCTTCAACTCATCATGTAGTTCCATGGATAGGGAAAAGATGGGTAGACCTGCCTCTTTAGTGGCAGGATAGATTTATAAGATTTCGAAACGTCTAAGCTTCTTCCAAGACCATTTCTGATAAGCCGAAACTCGTTTCTCTTTCTAAAGAGGTATCCCGATGATTGGGATTCTAAAATTCAATTCCATCATATTGATAAAAACCCCCAATATTAAGCCTAAGCGGCTTTTCAAACTTTGACAACAGGTTTTATCTCTCCAATTTTTAATAAATATGCTTTATGCCTTTTCCTTTATTTGCTAATGATTTACAAAAAAGGCAAGAATTTTTTTGTTTATTTGCTTTGATAGTTTCCATGGAATTCTAATGAGCATAAATAGTTGCTTACTCTGTAAGCTTCCCAGAAAACACTGCGTTTATTAGACTTACTGCCATTTGTTCCTCAAAAACATTTTTCACTGAACTTATTCTGAAAAAGCTGAACTATAAATGTAATTCTGCTGGCTAGCAGGATAAGTTCAGTTTTATGCATAAATATTTCATAGCGAGTTAACAGCTTTAAATATGTTTGCGATGTTAAAATATGTTTAAAAACAAAAAATGAACTAAAATCAAATGAGAGAAAAAGATAAACCAAATTATAAAGCACAGAATTCGATGAAGAAGTCTGCCATTTTGGAATTTTCAATTATAGCCATCATTATCATTCTGACAGTGTTTATGATTTTGTTTTTTTAATATGAAAGAGATAGAGTTTTATCAACTTAATTCTGTCCCTCGCTCACCCCTAACCCGCAAGGGAGAACTACCAAACCCACCAAATTAACCCGTTGTTTTATGGTTGAATTGTGAATAAGGTTTAAACAGTGTAGTGTAAAAAAAAAGAGAGTATGTAATATTTAAGATACGAAAAAGCGGAATCGCTTGATAGTTAAGTTTTTGTTTTTTCATTTTTTATCTAAATTAAAATTAAATCTATGGAAAAAAGAACGCGAATTTTTTATTGGTCTAAAAGACTGGTAATCGCAATTTCTTTTGTAAGTATTATGAGTGTACTTACACTAAGTTTTGCGCAGCAAGTCACGAATTTGCAGATTTCAGGGGTTGTTACAGACTCCAGAGATAACCAGGCAGTGCCAGGTGCCTCTGTGATAATAAAAGGGACAACAATTGGAACCATCACCAATCAGGATGGGACTTTTGCTTTAACAGTTCCAGCCAATTCAACATTAGTTGTTTCATTTGTTGGTTATAAAACTAAGGAAATTGATGTTGCAGGGAAGACACGGTTTAACATTTCGCTTGAGGATGAATGGATGCAACTTAGTGATGTGGTTGTTATTGGTTATGGAACCCGGTCAAAACGAGATGTAACAACGGCAATTTCTTCTGTATCATCAAAAGATATTGAGAAAACGGTTGCCATGTCGCCTCAGATGGCGATGCAGGGAACCATGACTGGTGTTCATGTATCGGGTAATACTGGTAATCCAATGGATAGACCTACCGTTCGCATACGTGGAACAAATACATGGGGAATAACAGAACCATTGTATGTAATTGACGGTGTAGCCATAACCGAGTTTGGCTCAGGTAGTGAAGGCGGGCACGCAGGTAATCAGGATTTGCGAGGACCTTTGAACATTATGACATTAATTGATCCCAATGATATTGAATCCATATCGATTTTAAAGGATGCCTCTGCTGCCGCTATTTATGGTGTGCGTGCGGCCAATGGGGTTGTTCTGATTACCACCAAAAAAGGTAGAAAAGATAAACCAACAGTCGATTTTAGCGCCAGATATGGAGTGCAGAATATAACACAAGAACTTAATTGGCTAACAACCAAACAATATGTTAAGTTTGTACAGGATATTTGGGCCACAAATCCTGATTTGTCTCCCTCTCCTGAAAATGCGGGTCTCTTCGATCCGGGCGATTCTAGGTACCTGGGAAATTCTCCCACCTATAACTGGCAGGATGCTATAAGAAATAAAAATGCACCTACTTCAGATATCTCTGTTCGTGTATCGGGTGGCACCGATAATACTGACTATTATATTTCAGTTGGTCGTTCAGAAACAGATGGAACTTTAATTAACACCAATTTAAGCCGATATACCGGTTCAATTAAGGTAAATACCAAAATTAATGATTTCTTAAAAACGGGTATTAATTATCGATTGGTGAGTGCTGACGGCGATTATAATCATATGAACTACTTAGACAATGTTAAAAGTGCACCATGGCAACCAATATATAGTGCAACTGGAATTCCCGGATATAAAGGTTATGCTTATGGAGTTGGAGGGTTACAACCTGATGGCAGCTATTCCACCCAAAAACTATATGGTTTAGGAACTAGAATCAATCATGTCGGTCGTACTTCAGTCAATTACAATGAGTATAAATCTCTTCGTAATATGGGGACAATTTATGCAGAACTTACTCCTTTTAAAGGCCTGTCGTTAAAGTATCAGCTTGATATGGACATTTACAATACAAAACGGAAAAATTTTGCTGATTATGATGCTGCAGCGTTTGATTATACCGCTGGTAACCCATATGAAAAAGGAGGTGGAAAATCTGTAGGAAACCTCATCTATCGCGACATGGGCAACTTCAATTACATGCAGCAATTTACAGCTAATTTTGCCCGCTCCTTTGGCTCTCATAATATCGACTTGTTGTACAACTACACCAACCAGGAATATGGGGCCGAATTCTCTGATATGTCAACAGAATATGTTACCTCTAAGAAAAAGGAGTTGCATAATATTGGAGGAGAAAGCAAATTTACTAATTCATTTACAGGCACCCAACGTAGAGCGTTACAGGGGCATCTGGTAAGGGGAGGATATAATTATTCATACCGTTATTATTTAGATGTAACAGTTCGCAGAGATGGTTCTTCCAGGTTTGCACCTGAAAACCGCTGGGGAACATTTCCATCCTTCTCAGCAGCCTGGCGTATGAAGAATGAATCGTTTATGTCCGACTTAAGTTGGTTAGACGACTTCAAACTAAGAGGAGGCTGGGGACAGCTTGGGAACCAAGAGGTGGCTGATATGGCTTTTCTATCAACCATTCAGCAAACGGCAACATATAACTTTGGATCCGACCCTTCAAAATATTTTGGAGGAGGTGTACTTGGAATTGGTGCCATCATCACCGGAATTCCAAACAGGGAGCTCAGATGGGAAAAAACAACAACTACAAACATTGGATTTGATGCCATACTGTTTAAAAACCTCAATATTTCAGCTGAGTATTATACTAAGTTGACTGACGGTATTCTTCAGCACATTGATTTGCCTTTAAGCGTTGGGGTTTTAACCCTTCCAAGTGCCAACGTGGCCGAAGTATCAAACCGTGGTATTGAAATTACTTCAAACTACTCGAATAAATTAGGTGAGCTGAACTATACTGTTGGAGCAAATTTATCAACAGTACGCAATAGGGTTCTGAAAACTTATAAAGGAATTCCTTCTGGCACCATAGAAGAAGGTTATCCATTATTCTATCATAAGGCCTATAAAGTAGCAGGAGTATTCCAATCGGATGCTGAAGCTCAAGATTGGAAGTCTAAATATTCTGACAGCAACTGGACTCAATCCAATAAAATTGGTGCCGGAGATTTCTATTTTAAAGATATGCGAGGTGCGCCAACAGAGGATGGAACATTCTATTCGAATGAGCCTGATGGAAAAATTGACGATTATGATATGGTCTATGTTGGTAAATCAATTCCAGGGTATTTTTATGGTTTTAACCTGAATCTTGAGTACAAGGGGCTTGATTTTAGTGCCATCTTTTCTGGTGTAGGTGATGTGGTAAAGTATAACGTCGTAAAAGCCAACTCCTTTCATCCGACACAAAGCGATAATGTTACCACAATGGTTTATAAGCAATGGACATCTGAGAATCCATCTTCAGAGTATCCCCGATTAGTATTTGGAGATCCAAACAAAAACCTTCGTTATTCTGACTTCTTTTTTGAAAGTGGAGCTTATCTAAGGCTGCAAAATGTTCAGCTTGGTTACACGCTTCCGGTTAGTTTCTATAGCAAATTGAATAATCAGATTAAAAACCTGAGAATGTATGTTGCCGGTTCGAATTTATTAACAATTACAAATTATACTGGCATTGACCCGGAAAGTGATATTTATCCCACGCCAAGAATTTTCTCTGTGGGAATTTCAGCCAGGTTCTAGTATTCTAAATTAAAAAATAAGTATGATGAAAAAGATAAAATATCTGGTGGTTATTTCCATTTTTATAAGTGGATTATATAGCCTTAGCTCATGTTCTGATGAGTTAAATGTAGACCCAACAACAGAATTGGAAGTGGATTTCTATAATAGTGAAATGAGGGTTCAGCAAGGTGTTGGTGCTTGCTATGCTATGTTTGCCAATATTTATGGCCCTGTGCTGAATGAATCTGGTATGCATGCTATGTTTATGCTTCCGGGTGATGATATTGCAAATATAGACGCAAGCAATGCTCCAATGGATGCTTTCTCAGGGTTAAATGCAAGTAACGGACATGTTGAATATGCCTGGAGAAGATACTATCAGCTATTGTACCGTTGCAATTTCATGTTGGAAAAACTGGAAGAGGCAGAAGTAAAAGCGGTATATAAAAGAAATCTGTTATGGGAGGCAAACAAAGGAGAAGTTCTGTTTCTAAGGGCATGGGCTTTTTACCGGTTATACGATTGGTTTGAAAAAGCACCTTTGCAGGATAAACGAATTCGAAGCATTGCCAATGCCATTTTACCCCCATCGGAAGGGACACAAATGCTTGATAAAGCTATTGCAGATTTAAATATTGCAGTTGAATTACTTCCAAATGCTACTTATTGGAACGCAGCTACTGAGAAAGGCCGCGTTTGGAACGAAAGTGCTTATGGTTTACTGGTAAAATGCCATGTACTTAGAGCCAGACACACTCAAAATGCTAATGGCGATTATGGAAAAGCAATCGATGCTTTTAAAAAAATAACCAGTAGAAGTTTAGTAACGTTCCACCATAATTTCAGCGTTCACTTCGAAAACAACAATGAATCACTATTCGAGTTCCAGGCAAGCAGCGCCCCAGCTATGGATAATAACTGGCTTGATAATGATTTCGATGTGAATATTGGTCAAATGGGGGCACATTATCATTACTTTACAAATCACTGGGGTAATTACCAAAGTGGACGGTATGGCCCCTCAAATAAGCTGCGTAATGCTTTTGAAGATGGAGACCCAAGGAAAGCAGAAACATTTGCTCCAATTTTTACCAATGTGTATGGTAATGTGAATGAACCTCAGCCCTATCCATCGTGGGATAAATTTGGCGGCAATCAAATGCAAAAGTATGTAAAGCCCGGTCATTGTGAATTTGAAAGGGATTGGGGAGTAAGTTCGCCAAATAATTACCGGTTAATGCGATATGCTGACATCAAGCTTTTGGCAGCCGAAGCTTATTTACAAACCAACCAACCCGCGTTGGCCTTGAAGGAGGTTAACGATATTAGAGAAAGAGCAAGGCGTTCAACTCCCGATGGCTCAATATCTGCTGTTCCTGCTGATTTAACAGTGGTAACCATGCAAAATATTATGGATGAAAGAT
Organism: uncultured Marinilabiliaceae bacterium; assembly: GCA_964521525.1. Classification (GTDB taxonomy): domain Bacteria; phylum Bacteroidota; class Bacteroidia; order Bacteroidales; family Marinilabiliaceae; genus CALEUX01. Next base: position 50,000 of record CAZFTD010000002.1, on the reverse strand, counting down.
TAAGAGAACTGGCTGGTGAAGATGGGATTCGCTGGACTGATTTAAGGAGCTGGCATAGGGCAGGCTATATCAACCTGTCGAATTGGACAGCCGATGATTTTGGTTATCTTTTTGGTGCAGAGAATTTTAAGCTTAATATTCCTACGCACCTATTGTTTCCAATACCAAAGAAAGAGTTGGATACTAATCCTTTAATGGCTGCAAGTGGTAATAATCCAGGTTACTAGATAATCCTATTGTAAGAAAACTAAGGGAAACCGGTGGGAAATTCCAGCCGGTTTCCTCTTAATTCTGAAAAAAAAAATCTTTATACTCCTTTTCGCCTCTTGATGTATCCCTAAAGAATAAAGATTAAAGAAAATAGCATCTAACTACCAAAATTACATTAATACCAATAGGTTTCATTTTGCATGCAATGTTTAATAAGCATGCTGATAGGAGCAAAAAAGCTTTACAATATTTATGGACAAAATTCAAATAAGAAATAGCACACGTATCTTTTTGTTATTCCTGCTGCCAGTAGTGCTATTGGGCATTAACTTCTGCAACCAGCCAGTTAACACTATATATCAAAATAAAAAATTTAAACTGTCGAATGCTCAATTGGGAGGGGGCGGGTATATCACCGGCTTAATTCAGCATCCCAGAGAAAAGGATGTAGTATATGTCAGGTGTGATGTTGCCGGTATCTTTAAGAGTGAGGATGGAGGAAAGACCTGGTCACCAAAGAATTCGGGAATGATGAAAAGTCATCATCACAGTGTAGAATCGTTTGCTCTCAGCCATCAGCGGCCCAATGTGCTGTTTCGTTGTTCAGGCGAAGCCCGAAACGGCAAAATATTCGGAGATATTCATAAATCCATTGATGGAGGCAAAACTTGGGTACATGTTACCGACCTTGTCAATTATTACGGCAATGGGCCTACAAGGGCCAACGGCGAGAAAATTGCTGTTGACCCTTATAATCCCGATTGCGTGGTGACAGTTGGATACACCTCGGGGGTTTGGAGCAGCGAAGATGAAGGTTTAACCTGGAACTACAGGGGATTGGCCAATGTACCAATGGGATGTCTGGGCATTAATCCATATTATCCAAATCGATATTATATAGGTACTCTAAGTCAAATGCCGCAGGAAGATTACTTATATCCAAATGGTAATAGTCAGTTAACAGGTAGCGGATATCTTTATTTTTCTGATGATAATGGTTTGACATGGAAGAAGCTTTTCGAAAAGGAAAACGCCAACATTACCAATATTGCTTTTGATCCATCCAATTCTGACATCATTTTTATTACCATTGAAAAGGATGGTATTTACAAATCGGAAGATGGCGGCACAGTGTTTAAAAAACTTACGAAGGGGCTACCTGAAGGCAATTATACTTGTGCCGACATAGATATTTCCCCTCTGCAACCACATTTGATTTACGCAGCATTATTAAGGTTGCCTGGAAACGATAAGGTCCCCGAATATCCGGTTTATATTTCCAGTGATGGCGGTAATAGCTGGCATCTTCCTAAAGGCGAATACGACTGGGATTCCGACTTTAAGGGCTACTCTGACCATTATGAGCGGGTAGAACAAATGGGATGGTCAATATCAAAACTCCGTGCTGACCGGTTTGTTGAAGGTAAACTTTACTTGTGCAACTGGTTTGGTGTTTCCATAAGTGATGATTATGGAAAAACCTGGGATGGACACTTTTTCAAAGGGATTGAAAATGTATGTCTGGAATATATTACTGCAGATCCCTTGAATAAAGATAAAGTTTACTTTGTTGGGGCTGACGGTCAGCCATCCTATAGTCTGGATGGCGGAAAAACCTATTCATTCTTTAAATATCTGGACCATCCAAACACTTATTATTGCAGCACTGCCATAGCAGTATCAAAATACAGAAATGGGACGGTTGTATATGGCATTACCAATAATAATGAGCGGTTAAGTGCCATTGCCCGCAGCGATGACGGGGGTGAAAATTGTGAGTTTGCCATTCATTTGCCACAAGGCTTATATGTTCAGGCGTTACGTGAAGATACATTCTTTCCTGGCCGTTTTTATGCCTATATCGACGGAGAACTGAAAAACGGGGCAGGCTTGATGGTATCGCATGATTGGGGAAAGAGCTGGGAGAAGATTGATCTTAAATTGCCATCATACATACGAAGTTTACCACATGAGCGCTTTTTTATTGAAAATGAGTTGCTGTCGGTGGTTCAATATCAAACCAAAAATGCCTGTGGGTCCAATCAACTATTGGCAATAGATCCGCATCAACCCAACACCCTGTTTTTTGGAGAGCCAACAGAAGGCGTTTTTGTATCGACAGATGGAGGCCAAAACTGGAAAAACACAGCAGGCTTTCTGCCTTTTCAAAAAACCCGGGCATCGGTATTGAATATTCTGGTATGCGATTCTGACAATGAAGGGGTAATTTATGCCGGGTTTATTTCAGAGGGTTTGTGGCGGTCAACAGACAATGGAATAAACTGGGAAAAGATTTATCCTTTGGATGATAAAAAATTTAATGCATCATCAGTAGCCATATCCGGGAAAAATGGCGAGGAGTTATATGTTGTTTGTGAGCCTTTATACTGGTCAGACTGTCCTTCGGCCATAATGTATAGTGGTGACAAGGGGCTAACATGGACCAATCTATATAATCCGGAATTGGGCGCCATTCGGTGGAAAGGTATTTCTGTATCCAAAGAAACGGGTAATGTTTATGCCATTTCGTGCGGTAATGGTGCTTTCTGGGGTATATGGGAGTAAGAGTCCAACCCTGTTGATTTTATTGGCAGGGAAGGGTCATAACGAGGCAAGGGTAAGAAAGTAATTCAATTGAAATGTTTCTGGTTGTGTTGTTTTAAAACAAGTGGCCATTGCCCCAAGAGATTAATTCATATCAAAAAGCCAGTAAAAAAGGCATTTTGGAAAACCTGTTAAAAGACTATGTAATTTACTAGTAATGTTTGTTTTCAAGAGGTACACCTTTCTTATTGTGATGATGATGATTGCCCCCGGTTTATTTTCACAGTCATCAAGTCAAAAGTATTTAATTGTGCGTGCTGACGATATGGGGTCGTTTCATTCAGCAAACCAGGCTTGCATTCAGGTGGTAAAAAATGGTATTGCCCGTAGTATTGAAGTAATGGTACCATGTGCATGGTTTCCGGAGGCCGCAACCTTGGTCAGGAACAATCCGGGAATAGATGTTGGCATACATTTGGTTTTAACCAGTGAATGGGGAGTCATAAAATGGCGCCCTTTAACAGAAGCTCCAACCCTGGTTGATTCAGCAGGTTACTTCTATCCATTTATCTGGCCATGGGAAGGCGCCGAAGAAGATATATTTCTTATCAGCAAACATTGGTCAATAGCAGAGATTGAAAGAGAATTAAGGGCACAGATAGAAACCGGGCTGAAATTTCTGCCCGGGGTAACCCATCTGAGTGCCCATATGGGTTTCACGTCAATGGATTTATCAGTTCTGGAACTTGTAATGAGTTTGGGCGAAGAGTATGGTCTTCTCATAACAGAGTCAGTGTCTATTAAGAAGTTAAGCGGCTGGGACTGGAATTTACCCAAACGAAAACGTATCCGGCAATTTGTTCAAAATATTAAAAGCATTGAAAAAGGGTATTGGTTGTTTGTTGAACACCCGGGCATAGATGGTGAAGAGATGCGGGGAGTTGGAGAGCATGTTGCCAGAGATCGACAGTTTGTAACCGATATTCTAACAAATGAGAAGGTTAAACGAACAATCCGAAAGGAGGGCATCACACTTATCGGTTATAATGCATTGAATGCGAAGGTTAAGCAGTAAAAACTGCTGGTTTTACATTCTTATAGTTTTGTGTTAATGATTATTCATCATGACGATTGATAAACATGTTTTACAAAGTTAAATGTTTTTACAATGAATTTATTCAGGATTTTTTTGCCATTATCTGTTATGGCTTTGGTTTGTTTTAGCTCATGTAAAAAGGAAAACGAAACTAATGAAGAGCCAAATCAAGAATTGGATATGTGCTTAATTTTAGTAGATATTCATCAGGAGTTTCAGAAAATTGACGGGTTTGGTTTTTTTGGAGCTCACGACGTGTGGTGGGGCAATTATCAAAATATGTGGAATGAGGATTGGGGCGCCAAGGTAATTAATGACTTAGGGATTTCAATTTGGCGAAATGAATATTATCCACCTGCAATTACAGGAGCTAACCAGGATGCCGATTGGAATAAACAAAAACCTGTTGTGGAAGGCCTGAAGAGAAAGGCCGTTGAGGCAGGTGTCGACCTTAAATTTGTTTTCACTGTTTGGAGCCCTCCTGCAGATTTAAAATGGCAATGTTCATTTGCCTGGGCCGGAGATGCTAATGCTACACGCGGACCAGGTAATGTGTCAACAAAAAACGGGGGTACACTTAATCCGGAAAAATATGATGCGTTTGCAGATTGGATAATTGCAGGTATTCAAATGTATAAAGAATCAGGCATCGATCTGTATGCATTGAGCTTGCAAAACGAACCATTGTTTAGCCAACCTTTCAATTCATGTACCTATACAACACAATGGTATTGTGAGATGTTAAATGCCGTTGTGCCAAAAGTTAAAGAGGCTTTCCCCAATGTCCTGATTTTTGGCTCGGAGAATATGCTCGAAATGGAAGGGAAGGAGAATAATTGGCGTTGGTTTTATCATAATGCGATTAAGAACGATGCTGCAAATAATATTGATATTTTGGCCGTTCACGGTTATTCAGATGGTGTTGCTCCAACTTCGGGCTCAGAATTGGTGCAAATGTGGTCAAATCATACCGAACAATTTGCCAAAACAATGGGTAAACCGGTTTGGATGTCAGAAACTTCAGGATATAGTAATTATTGGGAAAAAAGAAATTCAATCCCCGGAGCTTTAAACCTTGCTATGGATATTCATACAGCTTTGTGTTATGGAAATGTATCTGCATGGATTTGGTGGCAGGGGAGCCAATCTGTAATGGATAATTATTCATTGATGAGTGGGGTTAATACCAGCAAGAAATATCAGGTCTCAAAGCATTATTACCGGTTTATTCGGCCCGGTGCAGTAAGAGTTAGAGCAGAGTCCGACCAGGAAGAAGTATTAGTATCGGCCTGGAGGCACAAGACCAATGGAACTCAAACTATTGTTGTTATCAATTCTTCAGCATCCGATAAAATTATTCAGTTAAATGGAACCAATTTGCCCAACCAATTTAAGGTATTCCGAACTTCTGAGGGGAATGCAAATTGTGTTTATGAGTCAGATTATCATGTAAATGGAAATGGAGGGGTGAGTCTGCCTCGATTTAGTATTTTGACATTGCAGGCGGGCGGAGAGCCTTTGTAGGAGATTTAATTATGCGGTAATCAGATAAATCGTTTTGTAAAATGGGTAGAGTGTTTTTAATAATAGCAACGTTATGGAGCATCATAACTGTAGATGGGCAGAATGACTCGGGCTGGTTTCCGTTGAATGCAGAGAAATCTTCGTTAGGGTCAGAAATTGACATGTCGGCATGGCTGGATAAACCTGCCGGAAAGCGGGGCGTTTTATTGGTTAATGAAAGTAGATTTCAATTTGAAGATGGCACATCTGTTAAGTTTTGGGGTACAAACCTCTGTGAACGTAATGCTTTCCCTTCTCCTGAGAAGGCTGTTGAATGGACTAATTTTCTGGCTTCATATGGGTTTAATGCAGTGAGGTTTCATAAATTCACCTGGGATGCAACCGATGGTATTCATTCAACAGTTATTACTGATGAGAAATGGAACCGTTTTGACAGGTTTTGTTATGAACTTAGAGAAAAGGGAATTTATTATGGCTGGTCTCATATTTATGGCCATCGGGTTGGCCCCGCCGATAGTAGCCGCTTATTGGCATATAATGAAATAATGGCAACTGATTTTCCCTGGAGGCACTTAAACCGAAGCACAGCTTCTCTTGTAAATTTTGCAGATGATTTACAGGAATTGAATATTGAGTTGACCGTTAATATGCTCAACCATATAAACCCTCATACAGGATTACGTTATGCCGACGACCCTGCGCTGAATTTTATAGAGTTTCAGAATGAAGATAATATTTTTTGGGGGGCTATTGAAAAGAGTCTGGAACAGGCTCCTACCTACAGAAAATTGTTGTGCCGTAAGTTTAGTCAGTGGCTTCGTGATAAATACCAAACGCACGAAGCGCTCGTAAAGGTCTGGAATCATGAAGGACTTAACGAAGGTGAGCATTTGGATGCCAACAATATTTATCCCCAGCCCAATCATGGTTTTTTTTCGTATGAATATCAGACTGCTCTTCAAGAAGGACGCTCTGTAAAACAGCATGTGATTGATAAGTATAGCTTCTTATATGAGGAGCAAATGAAGTTTTATCGAAAATTTGAAAAAGCCGTTAGGGAGACGGGTTATAAAGGACCATTAGTTGCAAGTTGCTGGCAAGCAGGTGAAGGTTTGACACACCTGCTTAATCTTCATGCCGATTATGAAATTGGTGTTATTGATCGCCATAATTATTTTGGCGGCGGGCAGGGACATAGCCTAAAGCCAGGGCCATTTGATAACTCTGCCATGGTGTCTAATATCGGTTCCGGCCTTTTGGGAACAGGTTTGCAACAGGTTAAAGACCGTCCTTTTGTGTTTTCTGAATGGATGAGCTTGATTCCCAATGAGTTTACAGCCGAAAGTGCACCAATTGTGGCCATTTATGGGATGGGGCTTCAAGGATGGGACGCTTCATATGTATTTGCCACAGATTTCCCTCATTATACAAATACCATTCAAACCCCTTGGGGTGGTGTGTATAATGCTACAGCTCCTACACAATTAGCCTTATATCCAGCACTTGCTGCGATGGTTTATAGAGGCGATGTGAAGGAAGGAGATATCGTTGTAAATAGAAAATTTGCCACTGCTGATATTTTTCAGGGAAAAACAATTGTCAACGAAACAATCCGTCAGGATCATGACCGAAAAGTATTGAATGCGGATTTCCCCTTAAAATCGTTGGCCGCAGGGAGAGTGACATTGGAATTTACAGAGAATTGTTCAATACTCGAAGTGTTTGAACTATCTGAATTGATAGATCACAACAAAGTACTCTCAAATTCTGGTCAGTTGATGTGGAGTGATTCCGGAAATGGCTATTTTACCGTTAATACCAATGGAACAAAAGGATTAGTAGGTTTTGCAAAAGATAAAACTTTTAATCTTGGAGATATAACACTAACAACAAGCAATAATTTTGCAGTTATACTGATAACCAGTCTTGAACGCGATAAAGGAATTAATAATGCCTCAAAAATTCTTGTAACTGCTATTGGACGGGCCAAAAACACCGGAATGGAATTAGATTATGAAAAGGCTGAGTTACTCACAGTTGGTGAAGCTCCCGTCTTATTAGAACCGGTGAATTTTAATCTATCGCTTAACAGAAAAAAGAAACCGCGAATAACAGTTTTAAATCATTCAGGCCTTAAAACCAAAAGGTTAGTAAGCAAGCAGAAATCAATTGAATTTAAAGGTGCAGAATCAAAGGCTTTTTACTATTTGATTGAATTTTAATTTATTGATTGCTTTTTATTTGCAGATTATCAAATCCACAAAAAACAAGAGCACCCAATAGTACTCAACCGATATATTGTGAGCAAAGACAAAAAATTACCTTGTTTCAATTTTGAGTTTGTTAACGTCTTATGAACTATTGCATTTTTTAACTATTTCAATGAATATGTCAAGAGTTAATGTACAACAAGAAAAAGTCTATCATAAAGACATTATTGATTCAAATTTATTGGATGATATAATTGAAAGTCAGTTCTATGACTGGGTTAATCAAAAACAAAACAGAAAATTAAGCAATGAACCTTTATACTGGGAACATAAACTTGTTAGGAGAAAAGTTTTGGAATCCAAGGTTATACATTCATTGGTTAATAAAGAAATGGGACAAGATACAAGGCTCCTGATAGTATAAGCAATATTGTTAGAGATATTTATGTTGTTATAAAACATAGTAAATCAGCATTATGTGTTTTTGTTGACTGTTTAGTTTTATTGAATAACTGTCAGCATAAACAGTTTTAATAGCATTAAAAATTGAATAACGATGAGACATTTAATTTTTTTTATGGGGTTTCTATTGTTAACGAGCTCCTGTAGAGAGGAATATAGCAAGGTAGCACAATGGCATATCTATGAAATTGAGCTCCAATCTGATATTGAATATTCCAATCCCTACACCGAAGTTGAGGTATGGGCAGCATTTTTTAATCAGAAAGGTGACACGCTTATCCGTCCTGGTTTTTGGTGTGGTGGCAATCATTGGAAAATAAGGTTTTCTCCAACCGATGATAATTCCCTTTGGAGCTGGAAAACTTTTTGTTCAAATGTTGATGACCAGGGCCTTCAGGGTAAAACAGGGTATTTTCAATCTATTCCTTCCACAAGTACAAACAGCCTGTTAAAAAATGGATTGCTTGAGATGTCTGCTGGTAAACGAAATGTGGTACACAAAAATGGGAAGTCATTATTAATGGTTGGCGATACTCCGTGGGCTATGCCATTTCGGGCAACCATTGAACAGGTTCAGGAATATGCATCCTTTCGTAAAGGTCAAGGCTTTAATACAGCACTTTTAATGGTTGTTCAACCCGACATGAAAGCTGAGGGGCCAGATGCAAGAAATGTATCAGAAGGGTTTGCCAGAGGTTTTTTTGATTTACATCAAGGGCATATCAAACAATTAAACCCAGCCTATTTTGATTATTTGGATTCGATTATTTCCATCCTTATTGACAATGAGATTGTTCCGGTTTATTCGCCTCTTTTTCATGGTTTTGGATGGAAGGGGTTAAATGTTCTTGGAAATGAAGTTGATGCAGATGAGTATGTTCGTTTTTGCAAATATTTGCTTGCCAGATATGGAAGCCAGCCGGCCATTTGGTTGCTAAGTGCCGATAATGATGGCCGGGGGCCCGGTGTGGCAGAGAGTGGTGAAATGTTGGAAGCTTGGGATTGTTATTCTCAACCTACAGGATTACATTATAATCCCTGTAGTGATTATTTGGCCCCATGGGCGAATGAGTTTACCAAAGCAAGGTGTTTTCACAACGATAGTTCGTATCATTCAGCGTCTTGGTTAGACTTTCAGTGGGCACAAACAGGGCACAACGGCGAACATGATTTTAAAAAGGTGTGGCGAATGTACAACTATTCGCCCATTAAAGCTGTGGCAAACGGAGAGCCCACCTATGAAGGAATGGGTGGAGGCCGGTTAGGATTAGGTTGGTGGCAGGGACACGAAGCCTGGATGCAGTTGATGTCTGGTGGGACAATGGGAGTTGTTTATGGTGCGGCAGGTTTATGGCAATGGAAAGTTACGACTGATGAACCCGGTTGGGACAATTGGGCATCTCAGCCAATCACCTGGAGAGAAGCCATGCAACAGGAAGGGGCCAGATACGTTGGTTTTATTTCCAGTGTATTTAATGGGTTGAACGTAAGCGACATGGAACGTAGGTGGGATTTGAATATAGAAAACCATCCAATGCTGGTAAAGGGGAAGCACCTGTATATCGCCTACCTTCCTGAAGGAGGCACCATAACCATCCCTGAATTGGCAGATGATATGAACTACCAATGGTTTAATCCGATTTTGGGTAATAGTACGCGGATAAACCCAACTTATGGGGCAACTGGTTTTACTGCTCCCGAAATGAGACCATATATTTTGGTTGTCACACGGAAGTAAGATTGGTAATAATTGGTTTTTACAATATTATAGTTGAACGCCTTAATAATTAGTAAATGAAGATACCATATCTGTTTAGGTTCCTGTGCTGCAGTTGCATCCTATTATGGTCATGTGTTTCATATAACAACACCGAAACGGAGATTAGTTCAGGTGCGGTTAAAGTGATTCTCGATACAGATATGGGATCTGATTGCGATGATGCAGGTGCCCTGGCTTTATTGCATGTTCTTACTAACCTGGGAGAGGCAGATATATTAGCCTGTATCTATAGTTCCGGAACTGTACCTTATGGTGCCGGAGTAGTTGAGGCAATTAATATTTATTATAATCGACCCAATATCCCAATTGGGGCAAATTATGATTCAGAAGTAGGCGACCCTTTAGATAAAATGGATGCAGAAAAACTCGTTAAAGATACAGCTGCCTTTAATAATAGAGTTGTGACAAATTTGGATACATATGAACAAACCAGGTTAAATCGAAAAGTGCTTAATGAGCAGGATGATAATAGTGTTGTTTATATTACAATTGGTCACACCAAAGGTTTGTACGATTTGATGGTATCTGCACCTGATGATATCTCCCCGTTGACCGGCAAAGAACTTTTAATAAAAAAGCTTGACAAATGGGTTGCACTTGGCGCTTTGGGTGCTTATAATGAGGGTAATTATTTTGTTAAGAATTGGAATTTTTGCTTTAACAATTCTGCACCTTATACACAATATTTAGTCGAGAATTTTCCAATGTCCGTTTATTTTGTCGACGGGGGTTCTGGCGTTATGACTGGCAAGAGTCTCAAGAGTACCCTCCCAGAAAATATTGTGCGTACCGTCTATCGCGATTGGTTATGGAATTTTAACAAACTCACGCTCGATGTTCAAAGACCTTCCTGGGATTTGGCCGCAGTGTTGTTTGCTGTCAGGGGAGAAAGCGATTTTTTTTTTCATTGAACAACATGGTGCTTTAGAGTTTGATAAACAATTGGGGAGCAGATGGAATACTAAACAAAATAATCCTAACCATTATTTTGTTAAGCAAATAAGTGGGACTAATGACAGCCTTGCTGCTTTGCTAAACGAATTCATTGGTTTAAACCCCAAATAATTTCGTTTGGTCTTGCTGAGTTTTATACCTTACGGGATAATGGTTCACGGTAAGCTGGTATGCACCATTATTGATTATAAGAAGGATTCGTCCATGATTTATAACATATCGTTTTATTTATGAGAATTGTTGTTTATTTATAGTACCGGTGGAAATTACAGACTTGCAAGCTGGTCTGGTATTTCAGGTGAACCATTTTATGGTTTTGCTTCAGCTGCCGATGGTGATGAATTGATATAAAACCGGCACCATTATCCCAGGCCAGATGATTTCTGGCACTGGAGTGGCATCAGAATAGAAAACAGGGATAAAGTAAAAGCCGTTTTACTTATACCTAAGCTGGTTGAAAAAAGCAAACCTCATGCTATTCATGTTATTCTGGAGATTACCGATAACGGTGTACAAGCCTTAACATGATATAAGCCTTTGGTGGTAACAATAACACCTTAATTTTAAGGGTGTAATTCTTTAATCAATAAGTGAGAAAATACAATTTGAATTCCTGTAATTAAAGCATTAAATAGTACTACAATGAATTTGGCAGATTATAAAAGAATTAGGTTTGGTTTTAGCCTGACCAATGAAGGCGCGAGACTTCTGTGTTCCGGAATTGAACAACGCTTTTTAATTTTCATTAAGGCTACCTTCTCAGTATTTGTATTGATGTTAATTTTCCCCTTTTTCGCTTGTAATGATACTGCGAAAACAAAAATTAAGAACAACAAACCTTTAAAAGAAACCTGCTATATACAAGGGAGGCATCTTTTTTCCCCCGATGGAGAAAAAATTATACTTAGGGGAGTCAATAAAATGAATGTTATTACGGATAAAACCGGTGAATTATCTTTCCCTGAAATAAGGCAAACAGGGGCCAATGTAGTTAGAATAATGTGGATGACCTGGGGTGGAGGAGGTGAAGAACTGGACATAATCATTGGAAATAGTATACGGAACAATTTGATTCCAATGGTTGAACTGCACGATGCAACAGGCAAATGGGGTAAAGATTTAGACGCTTGCGTTGATTTTTGGACTCGGGAAGATGTACTGCAGGTAATTCAAAAATATGAAAGGTATTTGCTCATTAATATAGCAAATGAAGCCGGAGGGTATGTAATTCCAAATGATGAATTTGCTAAAGTTTATGCTGATATTGTAGTACGGATGAGAAATTCCGGAATTAGGGTGCCACTCATCATTGATGCAGCAAATTGGGGTCGAAACGAAGAAAATTTACTGGCAACCGGGTTAGAGCTAATCCAGAACGATCCTGAGCAGAACCTGATTTTTTCCTGGCACGTTTGGGACTCCGGTATTTCAAACGATAGAATTTTTTCTGCATTACAACGCTCTGTTAACCTCAACATCCCTTTTATTATTGGAGAGTTTGCTCCTATGGAGGTTAAATGTAAATGTTGCATTCCATACCATTATATTATGGATGTTTGCCAGAAACTGGAAATTGGCTGGTTGGCCTGGTCATGGGGGCCCGGAAATGCCGATTGTCCAGGTATGGATATGACTTCCAAGGGAACCTTTGATTCCTTACATGGATGGGGAAGTGAAGTCGCCCTTACCCACCCAAACAGTATTTTCAATACTTCTGTTAGGCCTTCCTTTATCAACTAATTTAATATAGCCAATCTTTTTAATGGTTAAACTTTAAACCTGAAAACATGAAATTTCTTCTTTCTATTATTTTTTCGGCTTGGGCAATAGCAGCCTCAACTCAAACATTTAATGTAAATTCACCAGATGGCAACATCCGTGTTAATGTAAAACTTACCGATCGCATTTATTACAATGTTGAAGTTGATGGTCAGGAGGTAATGTGGTATTCACCCATTTCAATGACGACCAACAGAGGGGTATTGGGGCGATCTCCTAAATTAATCTCAAGTAACATCACTTCTACAAATGAATTAATAAAAACAGTATGGGGAATCCGGAAACAAATTGATAATAACTATAACGAACTAACACTGGAATTTCAACAATCTTTCTCTCTTATTTTTAGGATTTTTAATGATGGAGTGGCATATAGATTTAATACCCAATTTAAAGGAGAAATGATTGTGCTCGAAGAAGAAGTGGAATTTCGGTTTTGGGACAATTTTAATATGATTAATCATGTGGTTAATGCTTTTGATTCCTCTTACGAAGAGATTTATTCACGCCAGAAAATTCTGGATGTAACGCCATCTAATCTTGTTAGCTTGCCTTCAATAGTTGACCAGGGGAATTTGAAATTGGCCATATTGGAATCCGATGTCTTTAACTATCCGGGAATGTATCTGTCAAAAACGATAGCACACACATGGCCATATTTGAATGGAAAATTCCCTAAATATCCTATTGAATGGAAAGAGGGAGGCCATAACCGCTTTAATCTGAAAGTTACCAAAACCGCCGATTTTATAGCAAAAACCATTGGAAACAGAAGCTTCCCATGGCGAATTTTAGCAGTGGCACGTCATGATGTGGAACTTGCTGATTCAGACTTGGTTTACAGGTTGTCGAGACCAGAACAAATTTCCACCGATTGGATTAAGCCTGGCAAGGTAGCCTGGGACTGGTGGAATGCTCTTAATTTAACAGGTGTAAATTTTGAAACAGGTGTAAATAACAGAACATACGAATATTTTATTGATTTTGCAGCCAATAATGGAATCGAATATGTGATATTGGACGAAGGTTGGTCCGATCAGTTTGATGTTTTACTCCCAACACCACATGTTGACATGGAGCACCTTACTGCCTATGCCCGCCAAAAAGGCGTTGGCCTCATCCTTTGGTGCGTATGGCATACCATCGACAGGCAATACAAGGAAGCATTTAAGCTGTTTCATCAATGGGGTGTTAAGGGTATAAAAGTTGATTTTATTGACAGAGACGATCAATTGGCTGTTGAGTTTTATGAACGTCTGGCAAAAGAAGCGGCTAATTATCAGCTTTTAGTAGATTTTCATGGTTGCAGTAAACCAACCGGACTCGACAGAACATTTCCTAACCTAATTACATATGAGGCTGTAAGAGGAAATGAATATAATAAATTCTCTTCAGGACCAGAACCTGGACATAATGTTGATTTAGTTTTTACACGAATGATGGCAGGTCCTATGGATTATACACCGGGTGCTATGAAAAATTCAATCCAGGGTGATTTTAATCAAAGCAACCAAAACCCTATGAGTAAAGGAACCCGATGCCATCAGCTTGCCATGTACGTAATCTATTTTTCACCACTTCAAATGTTGTGCGATGCGCCAACAGCTTACGAAAAATACCCTGATATTCTCACCTTTCTTAAGGATGTTCCTGTTTCCTGGGATGAAACAGTTGTTTTGGACGGAAAAATAGGAGAATATGTAATTATTGCCCGGAAAAAAGGAGATAATTGGTATGTTGGAGGATTAACAAACTGGAGTGAAAGAGATGTAGAAATAAAAATTTCTGATTTTGCAAATGGCATTTTTAATGCCAGAACGTTTAAAGATGGCGCCAATGCCAACCGCATGGCAGAAGACTATAGAGTTGATAATTTTGAGGTTTCCAGTTCTGATAAAGTGAAAATTAATATGAAAAAAGGTGGTGGATTTGTTATGGTGCTTGAACAGTTAAAACGTTAAGTAAACCTGATAATTCATGCTGGTTATACCTAATTGTATGCTGAACATTCAGATTTCGAAAAATTTATCTCATTTTCATCATGATAAAATTATTTCTGTTTTTTTCTGCTGTTTGTCTTTTTGTTACAAAAGGATTGACCGCTCAAATTAAACCAACCGATCTTACTTGTGAGTACCTTCAGAACCCTTCGGTAGTTGACGTGGGAAAACCAAGATTAGCTTGGATAAACGTTGCCTCTGAAGGGGCTCGAGGACAAAAACAAACGGCCTGGCAAATCAGAGTCGCCTCTGCACCTGAAAAACTCGATAGTGCCGATTTATGGAATAGTGGAAAAGTTTACGGGGCAAATTCTTTAAGAGTTCCTTACGGTGGGAAAAATCTTAAATCTCGCATGGAATGCTGGTGGCAGGTTCGAGTGTGGGATGTTGAAGGCAGTGTTTCAGATTGGAGCGAGCCTGGCTTTTGGCGAATGGGTATTTTGGATTCGTCAGAATGGAAAGCTCAATGGATTGGGGCCCCCTGGCAGGGAGAGGAGCCTTTACCAAAACCTGCCGATCCAAATGCACTTTTACCGGAAAAATTACCCCCTCCAGCTCCTTTTTTTCGCAAAGAGGTGAATATTTACAAAAAAGTAACTAAGGCATTAGCTTTTGTTACAGGATTAGGATATTTCGAATTCTATATTAACGGAGAAAAAGTTGGAGATGATGTACTAATTCCTAATCAGACCAATTATAGCAAAAGGCCTGAATTGCCATTTGAGAACATTCCGCTCGACGATAATTTCCGCGAGTACCGAGTTATGTATCTGGCTTACGATGTTACATCGGCTTTAAAATGCGGGAAAAACGTTTTTGGAAGTATTTTAGGGAATGGCTTTTATAACCCGTCAAAATATTGGGCGGGGGGATACGGTACTCCTCGTTTCCTTGCACAAATTCACATAACTTATGATGATGGTACAGAAGATATTATTGTTTCTGACGAATCATGGAAAGTCTCTAAAGGGCCCATACTTATGGATATGGTGTTTTATGGTGAACATTACGATTCCAGAAAGGAGCTTTCTGGTTGGAGTGCATCAGGTTTTAATGACAAATCCTGGGTGCCCGCGGCCATACGCAAGGCTCCTTATGGTAAACTGGTAGCACATACTGCCTATACCGATAAAGTAATGGAAAGACTTCAGCCTTTAAGTATTCAGCTTTTACCCAACGGCAACTATTATGTAGATTTTGGCCAGGAAATTTCTGGCTGGCTTCGGTTAAACAATGTCAAAGCAAAATCAGGCCATAAAATAAATATCAAATACATCTGTAATACCTACTCGGGCGATAATTCCTTTGTGTTTAAAAGTAGAAAACCGCATTCCTATGCAGCTCGTTTTAATTGGTTTGTTTTCAGTGCGGTTGAAATCTCTGGTTGGCCCGGAAAATTAAAACCAGAACAGGTCACTGCAGAAGCAGTTTATACTTTTGTTGAAGAAACAGCACATTTTGAAACCTCAAACGAGTTATTTAACAAAATTAACAGAATATGGAAAAGAAGTCAGACTGATAATATGCATGGCGGGCTGGTAAGTGATTGCCCACATCGCGAACGTTCAGGATATACTGGCGATGGACAAGTGGCTTGTGTAACGGTTATGCATAACTACGATGCCAGAAACCTTTATCATAAATGGATTCGCGACATATTAGGCGCTCAGGATGTGACAACCGGGTATGTCCCCAATGGTGCACCATGGCAACCTGGTTGCGGAGGCGGAGTTGCCTGGGGCGCTGCAATTTGTATTATGCCATGGGAGTTTTATGTGCATTATGGTTCTAAAGATATACTCCAAGATAACTACGATGCCATGAAAGAGTATATCAGGTATATGCAGAAGTGGGTAAATGATGAAGGTATTATGCATCAGCAAAGAACAGGTAAAGATGGCAATGTTTTACGTTGGTTTAATCTTGGCGACTGGGTTGCACCAGGTAATTTACCTCCTGACGATTTGGTGCATACCTTTTATTATTGGTTGTGTGCAGATTTAACCTCTAAAACCGCAAGGGTGCTTGGCAAAATTGATGAAGCAGAAATATATTCAGAAATGGCTGATCGCACAAGGGCCGCTTTTCAAATTAAATTCTTTGATGATATTAATGGAACTTACGGTAAAGCAGGAGGTAATATTTTTGCACTTAAAATGGGAGTACCTGATTCGCAATTAACCAGAGTATGCAATGCCTTACGCAACGATATTATTGATAACAATGGACATCTTGATACTGGAATCTTCGGCACGCTTTACTTTTTCGAAACATTATCTGATTACGGAATGCATGATTTGGCATTTCAGGCCATGAATAAAAAAGATGAACCAGGTTACGGCAGATGGATCGAATTAGGTTCAACAACTACAAGAGAACGTTGGGACGAAGAGGGTTCTCATAACCATCCAATGTTTGGTGGCGGCCTTATTTGGTTTTATCGTAAGTTAGCCGGAATGATGACAGACCCCGATAGGCCAGGTTATGAGCATATTATTTTTAAACCTCAACCATTACCCGAACTGTCATTTGTTAGTTATAAGAATAAAACTTCATACGGCGAGGCTGGCATTAGCTGGAATTATTCTCCTCACTCCTTTTCAATGGAAATTGTTGTGCCGGTAGGCAGCGTGGCTACTGTTTATGTACCAATTATGAAAAATGGAAACGTATATGAAGGCAATGTACCTGCTAAAAATGCCATTGGGGTACATTTAACCTCAATCAACCATGAATTTCAGGTTTTTTCAATCGGCAGCGGACATTATTATTTTAAGTCGAACTAAATACATTGTTAAAGATTCAATGAATAACTTTTTAAAATATGGATTGATTGGGCTGGGGCTTCATAACCGCGCAAGGGTTGATAATCAGCAAACACCACCTAACATTATTCTCATTGTTGCTGATGATTTGGGCTATAATGATTTTGGCTATTATGGAGCTAAACCTATAAAAACGCTAAATATAGGTAAGTTGGCCAATAATGGAATCAGGTTTATCAATCATTATGCAGGAACATCAGTATGTGTACCTTCGAGATACTCCTTAATCACTGGCCTAACCACCGGCAATAGCCAGATGAGGGGAAATCTGCAATGGGAACCATATGGATAATTTCCACTTGCAGAGAATACTACAACCATTGCAACAAAATTAAAGGAGGCTGGAAACACTAATGTAATCATTTGAAAGTGGGGGCTGGGAATTGAGAGTGCCACGGGAGACTCTTTAAATCAATGGTTTGATTATTCATTTGGATATTTATGTCAGGTTTTAACTCATAACCATTGTCCCGAATTCTTGATGGAGAATGGCAACCGGGTTTATTTACAAAACAAGGTTGTTTATATGGACTTGTCTCATTGGCCTAAGGGCTTAGGTAGTTATCCGGTTGAAAAAAACGAATTTTCACAAACTATTTTTACCTCAAAAGCCTTGCAATTTATTGAGTCTTCTAAATCAAATCCATTCTTTTTGTATTTTCCGGTTATCATTCCGCATGATAATAATGGCGAGGCCACTGAAGGGAAAAGATATTCAGATATACCATCGTTTTATCCATACGAAAATGAAAATTGGACAGAAAGCGAAAAGGGAGATGCTGCCATGATTATCTACGTTGATAATGATAAAGGAAAGATTTTGAATAAGCTAAAGGAGTTGGGGCTAGACAACAATACCTTGGTTATTATTACCAGCGTTAATGGAGGCTATAGCCCTGATGGCTTTTTTGCAGAGAGCAATTATCCATTTCGAGGACATAAAAGAGATCTGTATGAGGGCGAAATCAGAGTCCCTTTAATTGCTTATTGGCCAGATAAAATCTCAAAAGGTCGCGTAAGCAATCCTGTCTCTGCATTTTGGGATTACTTACCAACATTTTGCGAGTTTTGGGGAGTTGAGTTAACTTCTCCAACCGATGGGATATCATTCGCTCCAGAATTGTTAGGCAAAAAGCAGAAAAAACATGAGTTTCTTTATTTGAATTTCATGAGTATGAATGGAAACAGACTGTAATTCAGGGTGATTGGAAATGCATTCGATTAAATGTCAGAAATCCTGATGAAACAATAATAGAGCTATATAATCTGAGAGTAGATTACAAGGAAGAGAATAATTTAGCAACTCAACACCCCGAAATTGTTAAAAAAATGATATCTCTTATGAACATTAGCAGGTCGGAAAACGCTACATTTAAGTTATTTTAATTATTAAACTGGTAAAATTTAGAATGGATTAGTGATGCTCATCTGCTTCAGGTAAGATTACTTTTTTACTAACAACAGAGATTTTTTAAGCCTGATTTTTTTTTTGAGGTACCTGTTTAAATTGATGCCTCAAAAAAATTCTTTTTATTTTTTGTCCACTCTGAATTTTAGCGTTCTCGAACTTTTGTTACCCAGTTTATCAGTAGCTTCAATATTTACTTCATACAGTCGTTCGTCTTTAAATTGTTCACTATCGGCAGGAGAATTGGCGCCGGTGTATTTAATTTTTTTGCCGTTATTAATGGAATAATATATATCCTGAGTGCCGCAATGGCGATCGGTAGCTCCAATGTACATCTTTACGTAAGGAGGATACACACTTATTTTTTCTTCTCCGGTGAAGTCTTCCCTAATGGCTTTAATACTAAAATTAACATATATTTCAGGAGCTTCATTGTCAACAAAAACTTCACTCTGTTTCTCCTGTTCACGGTTGTTTACTTTATCAAATGCATTAAATCCAATAATATGAAACCCATTATCAGATAATTGGAAGCTGCTACCTGTAACCATAGGCATGTTATTAATGCGGTATTGAATGGTTTCCACTCCTGATTCTTTATCTTCGGATTGAAGTTTTATTTTAGTTTCTTTATTGATAAAAAGTGTGTCACGAGCAAAAAACTGTGGCCCTTCATAATTTATCCTGGTTATAGGTACTTCATTATCAATATAAACCGTTATTTTTTCAAGTACAGACTTGTTAGATACCATGTCAAGAGCTTGGAAATAAACAGTTTGTAATCCGAGCTTGTCTCTGAAGTAGAAGGGGGCTTCATAAATCTCATCCTGTATTTTAGGGTCAAATCCATAGATGATATTGTTTAATCCCGAAAGATCGTCTTCTCCATATAGCTTACAAGTACTTCGGGGCGAAATAAACAAATGTTGATTCTGGAATTGGTCAACAATAATCATTGCAGCAGCTTTTGGCAGTGTTCGGTCAACAAAAAATGCGTGTACACTTGCTTTACCCTCTGCCCCTTCAAAAATATTACCTACATAATCTTCTACCCAATATCGTAGTTCATATCCGTTAGTTGGTAACATGTTTAGGTCTATTCCATCTTTATAAATTCTAACAGGCTGATTGTTTATCTGATATCTGATTTCTTTAATACCGGCTAAAGCGTCGTTAGCTATTAAAAGAATTTTTGAAGTTGCCGAAGCCATATTTTCGTGCACATCGCCTTCTAATGTCCAGGTTCCAACGGGTGGAGTAATATCAACATGGAAATTGTATGTACTTACAGATTCAATGTTTCCTACATTATCAACACTATAAAAACTTAATTGATATGTACCTTCCTCATTAAAATCCAAGGCATCCTTGTATCGGACATAGGGATTATTGTTAATGCTATATAGAGTTTGCTCTATTCCACATAAATTATCATGAGCCTGTAAGGTAATGGTTAGGCCTTTCCCGAAATAGGTTGTATTATTTTTTACATATTTTTTAGTGTTCCCAAAGGATGCTTCTGTAACCGGAGATGTTCCATCGGCATAAACATCAAAAATGATATCGGCCAGAGGTAGGGTAACTTGTTTTGTAACAGTGTCAACACACCAGGGGGTACGGATTGTATTCAACCCATCAGAATCGAAATAAAAGGGGTTTGCATATTTTGGAGTGCTCGAACTTTCCAGCTTTTGAATTTGACCACCAGGCTCCGGCGATGTGCCTAAAAAAAGGTACATTGGCTGGTTTCTGTTAACGAACAACTTACCATCGGGAGACTTGTAGAATTTTGAGGGATGATTCAATGGTTCTTGTGCTTTAACTAAGCCATGGGGCATCCACAATGATAACAGCAAATTTATTGCAACGAAATAAGAGGTTAAGGTATGCTTTTCCATTATTAATATTAGTTATGATAACAAGGGCTATTACGCAAGCTTTTATCAGATAGTTACAATCTGAGTCATCATCTTTTTTATAATTTTAATTTTTATTTGATGCCTTAATAAATCACTCGTAAAAAATTGTAAATGTGTATTTATAGCCAACGCAAAACCTGTATGTCAATTACCAGAGTCTTTTTTGTCCTGTTTTGTTAAGGCTATTTGCTAATTTTGTTAAAAAGACTTCTTTTCTGGTTATTTTTACACAAACAACTCTTCTTAATATGAGTCAAAAAGCTGCTTCGTTTTATAATAATCGTATTCTGTCTATTGAACGTGAGTTAAGTTCTCTGAATAAGTTATTTACCTATCTTTTTACATTGAGGTTGCTGTCGTTTTGCGCTATTGTTGTTTTTTTAATAGCGTATACAGTTTGGCAATCAGCTGTTTGGCTTTCTTTTGTTTCCATCTTTTTTGTGTTATTTTTTTTGTTTGTGGTTCAAATTGATTTAAAATTGGTGAAAAAGAAGAAACTTCTTGAGAACCGACTAAAAATAAATGAAAATGAGTTGAAGTATTTAGGTCATGATTACAACGAATTTAATGCCGGCAACGAATTTAAAAGTCTTAATACACATTTGGCTGAAGATTTTGATTTGTTTGGCGAACACTCTTTATACCAATACCTAAACAGAGCTTCAACTTATGCAGGGCGTCATTTTTTTGCCGCGCAATTATGCAAATGGCTATTGGGGAGCTTGAAAACAGCTTTCCGCATATAGTGTCTAACTATTGTTTTGAGGTGGAACTGGAAGGTGATGAGCTTGTTTTTGACTACAAACTTAAACCCGGAATAAGCAAAAAATTAAACGCATCGTTTTTAATGAAAAAAATGGGGGTGATTGAATAGACTTTTATCTGGATAGTTATAACCCAATTTCCAACCCAATTTTAAACGACCAGTTATCGACTGTTTTTGACAATTTATAAGGGCCATAGCGGTAGTGAACGGCAAATCCATATTTAAAAACCAATTGACGGAGCAGGTTTCCAACATAAATGCCCGATTCGTAATAGCCTTTATTAAAGGTTTTTATGGGTTCCGATTGATGATGTCCTTTAACATCGCCAATGCCAAAAGCCGACGAAAGAGTTATTTCTGGCTTGAAACTGCCCGGTTTGTTAAGCCTGGTTAAAAAAGTGTTTCTGAAAAACATGGAGGTGAACTGGCTGGCTGCAAACTCGTTGGGGTGCATGGTGGCAAACGAAAAGGGCGTTTCCAGTCCGGTTCCGTTTCGGTTGGTTCCAAAAGCACTGTATAGTTTGGCTGCAGGGTGGCTTCCTTCAATTGTACCGGCATTAACCCGCAAAACTGTTTTTACTGATGATGATGGACGAAAACTCTTTTCAATTTGTGCTTCATATTTTTGATAGCTGAAACTTTCATTGCCTTGCATTCCGTTACCAAATATAAAATTGGTCCAGACAATAGGAAAATCAGTCCCATTGGAGGTCAATCCAAACTGACTGAATATAAAGGTTTCTTTATGAGCCCATTTAAGTTTTAAACCATACTCATGGTTGATAAACGCTTCCTGAATTGCGGGATTCTCATTATAAAACGGGTAAATTAATACAGGTTTGGTTTCGTTGTACTGATAGGAAAGTTCAGTTTTAAAATATTGCAGGAAACGTGTTCGAAACGAAGTGTAAACAGAACTTACAGGGTCCATGGTTTCAATAAAGTGACGCTTAAAACGTTCCATGGAACCAATGCTGTATACATCTAAAAATGAAAAGCTTCCGGTTTCTTTCAGGCAATGGTCCCAGTAGAAATCCCATTCGCGTTGCATTTTTTTGTTCAAATGAATCTTTAATCCGGCACCATAATTATTATCTTCCGATTTAAAACTTCTGGAATAATAACCTCCGGTGGAGAAATTATCCGAAATTCTCTCCCCTGTCCATAGCCCTATGCCCAACTTAAGCCCCTCGTATTCGTTCAGATCAAAAATTTTCTTCACATCCAGTTTAAAATATCCTAATGGTAAATAGCCTTCAATTAAGTTTTTCTGAAAATTAACCATACGGTCGAGTCGGTGTTTTCTTCCTAAGCTATCAATTAAATGATAAGTGGCTAAATCTTTATCTGTAAGAGGTTCGTACCGATAAAGTTCAATGGATGGGGCATTCCTGTTGCTTGCTTCGTCAATAAACCGAATATTTGAAAAATCTTTTTTGGTGAATCCGGGACTCATATTAATGGCTGTAACAGTACTTTTCCCATTTCCCACTATTGGAAAAGGAAATGTTTGACCCGTTACGGTTTTGCTAATCCGAAGCCTACTTTCCAACTGGTCGGGAAACCACCGGTTGCCGTCAACCATCTGGTAGTTTTGTTTTATTGCCAACAAAATTGGGCTCTGGTCTTCAACGGTTTCGGCATTAACTGTTTTTATGGCAAAACTGGGCACATGAATATGAAACGAACCTTTTATTCCCCTGATAGCTGATTGTTTGCGAGGCTCAAAAGAGATGTAAAATAGTGTGTCGCCAGTGTTGGTTAAAAGGGTGTCTTTCAGCAGAAAAAGATAATGTTTGAGGCCCTGTTGCGAAACAGGGTTCAAAAAATCGGTGTCGAGCAAACGGATGTAATCGAGATAGAAGGAAAATGGCTGTATTTGGGCAGGCAATATGGCTAAAGATGGCTGTTCAAGTCCGCTTACCCGTCCCGAAATCAATCTTTCATTGGTTTTATCGGGGGTCATATGTTTTTTCTCCGATACCGACTCAATTAAAAAAAGATGGTTGTTGCGGTTAAATTCCACCATTCTTTTAATGGCTTTATCTTCTGTTTCAACCGAATCAGGTGCATCCAGAAAAAAAACCATTTTATGGTAAATAATACATGAATAATCACCTGCTTTGTCGGGATTGTTAATATTGCGGTTTTCGAAAACCTTCTCCATAATACCCAAGGCGGGATTCTTGCCGGGGAAGATGTCTACCTGCGATAATTCAACATTGACAGGTTCCAGAAAAACAGTTTGATTGTTTTTAAGAGTAACTGTTTGAACAATAGTTGTTTTATACCCCAGACTGCTGATTCGTATATGTGTAAAAACAGAATCTGATTCCAATTCGAATTTACCGTTTATGTCGCTCATGGTTCCCTGCTGAAGATTCCCAAAAAGGACATTGGCAAATGGGATTGGCTCGTTGGTTTTTGCATCTGCCACTAACAGGGAAATATGTTTTTGCCCTGTCAGGTGCATCGACACAAATATCAGAAATAAAAAAAATGTACAACAACGGCTATGCATTTCTTTTACAATGAGAGTTCTACGTTAAAAGTCCAGCTTTTAATAATTTAACTTCCTGTTGGGTTAAAAACCGCCATTTCCCACGTGGGAGTCCTTTTTTTGTTAGTCCCGAAAAATAAACCCTGTCGAGCTTAACAACTTTATAACCAAGGTGTTCAAAAATACGGCGCACAATTCTGTTTTTTCCTGAATGAATTTCAATACCCACCTGAGTTTTGTCGTTTGAATCGGCATAGCTGATGGAATCGGCACGTATTAACCCATCTTCTAGTTCAATGCCATCGGCAATTTGTTTGAGATGGGTTTGAGTTACAGGTTTATCGGTATAAACATGATAAATTTTAGGACAGTTATACGATGGGTGAGTTAATTTTTTAGAAAGATCGCCATCATTGGTAAGCAGCAATACACCGGTAGTTTGTCGGTCGAGTCGCCCTACGGAATAAACCCTCTCGGTACAAGCTCCTGAAATAATATCCAAAACAGTAGGCCTTCCTTGTGGGTCCGATGCTGTTGTTACTACATCTTTGGGTTTGTTAAGTAAAATATAGACTTTGTTTTCAGGGTTAAGTTTTTTCCCCTGATACTGTACATCATCCTTAATGCTAACCTGTATGCCCAATTCGGTAACTACTTTACCATTAACGGTAATTAATCCTTTGGCAATTAATTCATCGGCTTCGCGCCGGCTGCATATACCGGCATTACTAATATATCGGTTAAGCCGCATGGTTTCATGGCTTTTCTGTTCGAGCGTTTTGGGCACAGGAATCTCCCTTCCCTGATTGCTTTTATTAAATTTCTTTTCTTTGGAGACAGGCCGTTTAGGGCCTTTATTATCCTGATGGTTTCTGCTGTTTCTCATACTTTTTGATTTTCAGTACTTCAGGTTATCCCGGGTAACTTCGTAGTTGCAAAGGTGCGAAAAATAAATGGGTTGCCATCTCTTTTTATATATCTTTGTAATACAGTAGCGATTAAGGTTTATGGCTTTTGGAGGTGCTACTGCTTACTTTGTTTTTTAAGTCGTTAATTGTACTCTGTTTATATTATTTCTCATACAATTGTAATACTTTATAATTCATAATATAATGACTTTAATAAAATCAATTTCAGGAATAAGGGGAACTATTGGTGGTCAACCCGGCGAAGGATTGAGCCCCATTGATGTTGTACGTTTTACGTCTGCCTATGGCATGTGGCTTAAACAAAAAAGCGGAAAAAGCCGACCAAAGGTTGTGGTTGGGCGCGATGCCAGAATTTCGGGCGAAATGGTAAAAAATCTGGTGGTTGCATCGTTGCAAGGACTTGGAATTGATGTTATTCACCTTGGACTTGCCACCACTCCAACCACCGAATTGGCTGTGATTCATCATAAAGCCGATGGTGGTATTATACTAACAGCCAGTCACAACCCCAAGCAATGGAACGCGCTGAAACTTCTTAACCATAAAGGGGAATTTTTAAACGCTTCTGATGGAGAAACGGTGCTGCGCATTGCCGAAAATGAAGCGTTTGTTTATGCCGATGTTGATGCATTAGGACATGTTACCGAAGACCCCGATTTTTTGCAACTACATATTGAGGATGTGCTTTTGCTCGATTTGGTTGATGTTGAAGCTATTACAAAAGCCAACTTTAAGGTGGCCATCGATTGCGTTAATTCTGTTGGTGGTATTGTATTGCCCGAATTGCTTAAAGCACTTGGAGTTACTAATATAATAGAACTTTATTGCGAACCTAATGGTCAGTTTCCACATAACCCGGAACCGCTGCCCGAACATTTAACTGAAATTTCAGAACTGATACGTAAAGAGAAAGCCGATGTGGGCTTTGTTGTTGACCCTGATGTTGACCGATTGGCTATTATCAACGAAGATGGTACTATGTTTGGCGAAGAATACACTTTAGTTGCTGTAGCTGATTATATATTATCTCGTACACCGGGGAATACTGTTTCAAACCTAAGTTCAACGCGTGCTTTAAGCGATGTTACCCAAAAACATGGCGGCAGTTATAAAGCTTCGGCTGTGGGAGAGGTAAATGTGGTGGAAATGATGAAATCAACAGGTGCCGTAATTGGCGGTGAAGGAAACGGAGGTATTATTTATCCTGCCAGCCATTATGGCCGTGATGCATTGGTTGGCATTGCCTTATTCCTGTCGCACCTGGCTAAAAAAGGCGTGAAATGTTCTCAACTTCGTAAGCAATACCCTTCGTACTTTATGTCGAAGAATAAAATAGAACTAACTGCCGGAATCGATGTGGATGCTATTTTGGATAAGGTTAAAGTGCTTTACAGCAACGAAAAAGTTACCGATATTGATGGTGTTAAAATAGACTTTGTCAATAGTTGGGTACATTTACGTAAATCTAATACCGAACCCATTATCAGAATTTACTCGGAAGCTGAAAGTTCGGAAGCAGCTGATTCGCTGGCTCGTGATATTATTGAGGTTATTAAATCGATGGTTTAAAGTTCTGTAAGTCAAGGAGATTTTAATCTTAATTTTTACATAATACAACTCCTAGGACACCATAATAAAACATCGTGTTTGAATTATTTGAAGAGATCGTTCTTTTGCTCAAAACCTTGCAGGTTTTAATATCCTGTAAGGTTTCTAAAAAGCATAGGAATTAAATTATTATCCCTCTAACTACCTAAAATAGGTTTGTATTTTGTTTTTTATAACAAACCATTACCAATAGAAATGTAAAAAAAACAGGTTGCTGTTAAACTTTATTGTAAACTATTTGTCTGAAAGGAAAATCATATACACAAACATGCAGAAAAATATAAAACGTATAAGAAATATTGCCATAGGTGCAGGGGCAGTATTATTGGTTGTTTTGGTGTTTTGGATTATCAGTAAAAGCACTCGCCTCAACGAGGTTTTAATAAAGGTCAGGGTTGAACAAGGCGCTTTTATCTCAGAAGTTTACTCCACAGGGCAATTGCAAGCCGAGAATGCAACTTTTATTGAAGTCCCGGCAGAGTTATCGAGTCGTCGCATCAACATCTTTGAGATTAAAATCACCGATTTGGTTGAAGAAGGTACTGTTGTGAAGGAGGGCGACTTTGTGGCCTCATTGGACCATTCTGCCGTGGAGGAATTGCTTACACAGGCCAGGGAGGAACTTGAGAAAGCTTTGCAATCGCTGGAAGATGCCCGTATTGATACCAATATTAATATGAGCAACCTCAGAGACGGCTTGCTCAACTCACGTGTAGCGGTTGAGGAGAAAAAACTGGTTCTGGAGCAGTCAAAATATGAGTCTCCGGCAGTTAAAAGACAGGCAGCACTTGATTTGGAAAGAGCTCAGCAAAACCTGGAACAGGCTTTGCGTAACTATGAGTTAAAACAGCGACAGGCTCGACATAGTGTTGAAAGAGCGATGGAAGAGGTAAGAAGAGCACGCGAAAAGGAAAAGGACATTGTTGATTTATTTGCAGCCCTGGAAGTTAAAGCCCCCAAACCGGGCATGGTGATTTACAGTTACGACCGCCTTGGTACTAAAATTAAAGTTGGTAGCAGTGTTAACCGATGGGCTCCCCGCATAGCTGAATTACCCGATTTATCATCCATGATTTCGAAAACCTTTATTAACGAAATTGATATATCAAAAATTCGGGTTGGACAAAAAGTGCGCATTGGAGTTGATGCTTTCCCCGAGAAAAGGTTCGACGGCAAAGTGGTTTCAGTGGCCAATATAGGGCAGGTATTGCCTAATGGCGACACAAAGGTGTTTGAAGTCACCATTAAATTGTTTGGTTCCGACCCGGAGTTGCGGCCTGCCATGACTACCAGTAATGTTATAACCACCGACAGCCTGAGTGAAGCTATGTATATTCCTTTAGATGCTGTTTTTAAAACCGATTCAACAAGGTTTGTTTATACTTATTTAAATCAGTGGGTAAAACAGATTGTCGATTTGGGTGTTGAAAATTCCAACTTTGTGGTAGTTAACAAAGGATTAAAATTGGGACAGGAAGTCTTACTCAATGAGCCATCGGGCTCAGAAAACTTCCCCTTAGTAGGGGTGGAAATTTATGAGGAAATTAAAGAACGTAACCGTTTGGCTGCCGAAGAAGCCTTGAAAAAGAGGGAAGAAAGCGAACGCCAACGCATGGAGACAGGGCTGGGGCGTCAGGGTATGCGCCCCGAAGGTTCTGAAAGAGGCGAAAGAAGTGAGCGCGGCGGTGGCGAGCGTCGACGTCAGCAGTAGCTTTTTTTGATATAAGAAAAAAGGCAAAAGTAAGAAGGCATAAGTTTAGCTCCTATCTTTTAGCTTGTATCTCCTGGCAGCTAACAATTTGCATATGAATAATTGATAAGGTTAAAATTAAATGTGATTTGAAGATTAAGATTCACATTTCAACAAAAACAATGGCATGAGAAAAATAAAGTATCTGTTTACAAGATATTTTCACGATGTGGTGATTGCTGTGGAGGCTATTCTTGCCAACAAAATGAAATCCATGTTAACAGCTTTGGGTATTATGTTTGGGGTGGCTGCTGTTATCAGTATGCTGGCTATTGGCAAAGGCGCTCAGCAGGAAGTTTTGGAACAAATTAAACTGGTGGGTGTTAATAACATCATTGTAACGCCTTCTGAAATTGCCCTCGAGTCGCCCGAAACTCAGGGAGGCGGCGTGGGGTCGGGTGTTCGCCGATTTTCGCCGGGTTTAACATTGCTCGATGCCATGGCTATTGAGCAATCTATACCAACAGTGGCCAAAGTTAGTCCGGTTATATCGTTAAATTATCATGCTGTATTGCAAGGCAAGAGCTATCCTGTGGTACTCGAAGGTGTTTCGTCAAACTATTTTGAATTACTGAATATCAATCTTCAACAAGGTGTCATTTTTAACAGAGAGCAAAGTGAAGGTGGTTTTCCGGTTTGTGTTATCGGTGATAATATTAAGAAACGGTTTTTTAATACTCAGGATCCCATTGGTCAGTATATAAAATGTGGCCAAACCTGGTTGCAGGTAATCGGGGTAATTGAAAGAAGAGATTTTACTGCCTCAGCTTCTGACGAGATGGGTATTAGCAGTACCGACAATAAAATTTTTGTGCCTGTTAAAACCATGTTGTTGCGATTTAAAGATCGTGGCAGGGTAAACCCCGAAGTATTGGAAGGTATGGCACGGGGTGGCGCTGGTTTTGGTATGGGGCAGGGAGGCGGAGCCGGTTCTTCTTCGGCAACTTCTGCTTCAGCATCAGGGTCGGTTAGTTCTATTGTACATCAACTGGATAAAATCATAATTCAGGTTGAAGAAACTGAGCATTTAAGTGTAACAGCCGACATTGTTAAGCGAATGCTTTTAAGACGACATAGCGATATATACGATTTTGAAGTAACTGTGCCTGAGTTGCTTTTAAAGCAGCAACAAAAAACAAACGACATTTTTAACATCGTATTAGGAGCCATTGCCAGTATTTCTCTAATTGTTGGAGGTATTGGCATTATGAATATCATGCTGGCATCTGTTTGGGAGCGTATTCGTGAAATCGGTACCCGACAAGCCATTGGAGCTTCGCGCAAGGATATTATTGTGCAGTTTCTGGCTGAGTCAACATTAATCAGCGTTTCCGGAGGCATGATTGGTATAGTTCTGGGCGTTATTCTGGCACAACTTATTAATGTTATGGCCGATATTCAAACCATTGTAAGTTTGTTTTCGGTTTTTGTAGCATTTGGGGTTTCTGCAACTGTAGGTATTGTTTTTGGATACCTTCCGGCCAAACGAGCTGCTGAGCAGGATCCTGTAGAATCGTTACGACATTAGGTGCTTAGCAATCTAATTAACCAGAAAATTGCCTTTTAGGGAGTTCGAGAAAGAGAATCATCAACAATTTTATAATATAGTATGATCCGTTTTTGTAATTTAATACTGTTTTTATTAATAGTTCAATTCGTTCAAGTAACTGCGCAGAGTCGCGATACCATTAAGTTGGATCTGACGCTTGACGATGCTATCAATTTGGCTAATCAACAATCGCTTCTTAGCTTTCGATACAAAAATATGTATTTAGCAAGGTATTGGGAGTTTCGCAGCTACAAAGCCCAACGTTTGCCTTTGTTAAGCTTAAGTTCTACACCTGTAAATTACGACCGCTCGGTTAATATGGATTACAACAACGAGAATTTTATTGAAAGGGCAACTTTTACCTCTAATGCCGGTTTATCAGTTCGTCAAAATATGACTTTAACAGGTGGAGTTTTTGACGTAACATCAGGTTTAACCCGAATTCAGTCGCTTGATCAGGATAGGGTAAGTTTTGCATCAAGCCCTGTAACAGTTGGTTTTACTCAATCATTAAACGGATATAATAGTTTCAGATGGCAAGCCCGAATGGAACCTTTAAAGTTTGAGCAGGCTAAAAAAGAATTTTTGCA
The DNA here is from genome assembly GCA_964521525.1 of uncultured Marinilabiliaceae bacterium. Classification (GTDB taxonomy): domain Bacteria; phylum Bacteroidota; class Bacteroidia; order Bacteroidales; family Marinilabiliaceae; genus CALEUX01. The sequence goes on along the minus strand of CAZFTD010000002.1, from coordinate 19,597 downwards.
GAGGCGTGAAACATTGGCAATTCAGACTATTAATTTCTTTTTTGGAGTAGTTAGTGCTGAGATTAATGTGGAAATTGCGAAAACCAATTATTCAAATGCTGATACGCTATACCGAATAGGGCGTGGCCGTTTCGAAATAGGTACGGTTACTCAGGATGAACTGCTCGATTTGGAACTGGGGCTGCTCAATGCCGAGTTAGCTAAATCAAGAGCCGACATAGATTTAAAGCAGGCCTATGCATCGTTAAACTCTTTTTTAGGATTACCCGAAAATATTAAGATTAATTGTGTGGTTCCATCAATTATTCCCAGCGTTAAAGTGAATGTTGATGAGGCTCTTAATCTGGCAATGGAAAATAATCCTCAAATACTCGATTTTGAGTATCAGTTGCTCAGTGCAGGTCAGAGTGTTGCACGGGCACGGGCCGAAAGTGGCCTCAGTGCCAGTATTCGTGGTAACGTGGGTATAAATAAAAGTGCAGCTGAGTTAAACCAGGCTTACCAGAGCCCATTTCTCGAACAACAACAGGTTAGGGTTTCTTTAAATGTACCCATTATTGACTGGGGACTTAGAAAAGGAAGAATTCAAATGGCCCGCTCGAACCAGGAAGTTACCGAAGCCACTATTAAACAAGCAAAAATTGATTTTGAGCAGGAACTAATTATTAATATTTTGGATTTTAACCTTCAGGAAATGCAGGTGGGCATTGCTGCAAAAGCCGATACCATTGCCCAAATGGGTTTCGAAGTGACTAAGCAACGGTTTATGATTGATAAGGTGGATGTAATTCGACTGAACTCAGCCCGAAATTCCCTTGATTCGGCCCGCCGGAGCTACATCGCTGCGCTTCGCAGATATTGGGTAAGCCTTTATGGCGTACGTCAGCTTACTTTGTTCGATTTTATAAACCGCCGGCCTTTAATGGAGGATTTAGATGAATTGTTGAAAAAGTAGGTAAATTAATTTTAATTACACAGAATAAAAAGTTCAGTGAAACTTTCGGAGAATAGAGGACTTTCAATATCAACAGGTAGGAGAGTTTCATGTGTCTATAATTTGTTTTTCAGTTGCCACATGGAACTCGCCGTAATAGTCATCCTCCTTTGTGAGAACTCGTTCTCGTGGCTCGTTTCATTTGAAAATAAAATAATAAACGAATGAAGAAATTCTGGCAAATCATACCTCCAATCGCTTTGGTAGTTGTTACCCTTGTTATTTATGCCATTGCCACTCGCGATAAGGAAAAAGAGCCTGACATAGTGAAGGCCGAAAAAGGGGTCTTCGAAATTGTTGTTACCAGCATGGGTGAGTTGGAAGCCCTCGAATCTACCAATATAACCATTCCGGAAGTGCTTACCAACCAAACTGTACGTATCAGGTCGCTCGCCATAACCGATATTGTTAAAGAGGGTACCGTCGTAAAAAAGGGTGATTATGTAGCAACTCTAAATCCGGCCGATGTTGAAGAGCAACATCGGATACTTACCGAGCGGTTGGATATGTATCTGGTTAACCTTGAGAATATCAAAATTGATAGTTCCTTGGTGTTAAGTGAAGCTCGCGACGGCATCAGGCAAGCGCGCGATGTGGTGCTCGACAGAGAAATAAAGCTGGAACAGTCGAAATACGAATCGCAGGCCGTACAACGTCAGGCACAGATTAATCTTGAGGTTGCCAAACGGAATCTGGATCAACGAAACAGAAATTATGTTCAGTTACGCCGAAAACATCAATTAGCGGTGAATAGAGCTCTTGATTTAATCGACAGGCAGAAAAACGATCTTGAAGTTCTGGAGCAATTAAGACGTGACTTGCGCATTGTGGCTCCCGGCCCGGGACTGGTGGTATATGCCCGTGGTAACGATGGTCAGAAAATCAGAATTGGCTCTCAGGTAAACCGCTGGGCCCCATTAATAGCAACACTGCCCGACTTGTCAACCCTTCAATCAGTTGCGTTTGTTAAGGAAATTGATATCTCCAAAATAAAAACAGGCTTACCGGTCAGAATTAAAATTGATGCTTTTCCCGATGAAGAGTTCAAAGGTGTTATTACCCGGGTTGCCAACGTGGGGCAAGAAATGCAGGGACAGTTTGCAACTGGTTTTAAAGTGGAAATTAAAGTAGATCCGGCAGGAAAAACCTTATTGCCGGGTATGACTTCAACCAATCACATAGTTGTAAGCAGTTTAAAAGATGTTTTAATGGTACCCCGCCAAACTGTACATTTAAGCGAAACAGGCTTTTATGTTTACAAAAGAGAAGGTTTATCGGTGGTTCGGCAGGAAATCAGAACTGGTGGCGAAAATGATTCATATGTCTGGGTAACCGAAGGACTTAAACCCGGAGATCGTGTTTACACGCATGCCCCTTCAAAAAGTCAGGATATTAAAATGGTAACTCTTCAATAGCAGGACTTGATATTTAATTTTTTTCGAACATTATTATAATCTTTACGTTATAAATTGTTGTTAACTGTATAAGGCCGCTTGCGGTTTTATACAGTTAAAATTGTTTTTAATATTAACCGAATATTCTGCCTGTTAATTCTCTTTAAAAAATGAAGAAATTTTTCGGTAATTGAGTAGCCTTGTTTATATTTGCGACACTCTTTAAAAAGGAGTAAGCCTTTGCTGAATCAGGTACTAAAATAACAAATATAAAATTAAAGCATTCATTATGAAAGTTACGGTAGTAGGGGCAGGAAACGTAGGTGCTACATGCGCCGACATTCTTGCATACAGAGAAATTGCCAATGAAGTAGTATTGGTAGATATTAAAGAAGGTATTGCTGAAGGAAAAGCGCTTGATATTTGGCAAAAGGCCCCAATTGACCTTTATGATACCCGTACAGTTGGTGTTACTAATGATTACTCAAAAACAGCAGGTTCAGATGTTGTTGTTATTACGTCAGGGCTTCCACGTAAACCTGGTATGACGCGCGATGATTTAATTGAAACCAACGCTGGTATTGTTAAATCAGTTACCGAGCAAATAGTTAAGTATTCACCTGAGACTATTATCATTGTAGTATCCAATCCTTTGGATGTAATGACTTACCAGGCGCATATTACCAGTAATTTCCCCCGCACCCGTGTAATGGGGATGGCCGGAATTCTGGATACTGCCCGATACCGTGCTTTTTTAGCCGAAGCTTTAAATGTATCGCCTAAAGATATTCAGGCAATGTTGCTTGGCGGACATGGCGACACAATGGTGCCACTGCCACGATACACTACTGTTGGAGGTATTCCTGTTACAGAGCTTATTGGGGCTCAGGAGTTGGACGCTATTATTGAGCGTACCAAATTCGGAGGTGGCGAATTGGTAAAATTAATGGGTACTTCAGCCTGGTATGCTCCCGGTTCTGCCGCTGCTCAAATGGTTGAAGCCATTGTTCGCGACCAGCGACGTGTATTCCCGGTTTGTATTAACCTCGAAGGCGAATATGGTATCAATAACTGCTATTTAGGCGTTCCGGTTATTCTTGGTAAAAATGGCGTTGAGAAGGTAATTGAATTAAATCTCGACAGTGATGAAAGAGCATTGCTGGAAACCAGCCGTGGCCATGTTACCGAAGTTATGTCGGTTCTCGACCGCTTAAATACAAAGTAATCTTTATTACAATAAAGTACTGAAAGCCTGGTTTTGCCGGGCTTTTTTGATTCAATTAATTAAAGATTTGGAAGCTGTGTAATTTAATTCTGGAATTTTATTAAGATGAAAACATTATATACGAATAAACCTGTTTTCAGGTAGGCTGGTAAGCTTGGAAAGATTCTAAATGTCTTTAAAGTATTAATAATCTGATCTATCCATATTTTATCTATTCATCTTATATCTATATTTAATCGGTTACTAAAAAAATTGAGAAATAATGAATTGTCCGATTACGAACATTATTCGTTTCAAAATTGGGCAGTGATAATATTTTTACAAGCAACAAAACTTTTGTAAGTAACAATAAAAGAGCGATATATAGAGTTTGGCATTATTGATGTTTCTGTATGTTCAAACAAATAAATGGAGGCATTAAAAATGAAACGAACATGTTTGCGAAAAAACACAACTTGTCCCGAGTTTTCGGGAAACACCAATGAATTGAAAATCGGCGGAGCCAAAATAGCAAACATGGAGTTCCATCCAACCTTAAACTAAAAATTATTTACGGATGAAAATACAAGTTAATCATCAAACCGGAGCGCTTAAGTACACCACATTGGTACTAGCAGGGAGCTTGTTATTAGTTGTTTTCCTTAATCAGATAAATAATTCAAAAACAAATAATCCCGGAAATTATACCGTTCATCCAGTTGCTACTGAAAGTGCTTTATTAACTCATGTTACAACTACTGAGGATGCCGAAAAGACCGTTCCTACTGTTAATTCTTCAAATGAAGTGGCATTGGTTAAGGAAATTGCTGCCACCACTGTAATTGAAGAAAATGTTGAAGCCGAAGTATCCTTAGCCAATTGGATGGTGGATGAAGACGCCTGGAATACCAATAATGAAAATGAAGTAATATTAACATCCTGGATGGTATCAACCGACCCATGGACTGTTAATAATGAATATCAACAGGAGTTAGTATTACTTGAAGATTGGATGCTTGATACAAACGCATCATGGAATTTAGCAGAGAGTTATTTGTATGCTGAAGAAAGAGTAGAAGAGATAAATCTGGAGACCTGGATGTTGACAGTTGAGCCCTGGATGGATTATCCCAAACCTGAACAGTTGCACAATATCGAGTCGCTTCTTACCTTTTTTTCAGAAAAATAATTACTTTAACCGCTCTAAAACCCGAATTGTTCAACAGTAGCGTTTTAATCAGAAAATTTGAAGTGTCAACCGAGATATCTTCATCAAAATGAATTGAGTCATAAGAACGAATTCTCACAAAGGAGCATTACTATTATGAAGAGTTCCCCCGATAAATCGGGGCAACCTGTTCCGCAGCGCGGAAGGCAAAGTGGCAACTGAAAAACAAATTATAAACACATGAAAAGGCATCGTTCAATAACCGGATTTTTGGCTCTGTGCTTCATCAGTGCTATCACAACCGGATGCTGGACCGATTCGGGAAGTATCCGCTTTAAGCCGGGGACAATGGAGGCATCTCAAACCAGAGAGGTAGCTTCATTTAACAAAGTGGAATTAAACGGAAATTTCATCGTACATCTGCAAAACAGTTCTGTATGTAGTCTTTCTGTTGAAGGCGATGAAGATATTCTGAACCTGGTATTAACCGAAGTAGAAAACAGTACTTTGAGAATTGGCTATATGAACGAGCGTTACAATAATATGGAGCAACCTGTTTTTGTAAACATTGGAGTAAAAGATCTTCAGGAATTATCGGGTCAAAAAGCTGTAAAAGTTATTACAACAGATGTTTTTCTTTTCAACCAATTAAAAATGGATTTTGCAGGCGCTGTGAACCTTGAGATGGAACTTCATGGGCAGTCGGTTACCGGAGTGTTTGCCGGCGCTTCTTCTATAAATCTTAAAGGCAAAGTTGATTCATTGAACTTTGACATACCGGGTGCCGGCAAAATGAGAGCATTTGAGCTTGAAGCCCGAAAGGTTGAACTTAACCTGGCAGGGGCCGGAAAAGCCGATATTTTTGTAACCGAACAGCTAAGAGTAAACATGGCCGGAGCTTGTCACGTTTCTTACAAAGGAACGCCATCAAGTGTTTATTCCAATATCAGCGGCATAGGCCGATTAAAGAAAATTGATTAAGGCATTAAAACTCTTTATTATCCATTAGTATATTAGTTAAGGGAATTGCAACTTCATTTTTTGAATCATCTTCCTTCAAAACAAATTGTTTATAATACGAGAACAGCATCGTGGTAAGCGGTAAAGCCAGCAACATTCCCAAAATACCCATAATACTTCCCCAAACCGATAACGAAAGCAGAATTACTGCCGGATTCATATTGTAAGCTTTCCCCATGATACGAGGTATCAGAATGGTTTCCTGAATAATCTGGACAACAGCCATTACCAGAAAAATCAGCAGTACTATCTGTCCAAAGCTTTGATCGGTTTCCATGGCCTTGAGTAATGCCAGAATTAATGCCGGGATAAAACCAACCACCTGTAAATAGGGCACAATATTCAACATTCCAATAAAAAGACCGAGTGTTACAGCCATTGGCATATCGATAATAGAAAATCCAATGGACAGCAAAATTCCTACAATTAAGGCTATTGTAAACTGCGCCCTGAAATAAACCCGCATCGAAAGTTTTAAATCATTGGAGATAGTAATGGCTATGTGACGATATTTTTGAGGGATAAGACTTTGCCAGCCTTCTTCAATCTTTTTATAATCGAGTAAAATAAAAAACAAATAGAGCAGAATCATCAAAAGCCCGACAACCCCAAACAGAATACTCAGTGAACCTGTGAAAACCGACTTGACTGAATTGAGAATGACGGTGGTTAATTGAGATACATCCTGGGCACCTATAAAATCCTGAAAATTCTGGCTGGCCAAAACCTGATTCAACCACTGATATACACCTTCGGGCAATAGCGCTTGTAAACTATGTGTTTGCAGAAACTTTTGAACGAGCGTTATAAGTTTTACTGTTTCACCTACAAACTGGGGTATCAACCACATCAGAATACTTGTAAAAGTGCCTATAAACAACAACATGGTTAAAAAAACTGATATTCCACGATGTTTGATACGTAACCTGTTTTGGAAAAATGCTACTACCGGGTCGGTTAAATAGGCCAGCAGTAAAGCTATAAAAAACGGAATGAGAACTCCGCTGATGGAACGGATAATTAAAATTAATCCAATGATGATGGCTATGGTTAACAATAGCCTGATAAATCGGTCAAATGTAAATGGTTTATCCAGGAAAATTCCATATTCCTGAGAATTATTGCTTTTAGGAGAGTCCATTTTTTCTTTTTTTCAAATATTGGCAAAATTATTGAAGGAAGAAAACATACTTTCCGGTAAAATTTATTTTTGTTGTAAAAGATTATCTGCTGTTGATTACAAAAATAATTGAATTACCCGATTTTTTTGATAAATCTTTCTGTTGTGTAATGGTCTGAAATTGAGTTGATAAAAATTTGCAGGGCAGATTGAAATTATCTCCTGTTAAATTTTGTAAAAAAAAGTTGCTCATTCATAAAAATTTTGTTGGGATTTTCACGTTGTTTTAATAAATTGCGTACGAATGGGAAGTTGTTTTTAAGCGGGACAGAATTAGCTGTTTATCATATGTTTAGGCTGTTTAAAATATTGCTTGTTATTGCTGCCATAGCCAGTGTATGGGGGTGTGAGCGCGACTATATGTTTCGCGGTGGCAGTGAAGGGCTTTATTTCTCCTCTGATACAGTGATGTTCGATACTATTTTTACATCCATAGGTTCCACTACGAAGCATTTTAGAGTTTACAATCCTTATTCGAGCGACTTAACCATCGACGCCATAACTCTGGCCGGTGGCGATAATTCCAAATTCCGCCTAAACATTAACGGTTTTCCCGAAAACTCATTGCGCGATATGCCAATGCGGGCCGGCGATAGTATATTTATTTTTGTTGAATTAACCATCGACCCCTCAGGAACCAGTACGCCATTTGTTGTTACCGATTCCATTCTTTTTTATACACGCGAAAGGGTACAAAGCGTTAAGTTGATTGCTTATGGTCAGGATGTTGTGTTATTGCGAAAAGAATGGCTTAAAACACAGCGTTTTACAAAGCAAAAGCCCTATCTTATTTACGATTATGTAGTGGTTGATTCAACCGAAACTTTAACCATTGAAGCCGGCGCCAGATTGCATTTCCATAAAAATGCCAGTCTTATAGTGCTCGGCTCATTGGAGGTTAAAGGCACAAAAGAAGAGCCTGTTACGTTTATGGGATCGCGTTTGGAGGAATGGTATGCCGATAAACCCGGCCAATGGGGCTACATCCATTTAATGCCAGGCAGTAAAAACCATTCCATCGAATATGCCCACATTAAAAACGGAACCATGGGCATTGTGGTCGATTCGGTGGGCATTAATGAAACCGAACCTGTTTATTTATCGAACACACGCATTGAACATATTGCCAAGCAGGGATTACTGGCTCAAACTTCGGCCATAGTTGCCAATAATTGCATTTTTGGCGACTGCGGAAGTGCCTCGGTAGCCTTAACTGTGGGTGGTAAATATGAGTTTTACCATTGTACCATTGCCAATTATTTCCGTTGGGCCTATCGAAGTGCACCGGCGTTGCTGCTGTCGAATTATTACACCGACAAGGAAGGTGTTACCAGAACCAAGGATTTGGAGTCGGCTTTATTTGCAAACTGCATTATTTACGGCCGCGCCGAAAATGAAATTGAACTCGATTTCAGGCGTCCCAAAGGCGGTGGTCTGTATGTTATTAATTACCGGTTCGATCATTCTTTAATTCGTTCGGCTGCTAAAAGCGATGCGTTAGCCAATACTACTTTTTACCGCAATGTAATTGTCAATAAAGATCCTAAGTTTATTGCGCCTTTCGATTTTAATTTCCAGCTCGACACGCTAAGCGTGGCAAAAGATGCTGGTGATGTGGCGATTGGTCGTCGGTTTCCCAAGGATATTTCCGGCAATTCACGAATCGACGATGGAGGCCCTGACCTTGGAGCCTATGAAAGAAAAGAGAAACAATAAATCCCATTGCTTTAATTACTCATTTAATTGTACTTCCCCTAAGATATGACGGTATCAACAAAGAAAATCTACACCGGTCTTATCTGTTTGGCCCTGTTATTGGCGTGGGCACATCCTGAAATGTTGGCTCAATCTGCCTTAAATGCCCGCTCGTCAAGCGATTCCGTTGCAGGTATTATGTTTTACAATGTGGAGAACTTATTTGATGTAAGAAACGATTCGCTAAAGAATGACGATGAGTTTCTGCCACAAGGTGCACGACGTTGGACTTACTCGCGGATGAAGCAAAAAATGACCCGTATTAGTAAGGTGATTTTAAACGCCGGAGGATGGAATCCACCTGTATTGGTTGGTTTGTGTGAGGTGGAAAACAAATGGGTGTTAACTACAATGATTCAGGAAACCGGCCTGAATAATTTGGGTTATCGTGTGGTGCATTTTGAATCGCCCGACGAGCGCGGTATTGATGTGGCATTGCTTTACCGTGCCTCGCGTTTCGAATTGGCATCAGCTCAACCCGTACCAGTTAATTTTGGCGAAGCAGAGCGCCCAACCAGAGATATTCTTTATGCAAAAGGCATTCTCGATAGAGCTGACACCTTGCATGTTTTGGTAAACCATTGGCCATCAAGACTTGGTGGCGCTATGGCTTCACATTGGAAACGAGAAACTGCTGCCCTGATTGTAAAAAACATAATTGATTCTATTTATGCAACTAACCCAAAGGCTTTAATGATAGTTATGGGCGATTTTAATGAAGAGCCCGATTCGGAAATATTCCTAAACACATTGAAAGCAGGAAAAACATCAGATGGTGGCATACTCGTAAATCCGGCCCTTTATTTGAAAAAGGGGGTTGGCACTCTAAAGCACCAGCACGAATGGGTCGTATTCGACCAGATAATTGTTTCACGCTCGCTACTGGAAGGAAATTCGGCCGTTAAAATGGCTTCTCCTTCCCTTAGAATAATCGACTTCCCGTTTTTACTCGAACGCGACCCCACATTTGGTGGAATGAGACCATTCAGAACCTACATTGGCTTTAAATATGCCGATGGTTATAGCGACCATTTACCTGTTTGGATTGATTTAGTGGTAGGGCAAATTAAGGATTAATCATCATATATTAAGAAGCTGTTTAAATTTGGTTTTCTGGTCTTATTAAAGACAATAAGAAATGATATTTTGAATGTGGCCCGGTTAAGGGCCAAATATCGGTAGAATAATTGGTTATGCTGAATCTCTCGCCCCCGATTGGGACGAAAGAAATCATTGGGTGATAGTTTCTACCGGGCTTTGGCACCTAACGGCACCCAAAAAGCATCAACTTTTTCTTCTGTTATGAGTTACTTAAATAATAAACGATAATTGATTGATATTTAAGGTTTTCTTATTCCAATTCTCAACATTCCACGAAGTTTCAACTCCGTTACATTTTGAGACATTTAGTTTTACGTCTTATGTATAAAGCTTTGTAGATTAATAGTTTAAACAGTTGTTAAATGAAGAAGATTTTATTATGTAGGATAATATGACCTTATGAATTATTATTTCGAAAATTATCTTTTATTTTTATAGTTAGTTATAACAGTAAATAGTTGCCGCTAAAATCACGTTTAAGCACTTTTGCAAAATTCAATTAGAATATTTTAACGCATAAATTATTAACTAACCTAACCCATGAAAAAGCTATTATTTAGTCTTCTGATTTTATTCGTTATTTCCAGCCATGCGCAAAATTATTCGGACAAATGGACCGATTTGAATTATGCCGATGATAACGAATCCTTTCACATGCTCGATATTTATTTGCCTGCTGAGCCGAAAGAGAATTACCCGGTTATAGTTTACATTTATGGGAGTGCCTGGTTTGCAAACAACCAAAAAGGGGCCGATATGAAAACTATCGGTAGTGCCCTACTGGATGCCGGTTATGCTGTGGTAACTCCCAATCATCGGTCAAGCAGGGATACGCTCTTCCCAGGTCAGATACATGATATTAAAGCTGTAATTCGTTATATACGCGCCAATAGCAAAAAATATAAACTTGATACCTCTTTTATTGGAATTTCGGGAAGCTCATCGGGAGGCCATCTGGCTGCATTAGCAGGTACTTCAGGAGGCGTGAAATCGTTTACAGTTGAGTCGGTTACCATGGATATTGAAGGAAGTTTGGGAAAATACAACTCTTTTAGCAGTTCGGTAGATGCAGTTTGTAATTGGTTTGGGCCAACCGATTTATTAGCCATTGATTCATGCAGAGGCAGTTCATTTGGCGCCCCGGGGCAAACACCTGAAGAACTTTTAATAGGAATGAAAAAAACAGATAATACCAGCAAGTTTATTTTGCTTAATCCAATTACATATATTGACTCAAACGATCCTCCATTTTTAATATTTCATGGCGATGCCGATGTTGTAGTGCCCTATTGTCAGAGTGTGCTTCTGCATGAGGCACTTATAGCAGCCGGTGTAAAAAGTGAATACATTCAGGTGCCGGGCGGACAACATTATGCCAATACCCATACTGATGCCAATATTAAAAAGATGGTTGATTTCTTTAATAAAGTGTCGCGGAAATAATAGCCATGATTAATCTGGCTTGTGACAGAAGTTGACATATTGTTGTTGATATATAAGTTAGCAAAAATATAAATTGAGAATAATAATGAGTTAGGAAAAATTTAATAAACATGAAACGAGCCATGAGAGACTTTTTCTCACATAGGGGAAATAACTAAGTGGCGAGTTTCCCCGATATATCGGGGAAACCTGTTCCGCAGCGCGGAAGGCAATCTGATCGATAAAAATCAAAAAATAAACAGATGAAACGCATAATATTTTTATTAGTAACAGCTTTAATTAGTTTTTCAAGTTGCTATTTTAATATGTCTTCAAGTGGTTCTATACAACTTGAAACAACGAAAGACAGTATGGATATTGTATTTAAAAATGTAAGAGAGATTGTTGAAGGCTTAAATCACAATGATATAAAGAAGGAAATTACAGAGAAATTTAACGACTTTAATAAAAACTCAATCAATAATATCAATATCGGCTACGCTAAATTTTGGAGTGCAGGGGGAGGTGATAATGAAGCTACTGTAATAATTAGAGTAAATATAACTTCTTCTGATTTTGAAAAATCAAGGGAAGTAATCGATTTTTACGAAGGTTTTATCATACCCGAATTGAAAAGGAATGGATATACCCCAAGAGAAAAATAAACAATACTTTTGCTATCAGGCAATATAACCCATTTCGGGCGCATTGGTAGCTTGAAAGTGATGACGCCTGCAATTCTCACTTTTTTATTCATATAATCGTTAATGACGATTTTATAAAAAACTAATATCTCGATTTATGAAACGAGACATTTCGTTAAACACAACTTGTCCCGACTTTTCGGGAAACACGGATGAATTGAAAATCGGCAGAGCCAAAATTCATTATGCGAGTTCCCCGATAAGTTGGGACTCGCAATCTGACCTTAATAAGCATGAGCGTTAGTCCAAAAAAAAACAGTGGTTTAACAAATACCTTTATGACTTTTAAACCAATATCTTAAAAAAATCTATAAAAACTCATTCAGTTTAAAATAATTCCTTACATTTATACTTCCCTGATTACCAATCATGTTATATTTAAACAACTTATTTAACAAGCAATAACAGTGATTGAGCAACAACTGAACCTGTTTAACAATTTGCGAATTTTTATTTATTACAAAGGAGAATCCCGTTATTACTCATCGTATAACTATCAATAATTTAACAATTTAACTAAAAACTCTAATCAAATGATGCGGGTCGTTAAACCATCATGGTTATTATTAATAACCATGATTGCCGGTTGCAATACCGGAAAATATAAAACCATCACTAAAACCGATAGCAATGGTTACAAATATCAGGAAGTAACCAACGATCCTTACAAGTCGAGGGAATATACCCTTAATAATGGATTGAAAGTGATTTTAACCCGTAATACCGACCAGGCCAGAGTTGCTGCATTAATTGGTGTACGTGCCGGATCGGTGCAGGAAGATCCCAATGCTACCGGATTGGCACATTACCTGGAGCATATGATGTTTAAGGGAACCTCTAAAATTGGTACAGTTAACTGGGAAGCCGAAAAAGTGTTACTGGATGAAATATCCGATTTATTTGAGGCGCACCGGTCAACCAATAATCCTGACGAGAAAAAAGTCATTTATGCAAAAATAGACAGTCTTTCGCAGATTGCTGCCACCTATGTAGCCACCAACGAATTTGACAAGCTTTACACAGCTATGGGAGCTACCAACGTAAATGCAGGCACATCTTACGAGAGCACTGTTTATATGTGCGAAATTCCTAAAAACGAACTGGAAAGATGGGCCAAGATAGAGAGCGAACGTTTTGGAGGGCTGGTTTTACGCCTTTTTCACACCGAACTTGAAGTGGTTTACGAGGAGTTCAACATGTATCAGGATATGGATGATGAACGTGCCTGGATGGCTTTAACATCGGCTTTATTCCCTAACCATCCTTACGGGCGCGATGTTATCGGATTCCCCGAACATCTGAAAAACCCATCCATGAAAGAGATTTACGAATTCCTGGGTAAATATTATGTTCCATCCAATATGGCCATAGTATTGGCAGGCGACCTTGAATACGAACCAACCATTCAACTCATCGACAAATATTTTGGACAGTTTGAGGCCGGCACAAAAGCAACCGTGCAACTACCTAAAGAAGAACCTATAAACTCAATTATTGAAAAAGAAGTAGTAGGTCCCGAAGCTGAAAATATGATGATGGCTTACCGTTTTAATGGCATAGGAACTGAAGATGATTTAATGGTATCGTTGATTAGCTCCATTCTGTCGAACCGGCAGGCAGGGTTAATAGACTTGAACCTTATTCAAAACCAAAAAGTATTGCAAGCCGGTTCCAGCGCATTTTTCTTAAAAGATTATGGCATTCATATTTTAAGCGGGACACCGCGTCAAGGGCAAACGCTTGAAGAAGTCAGAGACCTCATTCTGGCCGAAATTGAAAACCTGAAAACCGGAAACTTTGACGAGTGGCTGGTGGAAGCCATTGTAAACAGGCAACGCATTGATTTTATGAGGCGACTTGAAATGCCTTTCAGTTCGGCTTATTCGCTTATGAATATGTTCATTTATGACCAGCCGTTAACAGAAGTTCTGGCACGTTTGGATAAGATGGAGAAAATTACCAAACAACAAATTCAGGAATTTGCACAAAAAAATTATGGCGAAAACTATGTCATTGTTTATAAAAGAACCGGCGAAAATAAAGATCTGGTAAAAGTTGAAAAGCCAGCCATAACCTCGGTTCCGGTAAATCGTGATTTGCAATCGGAATTTGCCACCGAAATTTTAGCCATGCAACAGCCCGACATCGAACCTGTTTTTGTTGATTTTAATGAAAGTATGCATAAAACCGATATTCGCGAGGGGCTTCCGCTGTTTCATGTTACCAACGAAACCAACGAACTTTTTAACCTGGCTCTGGTTTTCGAGATGGGTAAAAAACATGATTTGTTATTGCCGTTGGCTGTTGAATATTTACCATTAATAGGAACCAGTCAATATTCACCCGAAGAACTGCGCAAAGTATTTTTCCGGTATGGGCTTACCTTTAATGTTAATGTTGGCAACGATCGTTGTAATGTAAACATTAGTGGACTTAACAGCCAGCTTGAAAAAGCGCTCGAATTACTGCAACACGTATTGAACCAGGCATCGGCCAACCAGGATACTTATGCAGAGCTTATTAAAACCATTGAAAAGAAAAGGGCTGATGCTAAGAAAAGCCAGAATGATATTTTTAATGCAATGATTGATTATGGTATTTACGGGAAATTCTCTCCGGGTAAATACATTCTTTCAATGGATCAAATGCAATCGATTAATCCCGACAGCCTTACCGAAATCATAAAAAATCTGATGGCTTACAAACACAAGATTCATTACTACGGACCTTCTAACAATGAAACTGTAGCAGAACTGGTAAAAACGCATTATATAACACCTGATAATTTAATGGATACGCCTCAACCGGTGAAATTTGAAATGGTATCGAACGAACAGGCACAAGTTTATTTAATCGACTACGATATCAATCAGGCCAATATGTTTCTGGTTGCCAAAGCTCAACCATTCGACAAGCAAACTTTGCCTTTTGCCTCAGTGTTTAATAACTATTTTGGACGGGGATTGTCGTCGGTGGTGTTTCAGGAAATAAGAGAATCCAGAGCTTTGGCTTATTCGGCCTATGCAATGTATAATCCATCCCCATTCATTAATGATAACGATATTCTATATGCTTATCTGGGAACTCAGGCCGACAAACTCGATATTGCCACATCGGCCATGCTCAGTTTAATGAATAAGATGCCAAAAGCTGAAGCTCAGTACAATATGTCAATTGAGGGTATAATTAAGAAAACCAATACCGAAAGAATAACCAAGCGGAATCTGTTCTGGACCTATTTAACCAATAGCAACCGTGGCATCGATTACGATATCAGGAAAGACATCTATGAAACCGTTAAAACAATGAATATTAATACTTTCGAAGAGTTTTTTAATTCCAATATCAGCAATAAAAAATACACCTACCTGGTTATGGGAAAGAGAGATTCCATTGATAAAAAGGTGCTTTCACAACTTGGTAAAGTATCAGAGTTAAGTCTGGAAGATATCTTTGGCTATTAACTTGATATACAATAAAAAAACTGACATATACTATTCAAAAACTCCGGACTCCCTTATAAACAGGGAATGCCGGAGTTTTTATTCTTACACTATTTTTATAAAATTATCTTTCTTATTCCTTTTGAGATATTCTTTTTTTTCTATTTTTGCACCGCGCTTGAAAAACGGTTTCATAGACACTTTAAGATACAATTGTTAAAAGAAAGCAGCCTTACAAACATAATAAACTGCCGATGTAGCTCAGGGGTAGAGCGCTTCCTTGGTAAGGAAGAGGTCATGGGTTCAATTCCCATCATTGGCTCTAAACGATTGTTCTTTAAAAGGGGCAATCGTTTTTTTATCTATAATGGTTCATAAACAAAAAAGACACCCCTTTCGAAGCGCCTTTTCTGTGCATAAATATTCTTATTTATGGTATAACCACCAGTTTCTGGCGCCAAACATCGTTCGCCTGTTTTAGCACCACCATATAAACACCGGGAGTTATGCCGTTTAAATCAATTCTCAAATCACTTCCTCCTTCATATTTCACATTTTTGCTGAGACGACCTCCCAGATCAAAAATCTGCAATTCAACAATTCCGGGCAAAATGCCTTGAATATACAATTCGTTGGTGGCCGGGTTGGGGAATAATTTAACCTCAGCACCATTCAATAATATATCCCTGATCGAAGTAACGGCAAGCGTGATATTCAGTTCCCGGTTGGCTGAAACAATATTCAATGTTCCGGAAAAATTCTCGTAACCATCGCAACTAATGGTATATGGCAATCCGGTGACTGGTTCAAAACCATGAAACACAGCCTGTCCCTGAGCATCTGTCAGTTGAGTGCGTCCATCCAAATTAACAAGAGCATTCGTTACAGGCAACAACTGAGCATTTTTAACCCTAAAAATTACTGAATAACAAGCATCTGCAGTATAATCGGTCCATTCAGACGAAACACCTTCAACCAGATAATTGGCTTTAATACTGAACATATTGCCGCTGCATTGTTCCACATTGGCTTTTATACTGTTTTGTGTAAACCCATTAAGAACACCCACAACCTCATCGCCCAGCATAACAGTATAACCAATGTTACCAATGCCTGGAGTAATCTGACCCTGAACCTGATTTACTCTTTTATGGAAAGCATCCTCATCGGGAACTGAAACCTCAATCTTTTTAGATAAAGAAGGCCCTTCAACCTGAATGGACGGGAATGAAGAAGCTAAACCAGGTGAAACCGGTCCAACTTTTATGCGGTCAAGTAAAAATATAAATACATCGTTGGAAACACATTGAATGGCAACCCTAACTTGTTTTCCTACGTAGTTTTGTAATGAATATGAATAAGGGGTCCAGGTTGTAGGAGCCTCCCTGGTACCACCAGAAATATTAACATAGGCCTGAGGAGAAGGTTCCTGTATGGAAACCAACACGTTGAACTTTTCCAATCCATAAGCATCATTAAAGGATCTGGCCATAAAGGATAGTTCATCGCCATCCTGTACTTTAAACACAGGAGATATTATCCAGTCGTTATTGGCAGCCCCAATAGCAGCCACACAACCCAAAACGTTTCTACCCGAAATGGCATTAAATCCGTTACCAGCCTGTAATAAGTATTCCGAATGGGCATCGAAAACAATGTATGAACCGGTATAGCCTTCGCCCGGAAAATCAACATTGGAGAAACCATAAGTTGGCTTGCCATCTTTATCCTCAAAAGTCCAGCCCGGAATAGTCCTTGCAAAAGGCTCATAATTGTCGAAGTTTTCATGGATAACCGGGTTCCATTTCAAGGTAACTTCCTTGTAATTTTTTGTATGCGACAATCCGGTAGGAACTAATGTATTTAAAACAGATAAGCTTACATTAATTTCTCTGCTATCATTCAGGAAAACCTTACCCCATCTGGTTTCCATTCCTGGATAAGATACACTTATTGAGGTATAGGCTTCGCGATGCACTATCTGCCATTCAGCAAAACCATCTTCATCAGTTGTTTTCAACTCCCCATCAAGAATCACTGTTGCATCAGCCAAAGGATTAGCTCCATCTGTTACCGTAACCTGAATATTGTGAATTTTCATTTCGGTGGTGAATACAAACCGGTCGGGTTCTACCTGGTAACACCATCCATCGGCATGATAAGCAAAAAACGCAAAATGGTAATCAGAAGAGTGCTCTAAGTTGGTTAATGTAACTGAATTGCCCGAACCAACATAAACAACAAAGGCATCAATGCCAAAAGCAGAGCCATCACCAAATGCCGGGTTGGCTGTAAAAACTTCTCCATTATCAGGCAAATCCAATACTTTTCCTCCTTTTCGGGCTACTACCATAACTCCATCGCCCTGAGCTCTGCTCCATTCCAGTTTCATTGCGGATAAATTTACATCCTGAGTTGTTGCATCAGTTACAGATACCCCAGTTATGGAACAATTTGAAAACTCTTTCACAATTACGTTATCAACAGCCACTCCGTATCCCATTTTTCCAATACCTTCGAACGCAATTTTTACAGACTGGCTGTATGGCAAATAAATACGCCGTTCAATCCATTCCACTTCCTCATTATCATAAAGGGCAATTTCTTCCCAAATATCGGTTCCTTCCTTTTTAATTAGAACTCTTAAATTATCATTATTATTCTCTCCCTTAGCCTGATAATGACGAAACTCGAGAACATAATCCTTGTTCGATTCGAGATTTAAAACAGGAGAAACCATACGGGCAGTTGGATTATTGGAAACTGGTGCATAGAAATAGCTGAATTTATTACCCTCATAAGCTGAAGCCGGTTTTCGGTCAACCCCTTCGGAGCGTAAACTCCACTGATACTCGCCGGCAATAATAGATTGCCTCCATTTGGTCAACCCCGATTCAAAATCTTCAACCCATGGAAATGTTGAAACAGGAAGTGCCGTGGTCAAACCTGAAGATTTGAGCGGTGAAGTCCAGCTATCATCTCTTTTACTCCATACACTGTAATAATATTTTGTAGATGCTTCCAGTCCTTCATGTAAAAACTGCTTAACTTCCGAACCATAATAAAGCACTTTACCGCCCCCGGGAATTGTCTCACCGGGCGAATAAACAGTTCCATTAACTAAATTTCCAAACACACCATCTTCGCTGTAGGCGAGTAAAACCGGTAAATTTAGATTTGATGGTTCCCATTGGATATGTAGTGACGAATGACTAACATCTTCAACAACCAACGAGAGTGGACTCCCGTTTTGAAAAGCCATAAAGTCGAAATAAATGTTTCCATTAGATTCGGTAATACCTGATAAACTACGGTTAAACCCTAATCCGCTCCATGTTTTCATTGCCGGAGAGCTGTTATCGGTTAACTGAGTTACTTCTGCGGCTCCCGGGAAAGGACAGGAAGCAGCATTGATAATGCCACCGGCTGCTATCGGATATAGTCCCTGATGTTCGCCAATATTTATTTTGTTGCTATTGCGATAGGTATTTATCCAGGTTCCATCCACATGGTAAACCAACAAGCCTTTACCCGGTAGCCCAAGGTCAAACCCTGTGCGCTGGCGGTTTTCGAGCAACAAATATTCATTATCAACAGGACTATTAATTCTGTAAACCTGACCGGTAGTTAAAACCGGCTCCAGGGTATGAGTCGCTGGCATATTAATTACAGTAGGCGTTAACCAGTTGTAACTAATTTTTGTATATGGATTATGATGTGCAGGTTTTGAACCCGATGGAGTTCCATTATATGAACCCGAAGCCATCAAATCCCATCTACCGGTACCGAAATATTGCCCGTTATCCTCGCTATCGGTATCATAAAAATCAGGTGCACCAAGGTTGTGCCCAAACTCATGACAAATAACCCCAATGGTATTCATTGAGCCTAATGTATTTCTTGTTTCGGGTTGTGTGGTGTACTGATTAACAATAACATTGTTAAAAGTGCGTGCAGTCTGACTATAACCTGCCGACGAGAGCGACCAGGAGTGCGACCAGATGTCGGTTTCGTTGCCTGTTACTTCCTGACCTGGACCCTGGTGAATAATAGCAATACCTTCTACAATACCATCGCCATCATTATCGAATTGAGAAAAATCAACGCCCTGAGCATGAGCGGCCTGAATGGCAGCATAGGCAAATTCTCCCCATTTGGTACGAGGTCCATAATAATCGTGATGCTTTGGTAGTGTTACCCATTCAGTCACTA
>CAZFTD010000001.1:0-92140 GCA_964521525.1 uncultured Marinilabiliaceae bacterium | reverse complement strand
ATTGCCTTTTCGAGTTTAAGCGGATCAATCCCCATGTTTGGGAAGGCATAGGTTAGGTTTACGCTGGGCTCGTTAAATGGAATTGGGAATGAGCCAACCTGAATGGCTAATTGTTGGTTGTCGACCAGTTCGCGATACAAGCGAGAACTTTGACCACTCGAGAGTAAGTTACCAAGCATTTCCAGGGCAAAATAATCGGGGGTATTCATGGCGGGTGTTCTATAAGCCTGAAGCACCAATGGCAGCTGGATATTGTCAAAAATGGTGTCGCGGATTTCGCCTTTCAATGGAGGTTCAACAATATTTGGTCGGTAAATTTCTTTTTCCCCTTTTGGAATATCATTGAAATATTTCTCAATCAGTTTCTTGGTATTTCTTTCATCAATATCGCCGGCAATTACCAAAACGGCATTATTTGGAACATAAAAAGTATTGTAGAATTCGTGAAATTCCTCATCTTTTGCAGCCATAATATGTTCCGGGTCGCCAATGGTAGTCCAACGGTATGGGTGTTGGGTAAACGATCGTTTCATGGTTTCTATCAGAATGGTTCCATAAGGGCGGTTGTCGTAGCTTTGTTTCTTCTCTTCAATTACTACTCTTTTTTGTGTTTGAATGCCAACAGAATCAACGGTGGCATGCAACATTCGCTCCGATTCGAGCCATAAACCAAGTTCCAATTGGTTCGAGGGTAAAATCTGATAATAATAGGTACGGTCGGCCGATGTATTGGCATTTAGCGTTCCACCAGCGCGCTCAACAAACTTGGCATATTCGCCGCGTGGAATGTTTTTGGTACCTTCAAACATCAGGTGTTCAAAAAAGTGAGCAAATCCGGTTCGGTTTGGCTGCTCGTGTTTTGAACCAACGTTATACATAACAGCAACAGTAACAATTGGGGTGGTGGCATCGCGATGCAAAATAACATGCAGCCCATTGTCGAGCTTGTACTCAGTAAAATCAATTTTTACTGATTGGCCAAAACCTTGTCCGATGGCAGTCAATAGAAATACCACCAGAAACATGATTTTTCTTGTTTGTTTCATAAAAAGTAAGTTTAGTTTGTTTGATAATATGGTATCTGAAGTATTTGTTCCAGTCAAATTTAAAACAATTTGAACCATTTTCAATATCCAGACCAAATAACATAAATGTTTAATTATTAATATAAAAGCCAAGAATGAAAATTAACCTTCTTTTATAAATAGTTCAAATGCGTACACTTGGTTGTTCGTATACGTACATTTTGTTAAACATCTATAACGCGTGCCTTTTTGCTGCTGACTTAAATACTATTGATTTTACAAAATGAGGTATGGTCTGTTTTATTTTTTACATTTGTACATAAAAATTACTGTTTTGGAATGAGGATAAAAGCATTTTTACTCATAATTGCAGGGTTTATTTACCTGATGGTTCCCGGTGGATGCAATCAGGATGAGTTGTGTTTGTCGAACCAGCACGCTCTTCAAACCGGATTTTACTCGGCGTTTAATGTTAAGCGTGACTCTGTATTAAAAAAAGCTAATGTTTATGGTCTCGATAATGAAGATTTTTTGATTTATAAGGAGCAGGATATCAGCAAAATGTTTCTCCCTTTATCGTTTCAGAGCGATACATCCATTTTTGTAATATCCAACAATTCGTTGTTCGACACCATTTGGGTGGTTCACAACAAGGAACTGCAGTTTATTTCGAGAAAATGCGGATTTACTTTCGATTTTACTATTGATACCGTTTTATATACCAAAACCTTTGTTGATTCGGTGGCGTTGTTTTATCCAAAGGTTAGATATGGCGAAAATGTTGAAAATGTTAAGATATATCTTTATTAGTCTTTTCCTTGGAGCAGGAATTGTTGCAGGTGCTCAGGTTCAAAAGGAGAAGTGGCAACCCTCGAAAGGATTTACGCTTGGAGTAAATCTGGCAGGGCCTGTAAATAAGGCTTTTGATAAAAGTCGTTCGGGTATTTCTTTTTTATCAAGGATGTCGGTAAAAGACCAAATGATTTTTTTAGCCGAAGCTGGCTATGAGAATGTTTCGTTCAGCAAAAAGCGGTACCACTACACCTCCAATGGCACTTTTTTGAAAGCAGGTCTTGAGTATGATGTATTTAAAGAAAAGGAAGCCGGAAGCAACGATAATTTATTGTTTGGTCTTCACTATGGATATGCCTTGCAGGAACAGAGTGCTTCTTACTTTATAATTGAAAATGGCTACTGGGATGATTACACCGGTAGTATTGGAACCAACACCGTAAATACGCATTGGATTGAGCTAACAGGCGGACCCAGAATGGAGTTATTTAAAAACTTTTATATGGCCTGGACTTTCCATTTAAAAGTTGCTATTTATCGTGACAACCCCAATATTTTAGCGCCTTACCTTATTCCCGGTTTTGGAAATGGCGACAACCGGCTGAATGCAGGCTTTTCGTACACCATGGAATATTTAATTCCCTGGAAAAAGGGGAAAACAAAATAGAACGTCTTAGGAGAAGCACATTTTTTCAATAGTTTCTACCACACCGTTATTGTCGTTATCGTATTCAGTAACAAAACGGGATACTTTTATTATTTCAGGATGGGCATTTTTCATGGCAAAACTATATCCGGCCAGTTCCATCATTTCATAATCGTTTAAGAAATCGCCAAAGGCCATAATTTCGTCCCTGTTAAAACCAAGTTCTTTCTGAATTTTTTCTAGCGCTGAACCTTTACTGGCCGAGATGTGAGAAATATCCATCCATTGCCGGCCCGAAACCACTACTTTATACTGGTTCTCAAATGGCTTAAAATGTGGATAAATATTGGTTTCGGCATCTGCAAAGTCAAAAAGAGCCAGTTTTAATACCACATCATCTACATGTGTTAAATCTTGAACCATTACTACTTTGCTGTAATATTTGGCAACCTCTTGTATAAAACGGTTGTCGGCACTTTCGATATAGGCAGCATTTTTACAGCACAAAACCAACCCAACACCGGTTATTTTCCGGGCAATTTTTATAAACTCAATGGTAGCAGTTAAATCCATGGGATTCACGTGTAAATCGCGCCCCTGAAATCTGACAAACGTTCCATTCTCGGCAATGAATAGTGTATTATGTGCGATTGTGGAAAAAGTTTCTTCCAAATTAAAGAGCTGTCGGCCACTGGCTACCGAAAACAATATACCTTTGTCGGTCATTTTTTTATGAAGCGCCCAAAACCCGGGATGGATATTTTTATTACTGTCGAGTAAAGTTCCGTCTAAATCAGTTACAACCAGCTTTATCATTGTTATTTTTTCAATAAGCCGCAAATTACAAAATATTTATATACTGTAATTTAGCTTTATAATTTTTTAAAAATTGTTGGCTTATTTTACAATCAGCTTAAGTTTTTGCCAAATTTGGTCGTGAAAAAGAAAAGGAACCTGAACATCATCGGGCGATTCGCCCATACGTACCATAACAAGGTTTAGCGAGGGTACAACACTTACAAACTGGCCGTTTTTTCTCAAACCGGCAATTAAATCGGAAGGCGCATTGTGGTAAGCCCAGCGTGTGCCGGCATTGGCTTTATACAGCAGATTTTCAGCACTAAAATCTTGGTTGTCAGCAACACCATCGTCTAAACCGGTAGTCATGGTTAGCTGGTGGCGGATGGTAATTAAATTTTCTTTATCAGCATTTAATGAAGTCCAGTTTTCACCCAGATATTCGGATGTTTTATCTTGTATTGACAGAAAACCTTCCTGCTGGGCAATTCCGGTAAGCATAGCTGTAAGTGTTTTTCCGGCTGAAGCCCAGTAACAATAAGAAGAACTGTTAAAATTGTTATTTCCTATCACTACTGTCCGATAAATTTTTGGATAAGCTGCTATAATGCTGACTAATTGTGGTGTCCCTACAGGACACTGAAAATTAGGGTCGATTCATCTTTACCGATATTCTGTACCTGACGGCACAGTCCCGTTAGGGACTAAAGATAGGTAAAACACTTAATTGAGGATTGATTTATTGTCCCGTTAGGGACAATACAACTTTTTACCGGATAGTAGTGATTTCCTATAATGGTTTTACCGAATTAAGCCTCAATTACAATTTTGCCATCTTTCAATACAATAAATGCCCGGGTACCTTTGGTTTCAAGTAGGGTAAGTAAATCGCGGATTTTGTCGGTATCCCATCCCAATTCTTCAGGTGAGACGGTTTCTCAGGTAGCATTTCCGCTGGGCGGGAAATATAGGCTTTGCTCTGGCTCATGTTCTGTTTTTGAACAGGCGGCTAAAGCAAAAAAGGCAATTATAATAATGAATTTACCCATCTTCAATCAATAAAGCGTTTTACAATTTCATGGTAGGCATCTATTCTTCGATCGCGAAAAAAAGGCCAAATTCGCCGCACTTGCTCCGATTGGTTGAGTGAAATATCTACTACTAAATTTTCTTCCTGTTCGTTACCGGCTAAGGCAATCATTTCTCCCTGGGGACCGGCAACAAAACTATTGCCCCAAAACTGAATGCCGTTGGTTACTCCGGATGGATCGGGCTCGTGCCCAACCCGGTTAACCGACACTACCGGCAGTCCATTGGCAATGGCATGTGCACGTTGAGAGATTACCCATGCCTCTTTTTGCCGATTTTTTTCATCCTTGCTATCGGTGCTTTCCCAGCCAATGGCGGTTGGATAAATCAGTATGTCGGCACCGCTCATGGCCATAAGGCGTGCAGCTTCGGGATACCATTGGTCCCAGCAAACCAGAACACCCAGCTTTCCAACAGATGTTTGAATGGGTTCAAATCCCATGTCGCCTGGTGTGAAGTAGAATTTTTCGTAATAGGCGGGGTCGTCGGGGATGTGCATTTTTCGATATTTTCCGGCAATGGAACCATCATTTTCAATGACTACGGCGGTATTGTGATATAATCCGGGCGCACGACGCTCAAAAAGTGAGGTAACAATTACCACGTTCAGCTCTCGTGCCAGCTTGCCAAATCGTTCGGTGGAAGGCCCGGGTATGGTTTCTGCCAGATCGAAAACGGAGGTGTCTTCGGTTTGACAAAAATAAAGACTGTTATGAAGTTCCTGTAAAACAATAAGCTGAGCTCCCCGGGCAGCTACTTCACGAATGTTTTTCTCCAGTTTATTAAGGTTTTCGGCTATGTCCGAACTGTTGCTTTGCTGAATAAGACCGGTTTTAATGCTTCTCATCCTTATTGGTTTTAAGTATATGTATCTGTTTAAATTTAGTTTTCTGGTTTTATTAAAGACTCTTATTTAGATGCTAGACAGAAAGACGTGTCCTGGTTCATCGGGCTTAGACTTAAAAGAAATTAAAGATAAACAAGACAGTTAAGTTATTTTGCTTATTTTAAGCGTGTTACTTTTATATCTAATTTCCGATGAACCGGAACACGTGTCTAAAAGTCTTTTCCCGATACTCGGGTACCGATTTTCGGCATTCCACTTCGTTACAACTTCGCATCTTTTGTCTAAGAAATAATTCTAAACAGTTTCTAAGTTTATGTACTTTTTTAAGTAGCTATCGCTGTTATTGTTTTATTACGCCTATTGGCAACTGCATGGTAACACAATGCAAGGAACCGTGCTGTTTTATTAGCGCTGTACAATCAATGCCGATTACTTCCCGCTCGGGAAATGCTAAAGCCAATTGGGAAAGTGCTAATTGGTCGAGTTGCGATTGATAGGTTGGAACCAATACCGCGCCATTTATTATCAAAAAATTGGCATAAGTGGCGGGCAGTCGGTCGCCCATGAAATACACTGGTTCGGCCATTGGGAGTGGAATCAGATTATAGCTGGTTCCATTAATGGTTTTTAACGATTTTAACTCCTGCTCCATGTTAAACAAGGCGTTATAATGCTCATCTGCCGGGTTGCTGCATTGAACATAGGCAATGGTTCGGGTATCACAAAACCGAGCCAGGGTGTCAATGTGGCTGTCGGTATCGTCGCCGGCTAAATAACCATGGTTAAGCCATAAAATCCTGTTAAAGCCGAGGTTTTCTTTCAGGTATTGTTCAATTTGGGCCTTATCCCATTCACCATTCCGGTTGGGCGATAATAAACATTGGGAGGTTGTGAGTAAAGTTCCTTCCCCGTCAGATTCCAGACTGCCGCCTTCGAGCACAAAATTAAGGCGGTTGCAATATTGCACTTGTGGAGCAAACAGGTTATAGTTAAACAACTGCCGGTTAATAAGATTGTCTTTATCCGCCCCAAATTTAAGGCCCCAGCCGTTGAATTTAAAATCCATTAAAACCGGAATGCCATTATTTTCAATAAATAAGGGGCCAAAATCGCGCGCCCAGGTATCGTTGGTTTCAACCACCATACAATGCACTCTTTGGTTAAAAATGCCACTCAGTTGGTTGACTTCGTCAGCATCGTTCACCAATAGCCAAACATCCTGAAACCGGGAAATTGTTTCAATTATTTCCGAAAAACAAGCCTGAACTTCATCCAGCATATCGGCCCAATCGGTACCCTTATGTGGCCAGGCAAGTATTACAGCACTTTGTGGTGCCCACTCGGCCGGGAAAACAATTTTATTCATACAAGTTATTTATATCGGCTGCACTCAAATCAATCATTAATTCACTCACTTTTGCAACAATAGCATTAAAACAAACTTCTCCTTTTTCAGAGGTTGATTTTTCGGGATTTCCCACTCCGGTATCGGCCGTTACCTGGCTCCATTTTCGTTCGGCCCATGCCCATTTTTGTTTAAGAGCAGCAATGCGGAACTTTTTGGCATGTCCGCTACCGGCTTCATTTAATGGTTTTACAAGATGAGGTTGCAGATAAAGCATCAGACTGGTTTCCATTTCACCGGCATGTTCCCCATCGTGTTCAAAAAAACTCTTTTCTTCAACTGCCTGCCAATAATTGCAACTGGCAATAAACATATCCGGAAACTTCAATCCCAGTTCACGAATCATCTGTTTAAAGTCGTTCCCACCATGACTGTTGAGAATGAGCAGTTTGTTGATGTTGTGTCGGGAAAGATTGGCCACCACATCCTGAAGAATTAAAAACTGGGTGGATGGATTCAGGTTGATATCCAGCTTAATATCATGTTGACCGGTATTTACACCAAAGGGAATGGTTGGTAAAACAGTTAGCAAGGCTCCTTTTCCCCAGGCTATTCGTGCCGATTCCTCGGCCACATGAGTAGCCAGAAAATTGTCGGTTGCATAAGGAAGGTGATAATTGTGCGCTTCAGTGGCGCCCCATGGTAATACAGCAAGTTGAATTTCCGATTCCTTAATCTGTTTCCAGGTTGTTTCGGTCAGCAAATAAGGTCGCATATTTTCTATATTTCGTTGATATCCGACTGTAAATAATCTTTCACTTCGAGGAAAGCTTTTTCAAGACGCACCATGCGGTCGATAAGGAAATACATCATTTCGGGCCAGCGTTCCTGGTCGTGAATATCGCCCGGCTGCTCGCAATAAACGCGGCAAACCTGTTCGCCGGTATCTTTTTCGTAAACATAATCCCATTTTAATGGCTCTCCAAATTCCGACTCAAAAATTGATTTGCAGGCCAGCAGCTTTTCATATAAAACCAATCGGCGTTCTTCACTGGAATGGTTAATTTCCAAAGCAACCTGAGCCTTATGCCGGTCAACATCGAATCTTAAATCCATTCCTTTGACGCCAGTATTATCGTATATCCAGAATTTTTTCCGTCCCTTTTGGCCAGGCAGTCGCCGGGTGCGGTTATTGAGTTTATTCCAGAACTCCAGTCGAATGGCCTTTGCTTCCTCTTTGCTGTACATAATCAATTTCTTTCAGGAATCTTCGTTTTTCTTTTTATCCGACGACAAAATTAAGAAAATGAGATAAAATGAGCCCATTCCCATCATGGCAATACTAAGTACATTCCATGGTTTGAGAGGGGGATATGAATCATTCCAAATCCGGCAACTTTAAAAAGAACAGCAACAAAGGCAAGCGTCTTCTTCATATTTCAGCATTTTTATGGGAAGAACAACCTGAAGCCGGGTTTATTCCTAAAAAGTGTAACGGAACGATAAAAGCGAACGATGAGTGGTGTAGTATTTCAGGTTATTGGGTTTTCCTTTTTCATTAAAAGAACTAACGTATTGTTTATTATCTTCATCATAAGTTTGCCCATAAGCAGCCTGATTGAAAATATATTCCAGTCCAACCCATAAATGTGTACCAATTAAATATCTGATGCGTGGAGAAATAACCACAATATTTCCAATGTTAGCATCGCGCCCGAGTTTGTCGCTCACAATTATTTCTTCCGATGCACCCAAATTGGTAATTCTACCAAGAAATAGTCCGGGATCCCAGGTTTTACTGGTTGTGCCCAAGTCGAACCAGAGCGAGCGTGTATAAAGCGACTTGTACTCTGGTTTTTTACCGATGGATGCCACTGTGCGTCCCAAGCCACCATGCAGGGCATGTTCGGTAAGGTTTCCACCATAAATGGTTCCGGCTCTTATAATGAGAGGCTGTGTTTTAAACCGCACCGATGCGCTGTAATGATAGCTCCCGGTTGTGGTGGGCTGTGCTGTGGGTTCAACGGTGTAAGGAATGGCCAATGTTTTATAACCGGCAGTAAAACTGGCCCAAACTGGTCCGGTGCCGCCGGCTTTAACCTGAAGGGCTATTTCGGGGGTAGCACTTTCTTCCGAACCCCTTGAAAATCCTGCTGAGCGGAAAGCTCCCTGCTCAATCAATGAAGCTGAAAGTTCAAGTTTATCGGTTGGCTTATAGGTAAATCGTAACTGAGCATTGCGGCTAAGTGGATGCACCGGCACTCCTACCCCGGCGTTCAAAGTTTGTGGAAAGTTCTCGGGTATAAAAAACGGATGCCAGGTTTGTCCGGCCAGCAACGATACTTTTGAATAGCCAATTTGTATGTATCCATGACGCAGCATAAAATCGCCATCGCTACCATAGTTACCACCGGCAAAGTCTCCTTCTATCATTGCAAAGGTGGTAAAATTATTAACGGTGGGGCCTTTTACATGCAAACTGAAGCGCGAATGTACGGAGCCCATATCCAGTTCGTTATGACTGTTTAAGTCTTTCCCCTCGCCATTCAGCTTGGCCGATAAAGGATATAAAAGAATGTGATTGTGACGAACAGCCTTACTAACCCGTGAATCGTGGATGGCATCGAAACCCACAAATCCATGAATTTCAATGTCAAATTTTTTCTCCTGACCTGATACATTCATCAGTAACAGACTTGTGAAAATCAGTGATGTAAAAAATTTTGTCATAAAATGATGTTTAATTGACTTATGGTATAATGTAGAATTAAAAGACGTGATTTGCAGAGAAACTTATTGGCATCATAACATCTGACCAGAAAAAAATAAACTGCTTAATATTCAGTATGTTTAAGAGTGCGAAAAAACAAAAATTAATTTAAAGTACCAAATAAATCAGCACAATAACTGGTGAGGAATGAAAATTATTCTGATTGCAATATTCCTTTCGAATCTGTTTAAATTTTCCATTGGTTTTTTAGTTCTACTTTGACATATTACGATTTTTTTCAGGTTGCTTTGGAAAACAACCATGCTTTAAATTTAATTATAGATAGCTAGCCCCAACGGGGCGACAACATCAGCATGGGACAACGCCCTATGAAAATTGATATATATCAAAAAAAAACCTGAAAGGGCGCAAGCAATATTAAAACATGACACAATTTCCATCAAAAGTGTTTAGGATGAGTACCGGAAATTACTCAAGAAAAATAATCTGAAACATAATGAAAAATATGAGTGGAAATAGAATTGCTGTCGCCCTTTCAGGTCTTTTGTTTGGTTGTTTCATCATCCCGGGGCTGGGCCAAGGGTTATTGATTTAACCCATTCAGGGTTTGTATAATAATTGAAGAGCAAGCCTTATTTGTTCGTAATTGAGCTTTTATGATTGTCACAAATGAATGTTTCAAAGCAGAATTAGGGTCGTTTGAACGACAAACACGTTCCAATTTATTCAGAATAAGTAAAGGCCATTCCAAATCATCTCTATCTTTGCTTATGCCGATTCTGGGGTCGACGCGACACTTCGCTCCTGTCTGCCCTCAGGCAGGTCTAAAAATCTTATTTCTAAATTTAAACCATTACTTAGAATATCGTATTACTTTAGCTATATTTAAACTTTGCAATAATGCCAAATGTTGTTAAAATCGGGAAAACTATTCCTGAATAAACATGTATTTTATGAAACAGTTTATACGTCTAATTTCTGCATCGTGGTTAATGGGGGGGCTTTTTATTATAATGGCTGCAGCTATGGCAATGGCCACTTTTATTGAAAACGATTACGGAGCTGCGGCTGCTAAAGCATTGGTTTACAATGCCTGGTGGTTTGAGTTAATATTTCTGGTTCTGGGGTTGAACATGCTGGGTAATATTTGGCTCTTCAAAATGGGGAAAAAGGGCGATATTCCTGTATTTCTGTTTCATGTGTCGTTTTTGATTATTATTACAGGTGCCGCCATTACCCGTTATATAGGTTACGAAGGCATGATGCATATCCGTGAGGGCGAGAGCATTAATTACATCACATCAACCGATGCCAATATCACGCTTAGACTTACCACATTGGAAGATACCACTGAATACCACCAAACGGTTTTCTTATCGGCGGCTACGCCGTATGCTTTAAAAAAGAAGTTAAAAGCCGGAAACGAGCGGGTAACTGTAAAAAGTGTGGTATTTATCCCCAATGCCTTGTCGCGCCCGGTTGAAATGCCTGGAGGGAAACCATTGGCCGGATTGATTTTTTCCGACAGGTTGCACCGTGAAGAGTTGTTTATTGAACCCAGTGAACTGCTCCAACGCGATGGCATATCCATAGGGTTTGAGCCAAATACCGATTGCGATGTTATTATTCAGCGCGATTCAGAAAAGGGAGGGCTCAGCATGTACTCTAAACTGCCGGTTTCAAAGGTTAGCATGGAATCGGGAAGCTCCGAATTATTGTCATCGCATGAATTGCATCCCGTTCAACAGGGGTTGGTGTACGATTTTGGCACTTTCAGGATGGTGCTCAGCCGCTTTTTTTCAAGTGCCATTTTACAGCCATTTGCCATGCCGGGAGAAAGTGGACAGGGATTGCCCAATGCAGTGGTTTTTCAGGTTAATCATAAAAACAATACTTATCAGTTAGTGGCTTATGGGCGAACAGGCGAACCAGGCAAACCATCGGTATTGAATCTTGATGGCGCCAGCCTTTGGGTGCAGTATGGTTCCAGACCTATAGAGTTGCCCTTTTCGCTTCGTCTTAATAAATTCAATCTGGAACGATATCCCGGTTCACAAAGCCCATCATCATACACCAGTCATGTCACTTTAATAGATGAAGAGCGAAATGTAAACCGCGAGGTGGATATATTTATGAACAACATTTTAAACTACAGAGGCTACAGGTTTTATCAAAGCTCGTACGATGCCGATGAAAAAGGCACTATTTTATCAGTTAACCACGATGCAGCCGGAACCATAATTACCTATATCGGCTATTTTTTAATGAGTTTGGGCATGATGTGGGCATTGTTTGGCGGTAAAACCAGGTTTAAAGTACTGATGAAAAAAGCCGGCGACATTTATGAGAAACGCAAAAAACTAACTGCATTAGCTATTTTACTGATGGTTAGTTTTTCATTGCCGGGACAAACCACCAATCAACCACCTGCTCCCGATAAGTTAATAGCCGAAAAGTTTGGCTCTGTGTGGGTGCAGGACAATGGTGGCAGGATAAAACCGTTGAACTCGCTGCATCAGGAAATTGTAGTGAAGCTGGTTAAACACAATAGTTTTCAAGGCTTAACAGCCGACCAGGTGGTGTTGGGGATGTTAAGCTATCCGGCGCAATGGCAGGCGGTTCCATTAATTACCATTAAAGACCCGCAACTAAAAATAATTCTTGGCATTACCGGGAAGAAAGCCGCTTTTAAAGATTTCTTTACAGCCGATCGCCAGTATAAGATTCATCAGTTTGTGGATGCTGCTTACCGTCAAAATCCTGCATCGAGAAATAAGCTGGAGCAGGAACTGATAAAAGTTGACGAACAGGTAAATGTGTTTTATTTAACCCAGGCGGGAGCCTTGCACCGGCTGTTTCCTACGCCCAAAGACCTGCATTTGCCCTGGTACACGCCGGCATCAGAACCCAAAACGTTGCCACCGGCCGACAGCCTTTATGTAACATCGGTAATGGCACGGTTTATTAACCTGGTTAAAGCCGGACAACAGGCAGAGGCAATTCAGGAACTCGATGGCATTGTTGAATACCAGCAAGGCCATTCCGAAGAGTTGCTGCCATCGCAAACCCACTTAAAACTAGAGTTACTTTACAACCGGCTCAATATTTTTATGTGGCTGGCTACCTTCTTTTTTGCACTGGGCGGCATTTTGTTGTTGCTGCAATTTGTTGCGCTTCTAAAGCCGGCCATCTATTCAGGTCGATTGATGAAAATTGGGAATCTTTTGCTGTTTTTGGGTTTTTTGTACCACACTTTTGGACTGGGCCTGCGATGGTATGTGGGTGGGCATGCTCCCTGGAGCAATGGCTATGAGTCGATGATTTTTATTGGCTGGGCTATTTTGCTGGCCGGGTTTTTACTGAGTCGTAAAAGCAGCATGGTTTTACCCATTACTGGTTTGTTTACAGGCGTGGTGCTTATGGTAGCCCATTTAAGCTGGATGAATCCGCAAATTACCAATCTGGTTCCGGTATTAAAATCGTATTGGTTAACGCTGCACGTGGCAGTTATTATTGGCGGTTATGGGTTTTTAGCACTTGGAGCTTTGCTTGGTTTTCTGAGTTTGCTGATTGTGGTTTTTAAAAACAAATCGAATTATATCAGGTTGCAACTCACCATTGATGAACTCACCGCCATTAATGAAATGGCCCTTACTGCCGGATTATACCTGATGACCATTGGTTCGTTTCTAGGAGGAGTTTGGGCCAACGAATCGTGGGGTCGTTATTGGGGCTGGGACCCAAAAGAAACCTGGTCGCTGATTACCATTGTGCTGTATGCTTTTGTTATTCATATGCGGCTGATTCCCGGCTTAAAGGGTTTTATGGCCTTTAACACAGCTGCGCTTATCACCTTTGCATCGGTTATAATGACCTATTTGGGTGTTAATTATTATCTGGCCGGATTACATTCATACGCCGGTGGCGACCCGGTGCCCATTCCTACGTTTGTTTACTATACAGTTATTTTGGTGGCCATTTTAATTTTTGCAGCAAGGTACAAACAAGGAAAGATTGAGAAATTGGGGCTTGAGGAGAATGTTGACGAGTGATGTTTAACTGACGCCGGTTCAAGTTAAGATGGATAAACGAAACGTAAATAGATAGTCAAAGTCTATATTAATCATTTTAAAATCCTAATTAATAAAGACTTATTGAGGTTTAGATTATAGACAGACTTGTCTGTCGTGTGCCTGAGCAGATTCAATAAAACGTTTAGATAAAAAAGGTGACTGGGTTATTTTGCTCATTAATAACAGTGTTATAGCGCTTGTCTATTGTCTAATTATCTATTGTCTTTGCTTTAAAGAGTAGTTTTAAACAGCGACTAAAATACAAATGACACCCTTTTCTAAACAACATCTTATAAACGATTTAAAAACTGCCGGCATTATGCCGGGGATGTTGCTGCATGTAAAAGTCTCCATGCGGTCGATAGGCAAGGTTGAGGGAGGGGCAGAAACATTACTGGAAGCCCTTCTCGATGTGGTGGGCAGCCATGGCACCATTGTGGCCGATGCTTTTATCGAGTCGTACCCAATACCTTTTTCAAAAAGAAACCGAAACAATTTAAGCACCATACACTCGCCCTCGTATGCGGGGGCCTTTGTCAATACCATGATTCAGCATCCGCAAATGCACCGAAGCCGGCATCCCATTCAGCGTTTTGTAGCTATTGGCGCCAGGGCAAAAGAGTTGATGGAGGCGCATACGCCACATTCCAATGGTTATTGGGTAATGGAGCAATTAGCCGCCCTTGGAGCCTATAATTTGAACATAGGAGCCTCGGTTATTGGGGTAGGAACCACGCATGTCGCCGTTGAAAAAACCGGGTTGAAAAAGAAAATTGTGCCACGTGGCGTTAACTATATTAACGAGAACGGGAAAACAGCTATATTTAAAGTTAACTGGAGCGGAGGATGTAACAAAGGTTTTGTTAAATTTGTTCCATTGTACCAGAAAGAAGGATTGGTAGTTACCGGTAAGGTTGGGAATGCCCAAACTTTTTTAACAAAGATGGCAGACACGCTCAATCTTGAAATGGCAGTACTTAAAAACAACCCGTCGTTTTTCTTTTGCGACGATCCAACCTGCAAGGATTGCCGACTACGCTGGGAGCATAGTACAGGAAGTTGGATAAAGGTTAAATTTTACTCAGCATTAGCAATAATGAAGCGGATTTAATATATATAGCTTAGGAGTTCAAACCTGTTTAAATTTAGACCTAAGATTTATAGAAGAGAAGCATGGCGTTTCCGATAAATCGGAACTGCGCCTGTGGCTTGAGGTCCCGAGAATCAGGATAAGATAGATAGAGAAGATTTATAAGTTTTTATAGATGTCTTAGCATCTTTTCAGACTTTCCAGCCTACCGGCAGGCAGGTCTAATCATCTTAATAATAATTTCAATATAAGATTTAAACAGTTAAAATCTTTAGTCTATTAAAAATCTTAAGCAGCTCCTTGGTTTCAGATAAACTAATGAATTATATAAATATAAATAAGCATTTATATATAAGACAAATATAATAATGAAGCGCTTATCAGAGAAGCAAATTCAATATACTTTATTTCATTTATCGCAGCACTGGAAAAATGAAGCCACTGTTGTAAAATCGTTCGTATTTATCCATCCGGATGAGGTTGATAAACATAGTTATTTCGGTAAGGTTATTTTTCTACAATCTGATGTTCAAATACCACAGGCTACTAACCTTTCAATTCTTAGCACAACAGTGCCTGTTCTCTTTCCGGTATCAAAAAATGATGAGTTGTACAGGATAGATGATAATGGCAACCTGATTTTTGCCCACGACTACTTAAAATCAGCGTTTTATCTGTTGTCGGGTTGGCAGGAACTCCAAACCGGTCACCGCGATTTTATTGGGCGATATCCGCACTCGCAATCCATTCAAAACCGCTTGCGATGCACAAAATTGCCTTTGGTTAATTACTATTTTGAAGCCATCGTTCAAGGTTTGGAAGCTTATGGAATGTACCATAACAAGTTGATTGAACGGAGGCGATTATTCAATGAATTTGGTTTTCTGTTATCGCACGATGTTGATAGAGTTGAATTTTATCATTATCGTGAAATATTTTTTAAATTAAAGCAATACTTTGGATTATCAAAGCGCTATTATAGTAAAGCTTTAACAATAAAGCTGTTTTTTAAGGGGTTGTTGTTCAAGCTCAATCCATTTCGAAAAACCGACCCCTGGTGGAATTTCGATAAGATGACAGAGCAGGAGAAACGTTTGGGCATCAGGTCGTCATTCTATTTTTTAAAACAAGAGCACAAAAACATGGACTCCAGATATCAGTTTTCCGATGCTAAAATCAGAAACCTGATAAAACGGTTGCTAAACGATGGCTTTGAAGTAGGTTTGCACGGAACCATTCATTCAGCCAAACATGAATCCAGCATGATGAATCAGGTACGTGAGATGACCAAAGCACTTGGGCATAAACCAAGAGGCATTCGACAACACTACCTTCGGTTTTTTCATCCCTATACATTCAGGTTACAAATAAAAGCGGGTCTTAAATACGATACTTCGCTTGGATTTGCCGAACATGAGGGATATCGGAATGGTTATTGCTATCCGTTTAAGCCCTATGATTTTGAGCGCGACGAGATGCTGGATATTTGGGAAATTCCATTAACAATGATGGAAGTAACCGCATTGAATTACAGGGAGTTGAGTTACGAGGAAATGAAGCAATCGATCTTTGATTTAATAACTGAAGCCCGTAAGTTTGGCGGCCTTTTCTCGCTGCTGTGGCACAATTGCAGGCTCGATGAGTATCAATATCCTGGAATTATAAAGTTTTACAACTCGTTACTTGAATCAATAGTTGAAGTTTCTCCCACTTGTGTTACCGGCCGTAAGCTGATTGAAACTATCTCTTAGTGTTTTTTCAGCAGCCGTTGCATCATATAATCATAAAACAAATCAACGCGGTTTTCGAAATTATGTTGACTTAATGTTCGTTTCTGTCCGTTAAGAGCTATTGTCTTACATGCTTCGGGATTATCCATTAACCAACGGATTTTTTCAAGGCATTCGGCTTCTGAACTGTAGGCCATCACCTCCTCGTCTTCCAGAAAATAATCCTTTAAATTACTTTTTCGGTCGGTTAGCAGGCAGGTCCCAACCCCGGTAGTTTCAAACATACGCATATTGGCCACATAGTCGCCGGCACAGTCAATATGAATATTAAAGCCGGTTTGTGCTTTTGATAAGGCCTTAAACATCTCAAGTCCGAAAAGTGGACGCTGCGCCATTTTGTACAACTGGTTGGAGATTTTCAAGGAACGGGGCATAGAGTCATG
Organism: uncultured Marinilabiliaceae bacterium; assembly: GCA_964521525.1. GTDB lineage: Bacteria > Bacteroidota > Bacteroidia > Bacteroidales > Marinilabiliaceae > CALEUX01. The sequence goes on along the minus strand of CAZFTD010000001.1, from coordinate 75,531 downwards.
GTTTCGGCCTTTACGCAACAAATGTATCGAATCGGTGACACGTTTTAGCCCCATATTATCGAGTAATCGTGAAGCTATAAACGAGGCCTGCTTTTTCAACAATCCAATGCGGCTTCGGTCGGGCAGATTACCATAAAAACTAAAGGGAATATTTTCTTTAACCAAACTTTCAAGAATTTGACGGCGCAAACTATGAAAGCCTTCATCGGCAAACAGAGAGCCCAAAAAAATGAGTGGCGTTTCAGGATAAGAATTATCATGTGCCATGGCCGGCAAAATGCGCGCATCAAAGGCATGAGGGATTATGACACTATCAATGCCAAAGCGCGATAACTGACTTTTAAAGAATGGAGAACAAACGGTGAAGTAATCAAAAGCTTGAAATGCTTCTATCTGCCCAGAACCAAAAGGGGCACAAATATTACCTATACAAAGTTTTAATTGTGGCAATTGGCTCTTTAAACGAGCAATAAAAGCACCATTGTAAGTTATACTATCCTGAAAATATATCACTTCAGGATTAAACTTAAATATTTGGTTCAATACTATTTCTTCGGCCGTGGCCATTGGATTAACTCCATTTTCAGCCGCCCAGGCTTTTTGCATCCAACCGGCGTTGCCGATAATTTCCATGGTTTCCAATCCTTTAGATTTCAATAGTCTGCCATAATTGTCGGACCACGCAAAATACTGATGCATTAGGTGCTGGTATTGATCGGCATAGCTTAAATTTTTTACCTGCGGATGCCTGTTGTAATAATCATCCAGAAAATCGCGGTAGTAATTAGATATTTTCAGGAAACGAATGCTCATTGGCGATTGAAAAATTTCTTTATCTGAACAGTTATGTATTCTACCTCTTCATTGGTAAGTTCGGCAAAAATGGGCAAACTGATTAATTGCTTCGAAAACTGTGTTGATTTTGGAAAATCTTCGGGACGATGGTTGAGATGCCGATAAGCCTGCAAATTTGGCAACGCAATGGGGTAATGAACGCCTGCTTCAATGCCCTTATCCTTTAAAAATGTCAACAGGGCACCGCGCACTGCAGCCTCAACCCTGATGGGGTATATATGATAAACATGTTTGGTGTCAGGACGCTCGCCTGGTAACACAACTTCGGGCACCGATGCCAGCAGCTCTGAATACAAAGCCGCAATGGTTCGTCTGCGGTTAGTCCATTGAGGCAGGTATTTAAGTTTTACATTCAATATGGCCCCCTGAATGCCATCCATTCTGCTGTTTATGCCTTCAAACTCGTGGTCGTATTTATTGATACGCCCATGATTGGCAAACATTTTTGCTTTCTGAAACAGCTCATCATTATTGGAAACAAGTGCCCCGGCATCGCCATATGCGCCCAAATTTTTACCAGGGAAAAAACTGAAAGTAGCAAAATCGCCAAAATTACCTGTTTGTAAACCGTTGTATTCGGCCAGTACCGATTGGGCAGCATCTTCAACTACAAAAAGATTGTGTTGTTTGGCAATTTCCATTATGGCATCCATATTGGACGGTTGCCCATACAAATGAACCGGCACAATGGCCTTGGTTTTTGATGTTATTTTCTGTTTAATATCAATTGGGTCAATAGTGTAATAATCGTCACAATCGGCAAATACAACACTAGCTCCGGTCATAGTAATAGCTTCTGAAGTAGCTATAAATGAGTTGGCAGCAGTAATTACTTCATCGCCTTGTTTAATTCCGAGAATTTTCAGGGCTATAAACAAGGCATCGGTTCCATTGCCTACGCCTGCCACATGCTTTATACCGGTTGCTTTGGCAAAGTTGGCTTCAAATTGGTCAACAAAAGGGCCTCTAATAAAGCTTTTTTGAGCAATTACCTGATGTATTGCTTCATCTATTTCAGATTTTAATTCGTTGTATTGGCGGTGTAGGTCGGTAAGCAGTATCTTTTGCATTAAAATGAAATTAAATAGAATGGCAAATGAATAAATAGGGCTAAACAGGGCGCAAAAACCTGGCAGGGTTACCTGCATAAATACCCGGTTTGTCAATGTCTTTGGTAACAACAGCCCCGGCACCAATCACCACATGGTCGCAAATGGAAACAGGAAGAATGGTGGCATTGGAACCTATTGAAACATGGTTGCCAATTTTGGTGGCTTTCCATTTCAACTGGTCGCCACCTGCCGGAGCACCCGACTGAAATAAATCGTTAATAAACATAACTCCATGCCCAACAAAGCAATGATTGCCAATGGAAACCAACTCGCAAATAAAGGTATGCGATTGTATTCTGGTGTACGCACCAATTTCAACGCCTTTTTGAATTTCGGTGTATGGGCCAATAAAGCAGTTATCGCCAATGGTACATTCGTAAAGGTTAGCAGGTTCTACCACCTTAACATTATCGCCAAACAACACTTGGCGTATGCCCGTTTTTAAAAGAATCGGTTGGGCCATTTTACTTGGCTGATGAATATATTTTATCAATAATTTCAACGGTTTTCAAACCTTCGAACCCGTTAGTGGCAATAATTCCGTGATGGGTAAGTACGGCCACCAGATTTTCATAAACCTTATCGTGGTTCGACATAGAACCCTGGTAGTCGCCATAATCGTTGGGTTTACCGCTTTCGCGCAGGTTTTCAATGGTATACCCCTCAATATTCTGGTATTCCAATTCGTTCAGGTACTGCCCCCCAACTTTTACCGTTCCCTTTTCACCAAAAAGCGTAATGGAGCCCTCCATATTCTTTTTGTAGCTGTTAACAGTGTAATTAATGGTTCCAATGGCGCCATTGTAAAACTCAACGGCTACCACACCGGTATCTTCAAAGTCGATAATTTGCTGATGTGCAAAATTGCGTACAATGGGATAAACCTTTTTAATATCGCCAATAAGCCAATAAAGCAAATCAATAAAATGGCTGAACTGGGTAAACAGTGTTCCGCCATCCATGGCGCTCGTTCCTTTCCAATTGCTTTCGCTGTAGTATTTTTCGTTGCGGTTCCAGAAGCAGCTGAGCTGTACGCTGTATATTTTTCCCAAACGATTCTCCTCAATAGCCTGTTTTAACGCTTCAATGGGCGGATTAAAACGGTTTTGCTTAACAATAAACAGTCGTTTGTTGGCTCGTTCGGCCTCATTAATCATGCGCCCGCAATCTTCCACAGTAATGGCCATGGGTTTTTCGCACAATACATGATAACCGGCACGCAAGGCTGCAATGGTTTGTTCGGCGTGCAAACCGTTGGGCGAACAAATAGAAACCACATCCATTTTCCCCTGGTTGGCAGTTAAAAACTGCTCTAAATTATTGAATGCCTGAGCCTGATACTGGGAAGCCAGTAATTGGGATTTCTCGGGAATGATGTCGCAGGCGGCCACTAACCGGCCGTTGTTGGCAATATGCTGGGCATGACGCTGGGCTATACGGCCACAGCCAATAATTCCAAAACGAATGGGAGATTGAGTCATCAAAACAATTGGTTAACAGATAATAATTATCAAATACGGGTATAGAGTAAAAACAGATGTAAAGATAACCACAAAAGTTTTAATTTTGTAGCAATAAACAACTCCTGATGCAAAATCAAACCCGCTTTGTATTTAAGCAATCGTTCATATACAGCATTGGCAATACTATTACCAAGCTGAGCGGCGTTATTCTTATCCCACTTTATCTGAATTATATAAATGATGATGAATTTGGAGTTGTTACCCTGTTTGAAACCATTTTTCAGTTTATTTTAATTCTTTCGGGATGGGGCGTAAAAGGTGGATTCACCCGTTGGTACCACGAAATGAAAACACGCCTCGAAAAAAAACAACTTTTTTTTACTGCCTGGAGTTTTAATTTTTTCACAAGTTTCATCTCTGTTTTAATTACAGGAACCGCCATTTATTTTTTTAGCGATGTCATTTTCCAATACAGCATAGAATCGTCCACTATTTTTTATTTCTTAAGTGGAACATTTTTCCGATTGTTGTACGATGTCCCTTTTTATCAGCTTAAATTGGAACAAAAGGCGGTTCAACAAACTGTTTGGACTACACTCAACATTGTTTTACTGCTTGGTTTTACATTCTATTTTCTGGAAGTTAGGGAGGCTGGCATTAAAGGCATTTATCAGGCACAAATGCTGGCACATTTGATAACCTTACTGGCCATGCTACCCATGATGGTGGCCAATATGAAGCCTCTGTTTTTAAAAGGCATTTTAAAAGAAATGATTCAGTACGGGTTGCCTCTGGCCATTTCCAATATTTTAACCACCGTTTTAACGCTGAGCGACAGGCACATCATTAATCAATACCAAAACCTGGGCGAAGTGGCCGGTTACGGCATGGCCTTTAAAGTAGCCAATTTGTTACAGATGGTGGTGGTGGCCAGTTTGATAACTTCCTACTCCAACTATTTTTTTAAAACCCTGCACAACAGTGATAGTATGGCCTTTTTCCGGAAGTTTACAAATCTTTATATTGTTTTGTTAACCATTGGAGGCCTTGGAATTGTTCTGTTTTCGCCCGAAATTGTTTATGTGGTCTCAATGGGAAGTGAATTTTTTCAGGCTTCGGTTTTTTTAGTGCCCATTATAATTGCCGGCCTTATTTTCTCCGGTTTGCGCCAATTGTTTACATTGCCGCTTAATAAACACAAAAAAACCAGAATTATATCATTTATTTTGGTGCTGAGCGCTGTTATCAATATAGCTGCCAATTTTTTACTGGTTCCGGAATATGGAAAAACCGGAGCCTCTGTATCCACTTTGTTTTCTCAATTGTTTGCACTTCTCTGGTTTATTTATGCGGTTAAAAAACTTGAAAACATCTCTTTCCCTGCTGTGAAGTATTTGTTACTTGTTGTGGTTTGGGGTGCTATTTGTTATGGTGCTATCCAGTTGCAACATTTGCCTTTGTTAACCGGATGGCTCGTTAAAGGAGTTGTACTTATTCTCTTTATCGGTGTATTGTTTTTATTTGGCTTTGTAAATAAGGAGATGTTTTCTGTTTTGCAAAAACTCAGGGGTTATAAAAAGTAATTAGCTACCAATATGCCTTTCTTTCGGGCTGTATTGTATAACTATCAAAAATAGATTAATTTAACCGCTTTAAAGCAAAAAAGTCAGCAGGTAATAAAGTGTAGTTAAGATGGTTAATTATGAAGTGCTCTTTTTAGGAATCACAGTAGCGTTATTTGTGGTACTGGCGGCTTTCACTTATACTTCGTTGGTTTTTATCAGCAGGAGTCATAAGAATGCCAGAATTATGGGAATCCCCAGGCGTCAATTGAGAGCGCAGAAATTCATTATGCTGGTTTTTTTCCTGTGTGCTGTATCCGGATGGATAATAAGTGCCTATTGGGGGAAGGTTGCCGACCGTGACTTCCGGGCTGATTTGGTTAATCTATCAACGAAAATTGCCAATGGGTTAAATCCCAGAACCCTACCTGCATTTTCTTTCTCCGTGGAAGACTTAACAACGCCTGATTATCAAAGGCTCATCAATCAATTATACCTTACTTCTCTTAAATTGGATAGTTGCGAGATTTTAACAATATATCAACACAACGACAATTTTGTTTATGGGCCATCAGTTTTGATTAACGATTCTCTTTTTTCTCCTCTACCCGGAACCCTTTTCAAAGGACCTGATTCTGTTTTGGAGTCTATTTTTGCCGGAGGCGATTATATCTCCTTTGGACCTTATTTTAATGGCAGCACGGAGGTAATCACAGGGTTTTCGGCAGTATTAATTCCTCGTTCCACTGAACCCATTCTGATTTTAGGTGTGAGTATGCCTGCAAGTAAATGGAACAACGAGATTATGAAGGCTCGGTTGTTACCGCTTTTGTTTGCTTTGGTATTCATGGGCATTTTGTGGATTGGATTTATTGTCCTGTCCCGAAAAAGAGTGATTGAATTCTCAGGAATTATCTGGTGGAAGAGTCCGGCAGCGATTTTTACTTTTCTATTTAGCCTTATAGTTACAGCCATCATTTCAATGTATCTGATATCCATAGAGAGAAATTTCAGAAAAGCAATTTTCGATCAGATGTCTTCGGTGCAGGCAACGCAAATCCGAAGCTATATACGTAACCTGGATTACAGATTGGGAACGGTGGCGCAAACCATACAAAACACACCTCAACTCAACGAACAGCAGTTTCAATCCATTTCAGCCTCTTTATTGAGTAATCATTTTATTCTTAAAACCGGATTGGCCGTTTGGAACGAAAACTACAACCGGGCATTTACACCATCGGCTGTATTAAAGTTTATGGAGCCAACTTTTGAGTTCCCTTTTATTGAGGGCTCTCCGATTCCAAATGTAACCAGAGAAACAGAATCGACAATAAAATCAACATTAAAACAAAATCTAATTCATTTTGACGGGCCTTTTTATTTGCCTGTAAGCTCAAAGGAGGCCATTTGTTTTTTTTACCCTGTTGCCATTGCCACCCCAGAACCTCAGGCGGCTCTGTTCTTTGTTTTAGCCGAACCTAATCGGTTGCTGGCCGAAGCCATTGCTGTACAAGGTCCTGTAAAGGCTTTTTTCGAAATTCAGCAACAATTTGAAACCGGGCGGACAAACGGCCAAGTTGTAGCCTCTTTCCCTGCCGGTTTCGAACATGAAAAACGGAGATCTGACCTTGAAGCTGTTTATCCGCACTTTATATTTGGCAGAGTTTTTAATTATTCTTTTTTTGAAGGTGGGCAATTTCTTGAAAACCATCCTGCCATAGCTTCTACATTTGCGCCCATTATTGGTTTTATTTTGTCGTTATTGTTAACATTTGTGGTTGGTACAATAAATACACGAAAGGCAAGGCTTCAGAAAGAAGTTGAAGCCCGTACCCAGATGCTGGAACAAAGCGAAAACCGGTTTGCCCAACTTTTTTCCTCAATGACCGAAGGGGTTGCCTTGCATGAGATTGTCAGGAATTCAATGGGGCAAACAATAGACTTTTTAATAGTTGAAGCCAACAAGGCTTATCTCGACCAATGGAATAAAAACCGGGATGAAGTAATTGGTAAAGGATATTTTGAAATTTTCGGCTCCGATGGCCCTGTAAAAATGAGCCTCGTTGGTTATGTGGTTGAATCAAAAATCCCGGTCGAACAGGAGTATTATCACTCATCGCTCAACAAGCATTTTCATATATCTTTTATCCCATGGGGTGATAATGGTTTTGCCGGAATTTTTTCTGATATTACTGAACGAATCATGGCACAACAGGCTCTGAAAATGAGTGAAGAAAAATACCGTATGATTTCAGAAAATGTGGGCGATGTTATCTGGATTTACAATTTACCAACCGACAGGTTTACCTATTTTAGTCCTTCAATGCAAAAGGTGTTTGGATATACCCCTGAAGAAGCATCGCAAATGGGACTAAAAGACCTGCTCGCGCCTCAATCGCTCGAATATTCGATGGAGCGTATTAAAATAAGATTAAAGGCGTTTGAAGATGGCCAATCTTCTGATGTGGTAAGTGTGAGTATTCTGGAACAAATTAATAAAGACGGAGAGATAATATACACCGAAGTAGTAACCACTCTTTTGCCTGATGAATACGGGAAGGTAAACGAAATTCTTGGTGTTACACGTGATATCACCGAAAATATTAAAGCCCGAAAAGCGCTTGAAGAGAGCGAGTTGAAATACCGGATGCTCATTGAAAATCAGCAGGATTTGGTAATCACTGTGGATAGTGAGGGTAAATACCTTTATGCAAGCCCATCGTTTTACGAAACTTTTGGAAAAGAAGAGCATGAGATAATTGGCAGTGTTTTTATGCCTCAAATGCACGAAGATGATGTGGCCCCATCATTAAAAGCTATTCAGGATTTACAGAAACCTCCCTTCAAAGTTTATTTTGAACAAAGAGTTAAAACAGTGATGGGTTGGCGGTGGATGGCCTGGAAAAACAATACTTTATTCGACAGCAAAGGTGAAATCGCCGGGTTTATGGGAGTGGGTCGCGATATTACTCAACAGAAGAATTACGAAAAGCAGATTGAAGAAAGCCGGGTTAAACTCCAGCATCAGAACGAAGAATACGCCATGCTCAACGAAGAGTATATGGCATTGAATGAAGAGCTTCGTTGCACCAACGAGGAATTAATTCAAGCCATTGAAAAGGCAAAAGAAAGCGAAAACCTGAAAACGGCATTCCTTCAGAATATGTCGCACGAAATACGCACACCGCTTAATGCAGTTATTGGTTTCTCTGAAATGCTGACCTTAACTGATTTATTGGATGACGACAAACATGATTATGCCGAAATTATAGTTAACAGCAGCCGACAATTGTTGAGTATCGTTAACGATATATTAACCATTTCTACCCTTGAAACCCGTCAGGAAAAAGTCAATTTTGCTCCTGTACCGCTCAGCCCTTTAATGAAAGAGCTCGAAACTGTTTTTTCTCCACGTGCTTTATCTAAGGAGATTGCCTTGGATGCCATCATTCCAAATAACAACGAAGAGCTCGTTATTGAGGCTGATGAGATGAAACTTAAACAGGTTTTAAACAACCTTATTTCCAATGCTATAAAATTTACTTCCGAAGGGTTTGTTCGGTTTGGGTACCAATTGAAGGAACAAAAGGTTCTGTTTTTTGTGGAAGACACTGGTATTGGGATTCCTAAGGATTCGTTGGATGTGGTTTTTGAGAGGTTCCGGCAAGCCCCCAATAACAACTCTTCAATTTATGGAGGAACCGGGCTGGGCCTTGCTATTAGTAAGGGGCATGTTGAACTGATGGGCGGAACCATCTGGGTTGAGTCGGAACAGGGCAAGGGCTCAACCTTCTATTTTGAATTGCCTGTTTCAATTGATAATATTGAAAATGTAGTATAACCTAAATATTATTAGGGAGTTGTATAGGATGTTTAAAAGAGTAGTACCCAGAATTGGGAAAAGGCATTTAGTGCAATACGATTTGAATATATTTAAACTTTTTACGAAGATTAAAGATACGTCTAATATTTGATTGTATTCATCCAATGAATTTGAGGTCATTGGATGAATTTAAAAGTTTTTAAAATTTACAAATAAGGTCAATATTTGGTAATCCATTTGTTCAGGCAAAAGTTGCCTTTAGAAATAACTCACAGTTTTATCGTTGCCTGATAGTTTTTCAATTTCGGTTAACAGATTGTTCGCCAGTCGGCTGGCGCCTATTCGGAATAACGAGGGGTTTAGCCACTTGTCGCCCAAAACGGTTTCCACTATTTCCCAATAAAGTTTGGCATCGTCAACCGTTACTATGCCTCCTGCGGGTTTAAAGCCAATTGTTTTTTTGCTGCGCCTTTCGAAAGCTTTGATGGCATGTGTCATTACCCAGGCGGCTTCGGGAGTTGCGGCAGGTGTTAACTTTCCGGTTGAGGTTTTAATAAAATCGGCACCAGCTTCCATAGCAACCAGGCTGGCTTTCCAAATATTTTCGGGTGATGCAAGTGTTCCTGATTCAATAATTACTTTTAAATGAGCCTCACCCATAACACTTTTAATAGTTCTAATTTCTTCGGCCACAAATTCAAAATTGCCTTCGAGAAATTCACCCACAGAAATCACAATATCAACCTCATTGGCGCCAAAAAACAAGGCCCTTTTGGTTTCGTCCACCTTAACATCTAAAAAGGTTTGCGACGAAGGAAATCCGGCTGAAACAACTGCCCGTTGAACATCAGTATTGTTCAAGTATTTAGCTGGAATAGAAGCAAATACAGGGAAAACACAAACAGCAGCAACATTCGGCATATCGGGAAAATGCTTAGGAAAATTTACAACTTTCTCGCAGAAGTCTTCAATTTGGTTGCTGCTATCGGTTGTATTTAAGGATGTTAAATCGATGCATCCAAATATTTTTTTAAGCAACTCAATATCCGATGCCTTTACTGAAACAGAGGCTGGCGTCCAGGCCTGCATATTTTTAAAGTCCTCTTCAAATAAATCAAATAACGGATTCATATTTATAATTTTAAACGTTCAATTACAGTTTAGGATTACTTTTATGTCGGTTTTTGTCTCTGGATGTTTTTTTTTCTAAATTCTTTTTAAAAGCCTCTGTAAGATTAACATTGGTTTGGTTTGCCAAACAAATTAATACCCATAGAATATCGGCCATTTCGTCGGCCATCTGAAGGTCGTTCTCTCCTTCTTTAAACGATTGGTCACCAAATTTTCGGGCCATAATGCGAGCCAGTTCGCCAACCTCTTCCATTAAAACCGCAGTATTGGTTAATTCGCTGAAGTATCGAACGCCATGTTCATTTATCCATGAATCAACTATATGTTGTACCTCATCTAAAGTCATAATTTAATATTTTTGCTTCGAGTCTATCCAAATGGTTACTGGCCCGTCGTTAATAAGTTCAACCTGCATATTGGCACCAAAAATACCAGTAGCCACTTTTTTCATAATAATTGCTTCAATTTGGGTTATAAAATATTCGTACAATGGTATTGAAACTTCCGGTGGCGCAGCGTCCATATAAGATGGCCTATTACCTTTCTTAGTGCGGGCGTGTAAAGTAAACTGACTAATAACCATTACATTGCCATCAACGTCTACCACCGATTTATTCATAACACCATTTTCATCGTTAAAGATACGCAAATTAGCAATTTTAGATGCCAACCACTCAGCATCGTCTGAAGTATCGGTATGTTCAACACCCACAAAAAGAAGCAGCCCATTTTCAATCGAATTGCTGTGACCTTCGGGAGTGGTTACCCTTGCTTTACTTACTCGCTGTATTAATACTCTCATTATAACAAAACAATTTTTATGGTTTTCTGTGACCCGTCAACCTTATAACGCCAAACTTGACTAACCAGCGGGAACTTGACCAGTTATAGAAAAATCAATATGTATTTATTTCTTTTATAATCTCAAAATAAAAATACTAAACAAGGTTATCGAAATCATTAATTTAATAATTACTCATTTTTTAATAGCTAAATATAAACATGAAACGAGCATTTGCCAAGGGCGGAGACACACAGATTAAAATTCATCATGCGAATTCTCCTGATAAATCGGGACAACTGTTCCATAGCGCGGAAGGCAATCCTGCTTTCTTTTAAAAATTATTAACCGATGAAATTTTAAAGTTACCGAAGAGTTTTCTCACTCAAGCAAAAATTATGTATAAATTTGATAAAAACAGCAGGCTTATTCATCAAAACCTGCAGCCGTTTAGTTTATATTGTTGATTTTATATCGTTTATATAAATTGTTTAGGCCAAAAGCACCTTTAGCAATTAAGTTTGCATATGTGCCTAAAGAAATGGACTTTTAGCAAAACTATAAATGAATCAGGTTGCCTGACATCAGTTTAAGAAAGGACCAATCTATATCGTTGTTGCTGATATGGCTGAAACATCAAAATTTATAGTATCAATAAAACGGTACTTAAAACACTATCGAAACAAAACAATTATACATTTAAATCGGTTAATAAGTTGTTGAATTTAAATAAACAATTAATTTAATTAAAGATACTCATGAGTTTAAGGTTGATTATTTTATACATACTAATAAGTATATTTTCTTATACCAGAGGACAAGTTCCGGAAGGTTATTACAACGATGCCTCGGATAAAACAGGTTTTGAGCTTAAAACAGCTCTTCACATTATTATTTCAGCCAACCACACACCACAATCGTATTCGAGTTTGTGGAACCATTTCGTAAATACAGATAAGAAAAGCAATGGAAAAGTATGGGACATATATTCTGATAATCCAGGCGGAAGTTTGCCTTATGAATATACATTTATAACCGACCAATGTGGTAACGTGGGCCCCGAGGGAACATGTTATAACCGGGAGCATTCAGTGCCACAAAGTTGGTTTGGAGGTGTTGCCCCGGCATATACCGACCTTTTTCACATCTATCCTACCGACGGTCAGGTTAACGGCATGCGCGACAATTATCCTTATGGCGAAGTGATGACTCCAACCAGGGTGTCATTAAATGGCAGTAAACTTGGACCCAACTCAACAATCGGTTATTCAGGAACCGTATTCGAACCCATTGACGCTTATAAAGGAGATTTAGCCAGAACCTATTTTTACATGGCTACGCGATATCAAAATGTAATTGCAAACTGGGAAAAGCATTCTTCGCAAGGTGATGTTGTTTTAAATGGCACTTCCAATCAGGTTTTCGAACAATGGGCATTAAATTTACTATTGAAATGGCATCAACAAGACCCTGTTAGCCAAAAAGAAACCGACCGGAACAATGCCATTTATAACATTCAACAGAATCGAAATCCATTCATTGATTATCCTCATTTGGTTGAATGTATCTGGCTTAATCAATGCAATCCTAACGGTATAATTACCCAGTCAGCAAGGCTCACCATTCAGCTTTACCAAAATAAACAGGAAAAAACCATCACTGTTACCTGGAATAATAATGAAACAACAACCATTTCGCTTTATGATTTGAGTGGCCGATGCCTTGCTGTTTATAAGAAGGCTTTCTCAGGCCAAAGCATCAGCACCGGGCACCTGAACAAGGGATACTATATTGTTGAAATTCTTTTTAACGATGATACCATACAAACACAAAAAATGATAAACTAAGCTATATTAAATAACTGTATAAATTGACTATTTAAAGGTTTAGCAACGAAACAATACTAAACAGCATCTGTTTGTATTTTATAGAATCGACAACTTAACTTTCAAAAAATAATTTGTAAATGTCTCCCCTGTCAATAATTAGTATGTCAAACGAACCCGGTTTTAACCTGGCCGCTGAAGAATATTTGCTTAAACATAAATCGGAGGATATTCAATTTTTTTATATCAATTCGCCATCTGTCATTATTGGGAAGCATCAAAATGCATTAGCTGAAGTAAACCTCCCCTATATTGAAAAAAGAGATATTCCATTGTTTCGGCGATTATCAGGTGGAGGAACGGTTTATCACGACGAAGGAAATATTAACTACTGCTTTATTAAAAATGGGGAAAGCGGAGATTTGGTAAATTTTAAAAAAGCAACGCAACCCATTACAGCGGTTTTAAATCAATGGGGCGTACCTGCCCGAAGTGGCCAAAGAAACGACTTGCTGGTTCATTACAAAAAAATTTCGGGTAATGCTTGTCATGTGTTTAAAAACAGAGTTATGCATCACGGAACGTTGCTATACAATTCAAATCTGAATGTTTTAACAGAAAGCTTAAAAAGTGATGCTCTTCGGTTTAGAGATAAGGCTGTAAAGTCGGTTCGAAGCCAGGTAGTTAATCTGGTGGACGAAATAAATAAAGGATGGACGGCTAATGAGTTTTTAATAAACCTTGAACAAGCCCTCCGCGAGAAGAGCAATTCAGAAATTTATACTTTTACTGCAGAAGAAATTCTGGCTATTGAGAAATTAAAAACGGAAAAATACCACACCTGGGAGTGGAATTATGGTTACAGTCCATCTTACGGATTTAAGAAAAGAGTTCAGACAGGCGGTGCAATTTTTACCATTGACATGGAGGTTGTTAAAGGAAGAATTGCAGAGGTTAAAATATTATCGAACCACGCAGACAAGCACCTTCCTGAAGAAATAGCAAATGCCACCAAAAATATATACCACGAAAAAACTCATATAAAAAAAGCATTATCAAAAATACCACCAGCCAGCCTTTCGGGTATAAACCCAGAGGAACTAATCATCCTGTATTTTTAATCAACAGGGTTGCTTTGTGTTTTAAAAAACTCCCTAATAGATTTTGCCCTGGAGGTTCCAACAACAGCAACAATCTCCTCATGCGAAGCGTCTTTTATCCCTGAAATGGATTTAAATTTCCGAAGCAACGCTTCCATACTTTTTGGCCCTATACCCGCAATGGTTTCCATTTGTGACTTCAAAAAGGTATTGCTCCGTTTGTTGCGATGGAAAGTAATTCCAAACCGATGGGCTTCGTTCCTCAGATGTTGAATGAGTTTTAACGAAGGAGTAGTTTTATCGAGATAAATGGGAACAGGGTCGTCGGGGAAGAATATTTCTTCCAATCGTTTTGCAATTCCAATTATTTTAACATCAGCACTAATGCCCAACTCATTTAAAGCAGATACGGCAGACCCCAACTGCCCTTTTCCCCCATCAATAATGATAAGTTGCGGTAACGGTGACCCCTCCTCCATCATTCGTTTATACCGGCGATAAACAACTTCTTCCATGGAAGCAAAGTCGTTGGGGCCTTCAACCGTTTTTATGTTGAAATGCCGATAATCTTTTTTTGCCGGTTTTCCATTCTTAAAAACAACACATGCCGCAACCGGATGAGTTCCCTGGATGTTTGAGTTATCAAAACATTCAATATGCACCGGGAGTTTGTTTAAGTGCAAATCGTTTTTAAGCGTTTCAAGAATACGCACCGAGGGTGGCAACTTGGTTTGATTAGATTCCTGTTTAAGCTTCTCGAGCCTGTAAAACTTCACATTTCTTTCCGACAACTCCAGCAATTTCTTTTTATCTCCAATTCGTGGAACTATAAACTCTACTCCTTTAAGTTTAATATCCGGTATAAAAGGGATGATTATTTCGCCTGCATTGCTTTGAAAGCGTTCACGCAATTCAACCATGGCCAATGCCAGCAATTCGGATTCCGACTCATTTAAAATCTTTTTATATTCAATGGTGTGGGCCTGAACAATTGCTCCATTTAAAATCTTTAAGAAGTTAATATAGGCCGATTGGTCGTCGCTCAGAATTGAAAACACATCAACATTATCAATTTTGGGATTAACGATGGTTGATTTACTCTGAAAGTTGCCAAGAGTCTTTAATCGCTGCTTTAAGGCCTCCGCCTCTTCAAATTTATACTCGGCAGCTAATTGCATCATTCGTTCCTTGAGATACCGAATAACCGAGCCAATATTACCTTTCAAAATGGCCTTGATGTCGTCAATCGGACTCTGGTACTCCACTTCGTTTTGTAATCCTTCGCATGGACCTTTACAATTTCCAATATGGTATTCCAGGCATAATTTAAACTTACGCCTGGCAATGTTCTCGGGAGACAAATTATGATTACAAGTTCTGATTGGATAAAGATGACGAAACAAATCCAACAATGTGCGTACCATCATCCCCGAAGTATACGGTCCAAAATAATGGCTGCCATCCTTAATCAATTGCCGGGTTTGATATACTCTCGGGAACGGTTCGTTGCGCACCACAATCCACGGAAACGTTTTGTCGTCCTTTAAAAGAACATTATACCGGGGCTGATATTTCTTTATAAGATTGTTTTCCAATAAAAGCGCATCCTCTTCCGAATCGACAACGAAATGTTGAATCTCTCTCACCTTTTTTACCAACACCCGGGTTTTTCCATTGTCAGGCTCACGGTTAAAATAAGAGGCCACTCTTTTTTTTAGATTTTTAGCTTTGCCAACATAAATAATTTTTCCGGCATCGTCAAAGAACTGGTAAATACCCGGGTTGTTCGGAAGGTTTTTTACCTGTTCTCGTAAAACTTCAATATAATATGAATGATTGCCGGCCATAAACGAATTTATTCGAACAACGAGGTAAAGGAGAATGAATTCACGTCAAACAAACCTCTGTCGCCCAACTTAAGAGATGGTATGACTAAAAGGGACAAAAAGCTCAATGTCATAAATGGAGCTTTAAGCGGAGTGCCAAGTGAATGTGCAATTTTGTTCAGATTTTGATATTGTTTGGCTACTGTTTCTCCATCGTCAAGGCTCATTATGCCAGCCACGGGCAACTCCAGAACATCAACAGAGGAATTGTTAACCGCCACTATTCCGCCATTTGTATTAATCAAAGCATTAATAGCCTTTAGCAACGCTTGATCATCAGTACCCACAGCAACAATATTATGACTATCGTGAGCCACCGAGCTGGCAAGTGCACCCTGTTTTAACCCTATGTTTTTCACAAAGCCAACACTTGGAGGAGTATTGTTATAACGGTTAACCACCACCAACTTTAACACATCAGCATTGGTGTCAGACTGCACTTCTCTATTAGTTGCCAATTTCGGCTCATAACCATCGGAGCCTGTCAGAAGCTCTCCGTCTTCAACCACAATTGTTTTAACCTTCGATTTATTTTCAGGCATAACAACTTTTAATTGCCCTTCGAATATTTCTTCGGTTCGAAATTTATTTATGGCAGTAACCGGACGAAGAGGAAAAAGAACTCCCTGGCCGACGTCAAAGACACAAACTCCATTAATATATGTTTGCTGAACATTGAAATGCTCAAAACTATCTACAACTATAAAATCAGCCGCATCGCCCACCCGCAACAATCCAACTGGCAGGTTATAATGAAGCGCCGGGTTAATGGTACACGCTTGCAACAAATCAAAAAGATTATAACCCATCTTTAAACCCAACCGAATGATTCGGTTAATATGCCCGTGGTTTAAAATTTCATCGGGATGACTGTCGTCGGTACAAAGCATTACCGAATTTGGTGAGAGCGGTAACAGCGGGGCCAGGGCTTTAAAGTTTCGGGCTGCACTTCCCTCACGGATTTGGATTTTCATGCCAAGGGCAATTTTCTCCTGAGCCTCGGCAAGTGTTGCACACTCATGGTCGGTTTCTATGCCAGCGGCAACATACCTCATTAGCGCCTCTCCTGATAGTCCGGGCGCATGTCCATCAATTTTCTTATTGAGTGCTTTTGCCACTTCAATTTTACCAATCACACCAGAGTCGTTATGAATTACACCGGGAAAATTCATCATTTCCGACAAAAAATAGATGTCGGGATTGTTCAGAAGTTTCTCAACAGCGGCAGAATCCAGTTCAGCGCCTGAAGCTTCGAACGATGTTGCCGGAACACATGAAGGCGCACCAAAGAAGAACTTAAAAGGCACCGATTTGCCATCCTCAATCATAAAGAGTACCCCCTCCTCTCCTAACACATTGGCAATTTCGTGCGGATCTGAAACAACTCCAATTGTTCCATGTGGAACAACCATCTGGGCAAAACGCGATGGGATGAGCATGGAACTTTCAATATGAACATGCGCATCGATTAAACCTGGGAGAATAAATACATCGGGAACAGAACTGTTTTCTTTTATTCGAACAATCTTTCCTTGTTCTACAAAAACCTCTCCCTTATAGATATTGCGGTTAAAAACATCAACAACATTCCCTTTAATTGAATAGCTATTCATCCGTAAATAATTTATAGTTTAAGGTCAGATTGCTTTCCGCACTCCGGAACAGGTTGCCCCAAGTTATCGGGGCAACTCCATGTTTGCTATTTTGGCTCCGCCGATTTTCAATTCATTGCTGTTTCCCCAAAAAAGTCGGGACTAGTTGTGTTTTTTTCGCAAACATGTTCGTTTCATGTGTTTATAATTTGATTATTAACCATCGCATTGCCTGTCCTGTCTTACCGGGTGAACTCGTTATATTAGTTATGCTCATTTCGACTAAACTCAGTGTATCGTCTTTATGAGAACTCGTACTGAAGACTCGTTTCATATTCGCCAAATTAAGTTGCCATCAACCTTGTTCCACGTGGAACACTACCGACCTAATAATACCAAAAGCACATTAATGTCACTAGGGCTAACGCCACTTATCCGTGAGGCTTGACCAATTGTTTCAGGATCAATTTTCTCTAGTTTTTGCCGTCCTTCAGTAGAAATGGTGTGTATGCTTTTATAATCGAATTTTCCTTTAATTTTTATATTCTCAAGTCGCTTCAGTTTATCGGCCATTAATCGCTCCCTTTCAATATAGCCGTCATACTTAATTAATATTTCAGCTGACTCAATTATCTCCTCCCTCCTATCATCGGGCAAAATGTTACAATACGTATACAGTGGTTTATAAAAATCGATTAAATCAATTAGGGTAATTTGTGGACGTGTTACAACATCAAACAATTTAATGCCTTGCGTTAAAGGGGTGGTTCCTTTGGCCATAAGTAACGGATTCAACTCTTCCTTTTTAACACTCTTAGTTTTAAGAAAAGCGATAAGTTCATCGCGCAATTGAATTTTTTGTTCTAAATAATCCATGCGACTCTTTGATGCCAATCCAATAGAAAAACCTTTAGGTGTTAAACGTTGGTCGGCATCATCCTGACGTAATAAAATCCTGTATTCGGCCCTACTGGTAAACATGCGATAGGGTTCATCAACGCCTTTTGTAACTAAATCATCAATTAATACACCAATGTAAGCTTCATCTCTGTTTAAAACAAAAGGATTATGCCCTTTAATTTTTAATGCTGCATTAATGCCGGCCATTAAACCTTGAGCACCGGCTTCTTCGTATCCTGTGGTTCCATTAATTTGCCCGGCAAAATACAACCCTGATATCAACTTAGTTTCAAGTGTGTGGTTAAGCTGAGTTGGATCGAAGAAGTCATACTCAATAGCATAGCCCGGTCGGAAAATAGAGGCATTCTCAAGTCCTGGAATATGTTTAAGCGCATCAAGTTGAATTTTTAAAGGTAACGAACTGCTAAAACCGTTAAGATAATATTCGATGGTGGTTTCACCTTCCGGTTCCAAATATAATTGATGCTTGTCCTTATCAGAAAAGGTTACGATTTTAGTTTCGATGCTTGGGCAATACCTTGGCCCTAAACTTTGAATGGTTCCATTATACATTGGGCTTTCACTTAGCCCTTCTTGAATAGCTTCATGAACCAAATTATTAGTATAAGTTATGTAGCAGCTTCTTTGTTTAAGTACCTTGTTACTCACATTCAAATAGCTGAATTTATGAAAACCATCCTCTCCTGCCTGTTCTGTTAACACAGAAAAGTTAATAGTACGAGCATCAATTCTAACGGGAGTTCCAGTTTTCATTCGGCCGGTATTAAAGCCGGCTTTAAACAACTTTTCGGTAATTCCATAGGATGCCTGTTCAGAAATACGCCCCCCTTCCATTTTAACAGAGCCAATATGCATTAAGCCATTTAGAAAAGTACCTGTAGTAAGAACAACTGCTTTTGAAGAAAAGGTTACCCCCATTTTTGTAA
Organism: uncultured Marinilabiliaceae bacterium; assembly: GCA_964521525.1. GTDB lineage: Bacteria > Bacteroidota > Bacteroidia > Bacteroidales > Marinilabiliaceae > CALEUX01. The sequence continues at coordinate 56,550 of CAZFTD010000001.1, read as the reverse complement.
TTACTCCGGTAACCGTATTGTTATTTAACACCAAATCAACTACTGAGTCTTGCCAAAAAGAAACATTCGGATTATCTTCAAGTACTTGCCGCCATTTATTTGAAAAGACCATCCTGTCGCATTGCGACCTGGGACTCCACATGGCAGGACCTTTTGACCGATTAAGCATTCGAAATTGTATGGAGGCTGCATCGGTAACAATGCCCATATATCCACCTAAAGCGTCAATTTCACGAACAATTTGGCCTTTAGCAATTCCTCCAACTGCAGGATTACAACTCATTTGAGCAAGTTTGTTTAAATCCATGGTAATTAAAAGAACTTTAAGCCCTAAATTCCCCGCAGCCGATGCAGCTTCACAACCAGCATGACCTCCCCCAACAACAATAATATCGTAAACAAATTTCATCGCAAATAATAATAAACAGCAAAAATAAAAAGAAGAAATAAAAACACTAATAAAACAAGCAATAATTATATTGGTTTATTAAACATAATTAAAGGCACGTGGGCTTAATATTCAACTTATGCGTAATATAACCATGAAGAAAAAGTAACCTATAAGAGTTTGGTAATCTAAGTAGCTAATAAACAATTATTTTCTTTATCGTTCAAAACTTCATCCAGAAGCTTTAAACAATAATCTTCATTTTCCCTCATTGATAATTCTTCTTCTTTAGATTTATCGTTAAAACCTAATAGATGCAGAACACCATGAATCATTACCCTGTGCAATTCGGTAAAAAAAGAAGATTTAAATTTTTCTGAATTTGAAAGAACAGTATCAAGACTTATAAACAAGTCACCGGAGATTTGCTTAGAGTTAGAATAATTAAAAGTAATAATATCGGTATAATAATCGTGATTCAGAAATTTCTTGTTAATATCGAGTATATAATTATCGTTACAAAAAATAAAGTTTATATTACCTCCTTTTTGTTTATAATGACAAATAACATTTTCTACCCATTGGGTGATAACTAATTTATTAATTGAAGGAAAATCAATGTCTTGGGAGTAATATAGAATATTCACAATTACGCCAGATAAAATACCATTTTTACTTTATTACCTGTATCATTAAACTCTAACTCATCGGCTAAATGGTTCATTAGAAATATACCACGACCGTGTGTTCTTTCAATATTTTCTGGTTTGGTAGGATCAGGCAGGTTCTTATAATCAAAACCATTACCACAATCACTTATAAAAAATTCTATCTGTTTATCAGATACCGCATACTCAACAACTACATCCTTATCCTTTTCGAGTTTATTTCCGTGTACAATAGCGTTATTAACTCCCTCAACCACAGCAAGTAGAAGCTTTCCATAAACATCTGAATGAATTTGATATTTAACAGATAAATCATCAATTAATCTCTCAACGAGATTAATATTTTGTATTTCAGATTTAATAACCATTCTATCCACTTTTCAATATTTATAAGATTAGCAGGATACTAATTCAATATTGTTCCTGACTAAAACACTTATACTAAAAAACACAAAAAGAGTTTCCTAATTTAACAATTATTTTTCAGGGTAACAACCATTTTGATGGATCAAGCTTTTGGTTTTCGTTCCAAATTTCAAAATGAAGAATGCCTCCAGCATCATTACTTTCTTTAAATACTTTACCTAAAAACTCCCCTGAACTAACTTTTTGACCTTGTTTAACCATAACATCCTTTAAATTGGCGTAAACGGTTAAAAAGGTTCCATGCCGTATTATAACCGCATTATTATAACCCGGAATACTAATTACCCGACTTACTTCACCCGGATGAACAGCTAAAACATCTTCACTTCCAATGGTTTGAATGTCGATGCCATTATTCTTAACCAACACATTTTTAAGTACAGGATGCTCATGCTCGCCGAACTTGCTTACAATAACACCTTTATGCACAGGCCAAATTAACTTTCCCATGAACCTATTAAAATCGTTACCAGTAACCGATGTTGTTGATGATGTACGAGCTGCACGAATTATTTCCAGTATGCGATTCTCAAGCTCCTTGGCCTTCTTTTCTTTATCCTTAATTGTTGATAGAAGCCACTTTTCCTCCTTTTGTAATTCAGTTATTAACAGTTTCTTTTGCTGTTGATTATTGTTAAGTTGACTATATTCCTTTTCCTGTTGTTTAAGAGCATTTTCTTTTTGCTCCATTTGTGATTGAACTTCGGTTAAATAGGCTTTTAACCGAACCTGATTATCAATTAAATTTTGAACCTGATTTTTTCTGTATCTTGAATATTCTTTAACCAACCGATACCGATTATAAGCATCGGAAAATCCTGAAGCGCTCAGAAAAAAAACAAGTTCATCAAGCGAATTCCGGCGCCTATATGAATCACGAATTAATTTACTATATTCATCCTTGCTTGATTTTATATCAGCTTCAAGCTGATTAATAACCAACTGATTGGTTTCTATTCTATTCTCAAGCGCTTCAATTTCAATTTTGAAGTTATCGATTAATCGCTCTCTTACAGCAATTTCTTTGTTTAAAATATTGATTTGCTGAAATGTTGCTTCACGTGACTGTCGCTTGGATTGTAATAATTTATTGGTTGATTCAATTTCTTTTAACAGAAGTTCCCTTTCAGAACGTAAATTATCAACATTCTGAGGTTGAACAGAACTCGTTATGCACAAGATAAATAATACTATCAAATATTTAGAAAGATACAATTTCATATTTATCTGGAATTCTGAAATTCAGTGAATTGGAACCATCAACCTCAATATCGGAAAAAGTAAAATTAAGTTTAAAGTTATTGTTTCCCTGTTTTGCACTTATATTAACAGAATAAGGAAATTGTGTATTCCCCAAAGTACTAAAATTTTTATATTCAGTAACAAACAACATCTGATTCAATGTTTTAGTAATTCGGTTTTCATTAATTTTATAAATACCTGGTAATATATTTACCTGATGAAGAAATAAATCAGAATTCCGTTTTGATAACCGCTCGTATTGAAGCATATTAATCGAACGGAGTGAATAAAAAGAATCTTGATGATATGCAGCGTAATCCTTTATCAACTCAGGATTATAGTTTGGATAAGAAAAAAGAGAATTGGTTAATAATCCCTCAATAATATTATAGTTAATTTCAACAAAAAAACGTTCTGATAATTTTTTGTAATCAGAAACCATAACCTTCCGATTAAGACGATCTATAACCTTAATCTCGCTTTTACTGAGTGAAACTCTGAAAATCTCAATACCCATTAAAGGCACTATAGAAATAATAATAGAAGAATCCCTTTTAATATACATACTAGCCCTAACAGATCGGGAATTTCCATTCTCATCAAAATCAATAGTTAATCGCTTAAAATAAAGAGCATTATAATTTAGTTCATTCACCAAAATATTATTCACCAACACATCCTCATCAATTGATTTGATGGTTTCATAGCGAAGCAATTTATCCTTGCTTTTACAAGAACTAAATAAAAAAGTGATAAATAACAAAATATGTATCAGAACTTTAAACCAATTATTCATCTGTTTATAATTTGATTTTTAACGGCCATATAGCCAGTCCCGATTAATCGGGAGAACTCGCTACAATAGTAATACTCCGTTGTGAAAACTCATTCTCATAACTCGTTTCATCCTTGCTATTTAATGAAACGTTGCTCTTTAATTTTTCTATTTAAATTCTCAGATAAATCTTCATCATTTGTTTCAGAAGCTTTTATCCAAAATTCAACAGCTTTTTCAACATTACCGTTTTTGTAAAGAATATCGCCGTAATGTTCAAGAATTACTCCATTTTTATCGCCTCCGTAAGTAATGGCTTGTTCAATTATAAAAAGTGCTTCAAAATACCTTTCACGTTTAAATAAAACCCAGGCATAGGTATCGAGATAAGTTGCATTGCGAGGTTCAAGCTCAATTACTTTTGATATCATACGCTCTGCTTTATCTAAATTAATCTCTTCAACGCTTAAATAGTATGCGTAATTATTAAGAATGCCAACTTGTTTATCGTCTAAATCAATTGATTTTTGGTAGCTTTCAAAGCTTTTATCCCTATCTCCTTCCTGATAATACAAATCGCCTAAAAAGCCATATGTTTGAGCTTCTAAACGTATATTATCTTTACTATACTTTATTACTTCATTAAGGTGAAAAATAGCTTTATTTCTATTGTTGTTAAAAGAATAAGCTATTCCGGTTAAATAGTGAATAATTGGGTTTTCAGGAAAAGCTTTTACACCGTTTTGACAATGAGTTAAAAAAACTTCTTTTTCATGATTATTTAATGATTGAAATAAGAAATCCTGCCAAACATCTTCTTGTTTTTCATCTAATAATAACGAATTCTCGTATGCCAACAATGCCTCATTTACCTTTCCTTTATGAGATAAATAATTGGCATACAATAAATATACTTTACTTTCGTGAGGGTGTGTTGCAATAAAAGTTTGAAAAATAGATTCAAAATCAGAGTCATTAAGTGGATTTCCGGTATCATCCATATTCATTAAAAAAGGCATTAAGCGTTGAAATTTAGCTTCAAATTCGCCTCCTGAACTGCCGAACCCCTTTTGAAAAGAAGATTTAAAATTTGGAATATCATTGATTAATAAATAGTAATTGGCAAGACTAAAATAGGCCATGCTATTATTAGGATCGCCTTTAATGACGATGTTATATTGCTCGTAGGCTTCTTTTAATTTACGCCGTTGAGTAAAAAAATCGCCCAAATAAACTCTATAATCAAGATTAGCTGGGAAAGCATTTATCAATGAACGAAGCTCTTTTTCTGCACTTTTAAAATCTTTATTTTGTATATGAACACTATGCTTTTCAAGACTTAAAAATTCGTTTTTACCAAGTAATTTTTCTATTTTATTAAGTGATTCTATAGCTTCTTTGTACTGACCTAATGAATATTGAAATTGTGCCAAATTATAAATGTATTCAACGTTATTTGGTTTTTGTTTTACCAAAAATTTAGATGCCTGCAAAGCCAATTCTGGCTTTTTATTGTTATGATAAATTTTTGACAATAAAGATAAAAACCATTCGTTTGAAGGGTCTAACTGAACTGCTTTAAAAGCCAAAGATTCAGCATTTTTTGAATCGCCACTTTGAAATATTAACTGCGCCAACTCAAAATAACATGTGGCACAAGTTGTATCAACACCAATAGCTTCTTTATAATATAACACGGCTTTATTAAAATCACCCAACATTTTAAACCTGCTGGCTTCAAGTAAAAAATATTCAAATCGTTTGGTTGTTGCTTCATCAACTGGTTTAACTATAAAAAAACGCCCATTGGGATACAATATGTTCTCAAATGACGTTACATTATTAGTTGATTTACAACCAGAAAGTATACCTATACTTAAGAAAATGAGGTAATATAAAATGCTATTCTTATTCATCCTTAAAAATTAAAAATAAAAAAATTACTTCCTACAACTTACCCGTATGACCAAAACCACCGGCACCACGCTCGGTATCAGATAGTTTTTCAACTAAACTCCATTCAAATCGTTCATATTTATTAATAACCATCTGACAAATCCTGTCTCCATCTCCTATAACAAAATCGGAATCAGAAAGATTAATTAAAATAACTTTTACCTCTCCCCTATAATCTGAATCAATGGTTCCTGGAGAATTTAAAACAGAAATACCATGATTAATGGCCAATCCACTACGAGGTCTAATTTGAGCTTCGTATCCGTGAGGAATTTCAATATATAAACCGGTAGGCACTAAAACACGCTGAAACGGTTTTATTACGATAGGCTCATTCAAAAATGCACGTAAATCAACTCCGGCCGAATGTTCTGTACTAAATTGAGGTAAAATATTATTGCTTTTATTTATAACTTTAATTTCAACCATTTTTTCCCTATTAAAAAATTTAAATTACCATTAATGATAAGAAAATAAACTATAAAGGAAACAAATATAACTCCTTTAAAAGTAAATCTATATATCAGATTATCAAAATAAACCATTTTATCAACAATAAAAACCAAAAAAATACCGATGGTTATAAAAGTCAATTGTTTTAACGAGTAAGGTACCCGATAATATTTTTGACCAACAAAAAAAGAAACAACCATCATGGTTCCATAACCAGCCATTATTGCTAAAGCACCACCAATAATTCCATATTCAGGAATTAATATAAAATTCAACAATACTGTAATAACAGTTCCCATAATTCCAAAAATCGCTCCATAAATGGTTTTATCTGATAATTTATACCAAAGCGATAAATTAAAATAAATGCCATAAAACAACTGCCCTAACAAAACATACGGAATTATAATATTTCCATAAAGATACTCTTTAGTTAAAAGCAGATTAATAATATCAATAAATAGCATAACACCAAGGAAAATAATACCTCCAAAAAACAGAAAATATTCCATTACCTTGGCATAGGATTGTTTTCCTTTTTCCTGAATTTTAAAAAAATAAGGCTCAAAAGCAAAACGAAACGATTGTGTAAACAAACTCATTAAAACACCAATCTTAAAATTGGCTCCGTAAACTCCTAATTCCTTAAAACCATTCTCACCTAATAATTTAGGCATTAGTATTTTATCGCTGTTTTGAATAACCATCCCGGTTATACCTACAACCAAAACAGGCCAGGAATATTTAAATAAGCTAACCAATAAAGAATAATCATAGCTACCTTTTAATCTTCTGAATTCGTTAACAAAGAAAAGTACTATTAAAACACTGCTTAAAACATTACTAAGAATAATATAAAAAACCCCATTACCTTTATTATAAACTTCTTGCCAATAATTACTTATTAAATTATTACGAATTAAAAGTGGAATAACTAATAAAAAGAGTAAATTAAATCCAATATTCAATAAGATATTGGTTATTTTGACTATTCCAAAGCGAAGAGCTTTGTTTTGTAACCGTAAATTGGCAAATGGAATGGCTAAAAAACTATCAAAAGCAACTATAATACTTACTAAAATTAAAGTATTACTGTATTTTCCGTCATAGAAATAATCGCTAATACTACCAGCCATGAAAAAAGTTAGCACAATTAATAACAAACTTGTACTACCAATCATTACTAACGAGGTTTTATAAACGTTTTCCTGTTCTCCCTTTCGGGCATATCTAAAAAAACCCGTTTCCAAACCATAGGTAAAAACCACAAGTAATATGGATATTACACTATAAATATTAACTACAACACCATATTCTTCGGGTAAAACAGTTCTAATATACAATGGCATTAATAGCCAGTTTAAAAACCGTCCTAACATAGTAGTGGCGCCGTAGATAATGGTTTCACCGGCAAGACCTCTTAAACTTCCACTCATAAATTTAAAACAAGGAATTTTGTATAGTTCCAGGATTTCTCCCAAAATGATTATAAGCTAAAGTAGTAACAACACGTCCCCGAGGCGTACGTTTTAAAAAACCCTCCTTAATTAAAAAGGGTTCATAAACCTCTTCAATAGTACCTGAGTCTTCACCAATAGCAGTAGAAATAGTATTTAAACCAACAGGCCCACCCTGAAACTTATCCATAAGGGTTAACAAAATTTTATGATCCATTTCATCAAGCCCATATTCATCAATATTCAATGCTTTTAATGAATACTTTGTAATGTCAAGGTCAATAAATCCCTCGCCTTTAACCATGGCAAAATCGCGTACTCTTCGTAACAATGCATTGGCAATACGTGGTGTACCCCGACTTCGTCGCGCAATTTCTTTAGCAGCATCATCCACAATATCAACATTCAATATTTTTGATGAACGTACAATAATTGCACTTAAAATATCGGTATCATAATACTCTAAATGACAATTTATTCCAAACCTGGCACGTAACGGACTGGTTAACAAACCACTCCGAGTAGTAGCACCAATTAAAGTGAATGGATTTAATTCAATTTGAATAGATTTTGCACCGGGACCTTTATCAATAACAATATCAATTTTAAAATCTTCCATTGCTGAGTATAAATACTCTTCAACCACAGGGCTTAAACGATGTATTTCATCAATAAATAAAACATCATTATCATCTAAACTGGTTAAAATACCAGCTAAATCGCCAGGTTTGTCTAAAACAGGTCCACTTGTAATTTTAAACCCTACATTTAATTCGTTAGCTAAAATATTCGAAAGGGTAGTTTTACCCAATCCGGGAGGTCCGTGCAGTAAAACATGGTCGAGTGCCTCACCCCGCATTAAAGCAGCTTTAACAAAAACTTCCAGATTTTCTACAATCTTATACTGACCTTTAAAATCTTTAAAAGTTAATGGCCGTAATTTTTGTTCAATTTCTTTATCAGCATTTATGCTGTTTTCAAGTTTCCTAATATCAATACTCATTCAATATGAGGCATTAACTGTTTATTTCAATGCCAAGCTCTTTAATAATTTCCTGGAAAATTTCTATGTCAAAAGGCTTTGTCATAAATTCATCCATTCCGCTTGCCAAACACTTTTCCCTATCAGCGTCATACGTATTGGCTGTAAGTCCAACAATTGGCGTATGGCCTCCACTAATCGATTCAATATGCCTGATATGCTTTGTTGCTTCCAAACCATCCATTACGGGCATTATTAAATCCATAAGTATCAGATTATATTTCCTTTCCCTAAATTTTTCAACCGCTTCCAAACCATTATTGGCCACATCAATCTTAAAACCCTGTTTTACCAGATTTAAAAATATAAGCTTCTGATTTAAAATATTATCCTCAACAAGGAGTAAAGATAGTTCATTCATCAGAAAATAATTAGTTTATTGAGCTAAAGTTAATTATTTGTATAATTTAAGTAAAACAACACAGCTTAATTTAAAAATTATAGCTTACAAGTTTTACAAAAAATCAGGAAATTCAAAATTATAAATCATATTGAAAAATAACTATTATCGGCTAAAGTTTTAATTCTTTTGATATTTCCAACATTCTTTGTATAGGAATTAAAGCCTTTTTACGAACATCTTCATTCACTTCCACTAATGGAAACTCATTCTTCAAAGATAAATATACTTTTTTTAATGTATTCAACTTCATAAACTCACAATCGTTGCAACCGCAAGTTGAATCCATTGGTGGGGCAGGTATAAACAATTTATGAGGTGATGCTTTTTGCATTTGATGCAAAATACCAGCTTCGGTTGCTACAATAAACTCATTCTCGTTGCTTTCGATGGTATACTTTAATAAAGCAGCTGTACTACCAACAAAATCGGCCAAAAGCAATAATGGTTTCTTACATTCGGGATGTGCTATAATTTTTGCATATGGATTTTGCTCTTTTAATTCCAAAATTTTCTCCACTGAAAACTTTTCATGTACATGACAAGCTCCATCCCATAAAACCATTTCGCGTCCGCTTAAACTTTGTAAATAATTGCCCAAATTTTTATCGGGACCAAATAATATAGGTTTATCCTTTGGAATGCTGTTAATTACACCAACCGCGTTGGTACTTGTAACAACAATATCAGATAAAGCTTTAACAGCTGCAGATGTATTAACATAGGTTACTACAACATGATTGGGATATTGTTTTACAAATTTTTCAAATTCATCGCCCGGACAGCTATCAGCCAAAGAACATCCGGCATTTAAATCGGGAACTATAACCTTTTTGTCGGGTGAAAGAATTTTAGCCGTTTCACCCATAAACAATACACCAGCCAATAATATAATATCTGCAGATGTTTTAGCAGCATGCTGAGCTAAAGCTAAGCTATCGCCAACAAAATCGGCAATATCCTGTATTTCTTTAACCTGATAATAATGAGCCATTATTATGGCATTTTTCTCCTTTTTAATTCGATTTATTTCTTCAACCAGGTTAATTTTAGCAGGAACATCATCAGTAACAAACCCCGCTTTTATCCACTCACTATTATTATTCATATATTTAATTTTAAAATAATATGATGATGATACTATACTGTTAATACTGTTGACAAAAAAGCTACAAAAACCTTGAAAATTTACATTGCATTATTTTATAACCTCTCTATTAACAGTTATTATAATTACAATGTTTTGAAAATGAAGCGAAACGTTAGGTTATTCACAAACTGTTAATTGATTTCAAAGTTATTATTTTCCTTAAAATCAAAAGTGTTTTTTAAGATTAAAGCTGTTTAAAAAAATCAACATTTTCTATAAAAATAAACTTGACATCTGTTTTATAAAAGAACGTTCAAAAAAAAATCGAATAAATCAACACAAATTTTTAAAAAGTTATTTTTAATAGTTCACAAATTATTAACACCATTTTAACCATTTGTTGTTATTAACCTATTGGTTGCAATACTTTTAATATTTGCACATTTACTGCTTTTACTTTTGAACTGATAATTAGTATCTTTGGAACGCAATTAATAAAACATCAACCTAAAAATTTTGAAGCGGAATGACATTTAAAAAAGTTGCAATTGGTTGTGACCATGCAGGGTACGAGTTAAAGATTATTCTTAAGGAATATTTGCAAAATAAGGGAATTGAAGTTGTTGATTTTGGTACCAATTCACCTGATAGTGTTGATTATGCCGATTATGCACATCCTTTGGCCAGTGCTGTTGAAACAGGTGAGTGCGAAATTGGCTTTACAATTTGTGGCAGTGGCAATGGTATTAATATTACAGCCAATAAACATCAGGGCATCAGAGCTGCTTTATGTTGGATTCCTGAAATTTCAATGTTGGCGCGTGCTCATAACAATGCCAATATTTGTAGTTTACCGGGTAGATTTATTTCTGTAGATGATGCCAAAAAGGTTGTTGACTTGTTTCTGGAAACACCTTTTGAAGGTGGGCGCCATGAACAACGTATCAATAAAATACCGCTTTGCCGATAAAATATTGAATGCACAGTAATCATAAACAATTTTTAGCCGATTCGGATAATGTTGCTTTTAATTTAAAGCACCGTAATACTATTGCCTATAATATATCGAAATATGATGCAGCCTTTGAGCTTGGCTTAAATAGATATGATGATCTTAATAGAGCTAAAAGTATAGCCGCTGCTATTAAACGTTCGGTTTTAAAAAATCTGCCGGCATATCTGGAGCAATTTGAAACTGCAGCCACCAATAATGGCATTGAAGTTTTATGGGCCGAAACTCCTCAACAAGCTGTTAACTTTATTACCGATATTGCAAAAGATGCCAATATAAAAAAGGTGGTTAAGAGTAAATCAATGACTTCTGAAGAACTTCATTTAAATGAAGAACTTGAAAAAGCAGGAGTGGAGGCCATTGAAACCGATCTTGGCGAATTTATTGTTCAGAAAGCCGGGGAGAAGCCGTACCATATTCTCACGCCTGCCATGCATAAATCGAGACAGGATGTAGCCAATCTTTTTAATAAACTTTTTAATCTTTCGCCCGATGAAACAGCCGAAGGATTAACGGCTTATGTTAGGGATAAACTCCGGTTGGAATTTGAAGAGTCGGGTATGGGAATAAGCGGTGCCAATTTTCTTATTGCGCAGGAAGGTGGTATTGCTTTAACCGAAAACGAAGGAAATGGATTGTTTACCATTGCTTACCCAAAAATTCATATTGTAATTGCAGGTATCGAGAAAATAATTCCAAGTGTTAAACATCTTGATTTATTTTGGCCTTTATTGGCTTGTCATGGTACCGGACAACAGGTTTCTGTTTACAATTCGTTTATAACAGGGCCGCGCAAACCCGATGAAAAAAATGGCCCTGAGAAAATGGTGGTTATTTTATTGGATAATGGTCGAACCAATCTTTATTCCAAACCACACCAATCAGAAGCGCTTGCCTGCATCAGGTGTGGGGCTTGTTTAAATGCTTGTCCTATTTACAAAAATGTTGGAGGATATACTTATAACGCGGTATATTCAGGACCAATAGGATCAGTTATCACACCGCATTTAAAGGCGTTCAGCGATTATAAGCATCTGAGCTTTGCCAGTTCTTTGTGCGGCAGGTGCTATGAAGTTTGTCCGGTAAAAATTAACTTGCCACAATTATTGCTTTACAATCGCAAACAAGCTGTGGAGCAAAATATGACCGGGTTAAAGGATAGAGAAGCTTTTAGAATGTTTCAGTGGGTTATGAAATCACCGGCTAAGTTTAATAGCGTTGGAAGTTTTTTTAAATCACGATTATTTTCACCGTTTATTATGAATGTTTTTGGTAAAAAGCGTAAATTTCAAATAAATACAAAATCATCATTCAGAAAGGAATGGTGTAAATACAAGCAAATTAAAACATAGGAATTATGCTTTCGATGACATGCAAATACGCTTTGCGTTCTATAATTTACATTGGAATAAAAGCGGCTTCAGGAACAAAAGTGAATGTGAGGCGAATGGCTTCGGAGCTGGAAATTCCTATGCAATTTTTAAGTAAAATTTTGCAGGTTTTTGTTCGAAAAGGTATTTTGTCGAGTTTACGTGGTCCAAACGGAGGTTTTTCGTTTAATAAAGACCCATTTGAAGTTACATTATTCGATATTATTATCATTATTGATGGTCGTGAGTTATTCGATAATTGTATTATTGGTGCACGTCCGTGTTATTGTAAGGATAACAGTTCAAAAAAATGTACTGTTCACGAGCAGTACAGTAAGATTAGGAGCGAGGTAGAGCAGTTTTTTACCAGCGAAACCATTGGCTCAATAGCCGCCAATTATGAAAAGCAGGAAAAACTGTTTTTATCGCTTTAGTACTTTCACCCATAACCTATGGGTGAAAAAGCCTGCAAAAACGCCAAGTATGTTGGCCATGAAATCAAAAAATTCACAGCTTCTGTTCGATAAAACGGGTTGAAGAATTTCAATGGTAGCGCCAAAGCAAATCAAAACCAGAAATATTTTCCATATCAACTTAATATTTTCATTCCTGATGTTTTTATATCTTTCACTAAAGAATACCACTGAGAGAAAGGCATACATTAAAAAATGGACAATCAAATCGAAACGACGAAATTGAAAAAACTTATTATCGGGAATTCCGCCTACCGACATAAAACTTAGGTAAAGAATTATGGATACACTGATAACGGTAAATGGATATTTTTTTAGATAAGCGATTACTTGCATTTTTTTCTGGCAAAATAACGCTTTTACTTTATAATTTAAAAATTATTGGTAAAAAATGAATTTGTATTCATTTTTGTTGGTTTATTAACAAATAACCATTGAAAGTTGTTAATAAAACTGTTTGTTTCTGTTGAAAAACTGTTGATAAACCCCTTTAACTTTCTGTTTTTGAATGTTTCACGTGAAACAATCTATAGCATGGCCGGACTTTATATTCATATTCCGTTTTGTTTTTCGCGATGTGGTTATTGTGATTTTTTTAAAACCACTCAATTGAGGTCAATTCCTCAATTTGTTGAGAATTTAAAAAGCGAAATAGCTTTACGTGCAACTGATTTTAATTACCCTATTAATACCATTTATTTCGGAGGTGGTACGCCATCACTACTCAAGCCTGAGCATTTAACCGAGATTTTAAATGCTTTTAAAAACTTTTTTATTATATCTGATAAAGCTGAAATTACTGTTGAATGCAACCCTGACGATTTATCGGTTTCTTATCTCAACGAAATATTTAACCGTGGGTTTAACAGGTTAAGTATAGGGATTCAAAGTTTTAATGATTTGGATTTACAAAAAATGCAACGTCGTCATAATTCGCATCAGGCTAAAATGGCAATTGATAATGCTATAAAAGTTGGATTTAATAATATTGGCGTTGATTTTATTTATGGCTTACCCTGGAGCAACAGACAAAGTTTTCGAGAAAACCTGGCTGTTTTTCAAAGTCTGCCTGTACAACATATCTCGGCTTACCATTTAACCATCGAAAAAGGAACATCTTTTTTCAGCCTGAAACGAAATGGTTTTTTGAATGAATTGAGCGATGTTGAAAGTTTGGAGCAGTATTTACTGCTTTGCTACGGGCTTAGTAAGGTCGGTAAGGTTCATTACGAAGTATCTAACTTTTGTAGCCCGGGATACTTTTCACAACATAATACGTCTTACTGGAAAAATGTTCCTTATTTGGGTTTTGGCCCTGGGAGTCATTCGTTTGTTGAAAATAAACGCTTTTGGAATAAGTCGAATCTTAAACAATATCTTACCGGCCGTTTTGATTTATTGCACGAAGAAGAAACATTAAGCCGGGCTGAGCGTTACAATGAAATGATAATGCTAGGATTGCGCACCATGTGGGGAATTAATATAGAGCATTGTAATAACAATTTTACGGAGTATTTTCAAGGTTTTAACCAAACTGCAGAAAAGTGGATTGACAGAGGTTGGTTAACAGTATTAAACAACCATTTAATTTGTAAAGAAGAGCATTGGTTTCAGGTTGATAGAATAATTGAAGATTTTTTAATTTGTTGATTATGTATTGTGCAAAGATTTTGCTTTTATGGGTTTTTACCATAGCAATAATAATTATAAAGCTTAGCCCTGCCGATTTTTATCAAGAGTTACAAAAAGCTGAGAACCCTGTTTTATTAGACGTCAGGGTTGAGGAAGAATTTTTGAAAAGTCGCATTGCAAATGCTCAATGGGCAGGTGAAAAAGATGCTTTGGAAGCCCTGTTAGCAAAGATTGATACTAACACACCAATATTTATTTATTGTGAAAAAGGCGTTCGGTCAAAAGAAGTAATCGCCTTGTTAAGTAAAATGAAATACAAAAAGGTCTACGAACTTGATGGTGGTTTTATAAACTGGGTTAAGCAAGGTTTTCCGGTTGATAAAAGCTATTAATACCATAATCGTCTAAACCTGATATATATTTAATAATTCGGTGAAAAATAGTAAAAAACCATTAGTAGCCACCTGGCTTTCGATTATTTTAAATACTGCTCTGTTTGCCTTAAAAATTTGGGCAGGTATTATTTCAAACTCTGTAGCATTGATAGCTGATGCATGGCATACTTTGTCCGATTCGGTTTCTTCAGTGGCTGTTTTGGTAGGCATTAAATATTCACAATCCCCAGCCGATAAGAATCATCCATACGGGCACGGAAGAGCCGAGCTTATAGCTTCCATTGTTGTGGGTGTGCTTTTGGCGGTTGTTGGATTTAACTTTCTTATTGAATCAATTGTAAAGTTTCGCGAAAAGTCGGAAGGTGTTTTTGGTGCTGTTGCCATATGGGTTACTGTTACATCGGTAATTGTAAAAGAGATTATGGCCAGATATTCGCTCATCATAGGAAAAGCATACAGATATAACTCTCTTATAGCCGACGGCTGGCATCACCGTTCAGATGCCATTTCAAGTGTTATTATTCTTTTTGGAATTTTTGTTGGGAATAGGATATGGTGGATCGACAGTTTTCTGGGATTTTTAGTTTCGCTGTTTATTTTTTATACAACTTACGGAATAATGAAAGATTCGGTTAGTTTACTGCTGGGAGAGGGCATTAACAAGGAAACCGAAAAGCAGGTAATTCAATGCGGAACCTTAGTTGAAGCACAAGTTCCGCTTAATCCTCATCATTTTAAAATACATCATTATGGAAATCATACTGAGCTCACGTTCCATATAATGTTGCCCGGAAACTACAGCCTTGAAATGGCACACAATATTGCCAGCCGGTACGAAAAAATAATTGAAGAAAAAATGGGATTAACAGTCACCATTCATGTCGACACCGAAGATGAAGGCAATAGCAATAATAATGCTGAGTTGTTATAACGTCATTAATCCACGATAAAAGCTCCCGGTTTGGGAATTTTAAGCGTATATTTTTTACCGGTTGCGTTGGTTAAAAATGTTTCACGCAGCCAGGGATTCATATCTTTAAGTTCGCGGTATGTGATTCCGTTTTCGCTTGCAAAATCTGCAATATTTGCAATGGATCCGTTAATTTCTATCTCATTATATTGAATAGGGTAGTACAAATCATCGGCGGTAAAATAAAAGCCATAGCTTTGCGGGTCTTCAATAATTTGCTTAATAGCCAGAATGCGGAATACATATCTGCCGGTTTCTTCTCCTAATAACAACTCGTAATAGCTTGTTGATTTTTGTTTTCCCAGTTGACGTTCAATTCCGGCAGGACCAGCATTATATGCTGCAGCAGCCAGAGCCCACGAACCATATTTTTCGTAAGCTTTTTTAAGGTAGCGGCAAGCCGCAACCGTTGATTTTTCTAAATGGTAACGCTCATCAACTTCCTTATTTACCTCCAAACCATAATCCTTGGCTGTATTTGGCATGAATTGCCATATACCGGCAGCTCCGGCAGGAGAAACAATGCGAGGCATTAATCCGCTTTCAATCAGTGCCAGGTATTTAAAGTCTTGGGGAATGCCTTGTTCCTTTAAAATTGGCTCTATAACAGGAAAATATCTGTTGGCGCGTTTAATCAGTAATAATGTCTGCGATTGCCAGTAAGTGTTAACTAGCACCTCACGGTCGAAACTTTCGCGAACGTAGGTTTTATTGAGTGGTACCTCTTCGTTGGCAAATGTCATTTGTTTAGGAATAGGTAAGGCATGAATCGCATAACTTTTTACGAAGTTTTCGGTTGGAGGATTTTGTTCTCCATATGTTTTCACTATAGGGTCGGCCGAATGAATAAATAGGCCGATAACCATTACTGTGGCAATAACAGTTGTTGAAACCGACAAGAGCCTGATATATGAGTTGTTAGTATAGTTCCCCATGTCTCAAAAATTTGTTGATGTTATTTCTTTTGTATAACCGTCCAAAACTTCGAAGTCATCTCCCTGTACGTATCCAAACGGCTTAGTATTTCTACGATTTATAATGCTTTGATGTTACAAAATCTATTCCTGAATAGCAAATTATTATATGTAAATTAATGAAAGGGCTTTTCATTTTTTGCAAATTAAGCCAACTTAAAAAGAACCTGGTTTATTTGAGTTACTTTGTTATATTTGTATTAACCTAATAACCAAAACTATGAAACAACTACAAATTCGTTGGAGCGCTGTTGTTGATGTTATTGTTTTTTGAAATTCGGTGGTTATCCACGATATTTACTATTTTTTTACCGGTCATAACCAGACATTTCCATTAGGTATTGGTGGAAAATTGGTACTTCATCCATTTTTTTGTTAGGATTGTTAACCATTGTATTGCCAAATTTTCACAAGTTGATTTTAAAAGAGGGACGGGAGTTGATTGAAGTTAAAACCGTTATCTTATTTTTAATGTTTATTAGCGGCATGATGTTCATAATGTTAAATGTTGTGGGTTATTTAATAGTTGAATAATCTTTGATGCAGAATTATGAGGATACATTACAAAAGACACATAGCAAAACAGGGCCTTAACCTATATTTATGAATAACAATCAAGAAAAACTGAATCAACTTTTAACCCGACTTGAATATCTTGAAAAGAAACAAGTCGAGTTTTTTAAAGAAGTTGATAATTTAAAACAAGAGATAAAAAAAATTGAACTTAAAGGTAATGAGGATATTGCATCCTCTTTTCCCGATGAAACAGTTGTTATATCTGAAGTTCTGAGTCAGCAACCACCAACTTTAAGTGTTAAAGGCCCTGTAATTGAGCAGGAGAGAGTTTCAAAACCTTACAATGAGCCCAAAAGAATTAAGCCGTCAACAACCACCACGCCTTCTTCAAAATCTAATCTTGAAAAGTTTATTGGCGAGAATTTAATTAGTAAAATAGGAATTGTTATTACAGTAATTGGTGTTGCCATTGGAGCAAAATATGCCATCGATCACCAAATTATAAGTCCGCTGGCACGAATAATTTTAGGTTATATTTTTGGTTTGGCCATGCTGGGTACAGGAGTTTATTTGAAAAAGAACTTTCTGAATTTTAGTGCTGTTTTGGTGAGTGGGGCATTGGCCATTATGTATTTTATTACTTTTGCCAGTTACAGTTTTTACCAGTTAATTCCTCAGGTTTTAGCCTTTGCAATGATGGTGGTTTTTACTTCGTTTGCTGTGGCTGCATCGTTAAATTATAACCGACAGGTTATTGCCCTTATTGGCTTGGTGGGTGCCTATGCCGTACCTTTTTTGTTAAGCGATGGCTCAGGCCGGGTGGCAGTTTTATTTACTTATACTGCCATCATCAATATTGGAATTTTAATAATAGCATTTCATAAATATTGGAAACCGCTTTATTATTCTGCGTTTATTTTTACCTGGTTAATTTATGCTTCGTGGTTCTTATTCCGATTTAGCGCTCAAAAGCAAATAGCCCTTGCGTTTAGTTTCTTGACCGTATTTTTCCTTATTTTTTATCTTATTTTCTTAGCATTTAAAGTTTTACAAAAGGAGAAACTCAATATTGGAGACGTGCTGTTGGTTTTGTCGAACTCTTTTATTTTTTACGGTTTTGGCTATTCGCTTGTAAACGATATTGCCGGTGGAGAAAAATTGCTGGGCTTTTTTACTCTCGCCAATGCCGTAATTCATTTTATTGTGGCAGCTCTTATTTACCGAAAGAATTTAGGCGATAAACAGCTTTTGTACTTCGTTTCAGGTCTGGTTTTAATTTTCATAACCATAGCCATTCCTGTTCAATTAGATGGTAATTGGGTAACCCTTTTATGGGTAGGAGAGGCCGCGTTGCTTTTCTGGATAGGACGTGCTTATGCCATCAAAGTATATGAGAAAATTGCTTATCCATTAATGATTTTGGCTTTTTTCAGCATTATACACGACTGGGCTTTGGTATACGATAATTATAACCCTGACTATCCCGATACTAGAGTTTCCTTTTTGCTCAACATTCAATTTTTGTCCTCAGTTTTATTCATGATGGCCTTTGCCTTTATGAACTATTTTAACCGAAAAGCACAATATCATTCAGCTTTGACCAACGACACCTTAAAAATTATGGCCGGTTTTATGATGGGTGCTATTCTGGTTATAGTTTCTTATTTTTCATTCCGGCTTGAAATAGCAAACTATTGGGAACAATTATTTACCGATTCATCATTGGTTATAAATAATGAAAATCAAGATTATCCAAGTTATTACTACAATTATAGTTTAAGAGATTTTAAAGTAGTTTGGCTTATTAATTATAGTTTGTTGTTTTTTGCGCTGGTTTCGTTTATTAATATATCTAAAATTAAAAGTCAGGTCTTAACATATTTAACCCTGATTATTAACTTCCTGCTTGTGTTTGTGTTTTTATTTAGCAGTCTTTATTACTTAAGCGATTTACGCGAAACCTATATTAATAAAACCTTGGGCGAATATTATAACAGGGGAATAATGCACATTGCAATTCGTTATATATCATTACTTTTCTTTGGGTTATTAATGATGGCATTTTACAAAACGATTCGAGCAAATGTGATTCGTGAAAACTTAAATAAACCGTTTATTTTATTAACTTATTTAGCAGTATTGTGGGTTGCAAGCAGTGAACTTCTTCATTGGATGGATTTGGCGGGGTCAACCCAATCCTATAAACTTGGATTAAGCATATTATGGGGTGTTTATGCGTTATTGATGGTAGCTCTAGGCATTTGGAAGAAAAAATCTTATTTACGTGTGGCTGCCATTGTTTTATTTGGAGGTACTCTCTTAAAACTGTTTTTCTACGATATCGCCCATCTTGATACAATCGCTAAAACCATTGTTTTTGTTTCGTTGGGCTTATTGTTACTGGGAATTTCATTTTTGTACAACAAATACCGGCACCTAATATCTGAGGAAGAGAAAATGGGTTAATTTTTTTTGACTACTCCAATAATTAAACAATATTTTATGATGACGAAATTGATTCAGTTTTTATTCGCAATAAGTTTTATAGCTGTTTCTCTTAACCTGCAAGGCCAGATAACTAATTATAGCTTTAAACGACCATTAAACGGAGTCGATGGTCAATGGCATAAGGTTCCTTTACCGGAGGACATATTTTCGAAGCTAAATAATGATTTATCAGATATACGAATATATGGTTTTACTGATGAAGGAGATACAATTGAAGCACCCTACATTTTAAGGCGCTCTTCAGGTAAAATTGTTTATACAGATGTACCATTTCAGCTGGTGAATAAATCTCATAATTCCGATGGCTATTATTTTACTTTTGATTTGAAATCCGACGAATTAATTAACCAAATAGACTTAAGTTTTGGTCGTACTAATTTTGATTGGAATGTTTCGCTCGAAGGTAGTCACAATCAAAAGGAATGGTTTAGTATTGTAAATAATTATCGCATTTTGTCGATACAAAATGACCATACTGATTATAAATTCACCCGCGTTGCCATTCCAGATTCCCGATACCAGTTTTATCGTTTATGTGTAAAAAGTAGTGAGAATCCTCTATTTTCATATGCTAAAGTAAGCTTCAATCAGGTTGAAGGGGGAGTTTATAATTCTGTTAAGGTTAAGAATAAGGAAATTTGGGATGATAAGGAACGAAAGCAAACCATTATTGATTTAGAATTTGAAAACAAGGTTCCTGTTGCTCTTGTAAAGATTTATATAGGTAATAATTTTGATTTTTACCGCCCGGTTGCAATTCGCAGTTTAACCGACAGTATTAAAACGGAGCAGGGGTGGAGATATAATTATGTAACTGTTGCCAATGGTACAGTCTCTTCTTTTGAGAACAATGTGTTTTCATTACCAAATACAATGGTTTCCCGCATGAAGCTGGTAATAGAGAATCAGAACAATCAGCCATTAACTATAGATTCTGTTGAAGTAAAAGGGTACTATCATTATTTAATTGCCCGTTTTCAGCCTCAAGCCACCTATTTTTTGTATTATGGGAATAAGCAGGCTTATAAAGTTTCTTATGATATTGAGCGTTTCCCTGAGAATATTCCTGATAATGCCGGAACGATTCTACTGGGAGATGAAATTAGCCTTCGAAGTGATGAATTTACTCAAAAACCAAGTGTAATAAATGAATTATGGCTTTGGGGAGTAATGGTGGTAATAATTCTTTTATTGGGCTGGCTGACTTTGGGTATGATTAAAAAAGCCAGAGACTGACGACCTAAGGAAAATAATCCAGAATAATTGATATAAAGTAAAAAGCGTTCGGTTAACTTAACCGAACGCTTTTTGTTTGTGGTAAAGGATTATTATAATTCACCTTCTGCATACTGTTTCACTAAAGAAATTACAGCCTCGGCACAACCCTCTTCACCACTTCGGAACGAAAAGGTGAGGTGGTAAACCTTGGTGGTACGGCAAACAAAATCAGGGGCTTTTGATATTTTTCCACCTTCAAAATTGCTGATTAGCAAACGGTCACCATCAAACAATTGCATCACAACCTCTTCGGGATTACCGGGGTGGTTAACAACTGTAAATCTATATTGGTTGCGACTGTGCAAAATCACAGAGAATTTTACAAAGCCTGTTTTCATATCTTTTTTGGCTTTTCGCAAATCAATGGAAAAGTCTTTAATGTATTGGCTGTCTCCCATTTCTTTCAAAGCCTGTTTCTTAAGCGATTCATCACACTGTTGTGCCGAGGCGCTGAAAGAACTTATTGAAAGTACAAGTATTAAGCCCAATAATACTTTTTTCATATTGTCAAAATTTGTTTGTTAAGGTAAAATAAAACAAGCGGTTACATGTAACAGCCGGCTTTAATTTCACAATTTTATCTTCTAACTTTTTGCATGGATATTTATGCAAAACTATTCAATAATTCTATTACGGATTTTAGAAATAAGTTCCATAATAGTAGCCAGTTGCTCCTCAGTATAGTGAACTGTGCTTATTTCATCCTGAATAACAATAAGCGTACCATCTTTCTCAATTCTCTTTGGCTCTGCCAGCTCAGTTGTTATTCTGATAGGGGCATAAGCAGCCTTTAACTCGCGAATATCTTCAACCAATGTAGCAAAATTAGGCTCGCTAATATAGTTACTTAAGATGATTTCAAGAATATCGATAATATTTTTTTGCTCGGCAATACGAATAGCCAACTCCTTACTTTTTGTTTCTTTAACAACGCTTGAAGCAATATATAGCCCTTCAATCCAGGTTCCGGTTACAATTAGTGTACTAACGTTGCTGCGGTTCTGGTCGCGCAGGTAAGAGTCCATTTTATTGAAACTGGTTACCGACATTTCCATCAGCGAGTCAAGGTTGGTTGAGTTGGACGCCATACGGCGCAGTGCATTAAAATCGAAAAATTGCCCAACTCTGATACCATCGGCCAGGTTTTTTACCGCCAAAAGGTACGATACTACCACATTATTTTTATCGTAAATGTTAATGTAACCCAAATCGGCACTAAAAACGCCCAGGTTTAAAGCTCTTTTATAAGAGGTCTCATAGCGGGATACATTATCTGGATTATTTAAAATGCGCTGCGAAAATTCTGCTCCCGATGATTTAATAAGATTAGCCATTTCAACAGGCGAAGAGATGTTTTGGATAACTTCTCCCATAATATCTTCCGATAATTTCAACGGCGCATCACTAATTAGTGAATCATTGAGAGTAAGCGCATCGCCGCTTTTTGATTTTTTATCCGAACAACCGCCGCAGCTGATAAATAACTGTGTTCCGGATAGTATTAACAAAAAATAAAATAAATTCTTCAACATGATAAAGCGATTTAAAGTTTTCAAATATTGTCTTTTATACTATTATGAAAAATAAAAGTTACTTTTTTCTCCATTTAATTGATCCCAAAAGGTTAAGCCCCTTCTTAAGAAGATCAAAGTAGAGTACAGCATAAAGCAGTGCAGTTAAAATCCAAACAATTGTTATGTTAAACCAGAGGGTTTCAAAAAAGTGCCCACCTAAGTGTTTAACCGGTGCAAAAAAGTGCGTTCTGAACGATAAAAAGCCCGATGGCTCAGGAATCTGGTAAATAGGATCGGCCATTTGTACCAGATTATTTCCCTGGCGAAGAATTTTATTTTTCTCAAACTCTTTTCGTACTATTGAAGAAATACTCTCGTTAAAATAATCGTCCTTAATGCGGTTAAAGCGGGCAGCATCCTGATCGAGATTGGTGCTGATAAACCTATCTTTTAAGGAGTTTGCTTTTGAAAATACACCTCTGTAGTATTTTAGCAAATCGTTAAGGTAGTTGTCTACACTAGCCGCAACAGCTGTATCGAAATATTCGGGCGATAGTTTATCCATCGATGCAAATGGCAAATCAGGAACCCGCATCATTTCTTTTGAAATCTCATTCCGAATTAACTGAAGGTTATTGACAAACGTTTTATCATTTTTTGCTTTGCCATTAATTACGTGAATAGAGCATTCGTTTAAAATCTGTCGCAATTCAGGTATATAATGTACCTGCTTGAAATCACTTTTGCTCTCTTCAAGTTCAACGTCAAAAATGTTCTTTTTAAAATTATTGTGTTTATACTGGTGCACAATTAATCCTTCGTAAACGTACCTCGATGGCATAAATTCAGCCACCGCCGGAACTTTATCAACGCTTGTGAAATCTTTGTTTAACTTATCGAAAGTAAACATGGCGCCGCCTAAAACCATCTGGGGTATCATTACCAGTGGAATAAGAATATATATGGTAACAATTGAATTAAACGAAGCCGATAAAATCAAACCCAGAATATTAGCAAATGCCGAAATGGAGAAGAGTGCAATCCAAAATTCAAAGTACATATCTTTGATACCCAGCACACTATTGGCTACCAATACAAACAGAACCATCTGAATGGCAGAAATGGTAAACAACAGTAAAATTTTAGAACTCAAATAGCTGGAGCGGCTCAAATTCAGGAACGACTCTCTTTTTAATATTTTGGCATCTTTAAAAATTTCCTCGGCGCTAATAATCAATCCAAAAAACAAAGCCACCACAATGCCCATAAAAATATAGGGCGGGATGTTTTCGTTTTCGCGGAAAATATAAATGCTGGAGGTTGGGTCGGCGATGTAACGCACCAAATAAGCAAGAATAAAACCCAGCAAAGGCGCTTCCAGCAGGTTCAACGCAATATATTGCGTATTACTGATTTTTGAAAAAAAATCGCGTAAGGTGTAAATTTTAAACTGATTAAACCACGAAGGAATGTTCAGGCTTTTTGGTGGAGATGTTTGAATGGTTTTAACAACAGGTACGGAATGGGTTTTTTCGTAATGATGGAACCACTCTTCAGGAGTCACTTTTCGTTTGTTGGTATAATTTCCATATTCATCAATAACATTGGCATCGATAATATTGAAAATTAATTCGGGATTAAGGTTCCCACATGTTGGGCATTCACCCTGATCGCTGTTAATCTGGGCATCGAGTTGTTTAAAATAAATAAGCGATTCGCCGGGGTTGCCATAATACACGGGGTACCCGCCGGTATCGAGAATAAACATTTTATCGAACATTTTATAAATGTCCGATGATGGCTGGTGAATAACAACAAAAATCAATTTCCCTTTAAGTGCCAATTCCTGAAGCAGGTTCATCACGTTTTCCGAATCGCGCGATGAAAGCCCTGATGTTGGCTCATCAACAAACAATACTGAGGGTTGGCGGATGAGCTCAAGCGCAATATTCAATCGTTTTCTTTGGCCACCACTAATCATTTTATTGAGTGGCGAACCAACTTTCAGGTGCCGGCGCTCGAAAAGTCCGAGGTTTTGAAGGGTTTCGTTAACAAGGTTGGTTAATTCCTCTTCTCCCTTATCTTTAAAACAAAGTTTGGCGTTGTAATAGAGGTTCTCAAAAACCGTAAGTTCTTCAATGAGCAGGTCGTCCTGTGGAATTAGACCGATAACACCATTAAGTTCTTCCTTATCGGTGTGCAGGTTATAATTGTTTATGAGAACTTCGCCTTCGGTTGGCTTTTCTATGCCCGATAAAACATTGAGAAGGGTGGTTTTGCCGGCGCCCGATGCACCCATTATTCCAATCAGTCGCCCTTGTTCTTCAGCAATATTGATGTTACGCAATCCAACATCGCCGGTTTTAAAGCGGAAATGAACGTTCTTAACTTCGTACGAAATCTTTGGAGAATCAGCATCTTCAAGAAAACGGCTTACAACATCGGTGTAATAAATTGGTTTGCCTTTGGGGATTCTGATAAAACTTCCTTTGGGGAACAGATAAATTCTTTTGTTGCTGATAATAAGACCATTTAGAAAAACGTCCTGATTGCCGGTATACCGCATAAAGTACAAATCGGCACTTTTAACGTTTAAAACCAGAATGGCTCCATGTAGGCCTGTGGTGGTAATGTGTTTATAATGAACGTTATCTACTTCGCGGTCGTTGGCAATTAAAATATCCGGGAAGCCGAGTTTTTCGGGGTCGTTTTGAAGAACAAAAGCCTCAATGGCAAGAATTTCGTTTTTAGGCAGTTTAAAAACATCGGCAACCGTATTGATGATGGCCATGCGCTGGTCGGTCAGCTTCATGTCCATGCTGATAAGTTCGTAGAGCCGAACCAGTACCACTACTTTTTGTTCGCGGTTGAGCTGCTTATTAATTTTTTTGCAAATGCCGAGAATCTTTACCGAGTCTTTCATGGAAGTAAGTTGAACTTTTCCTTCCTCCTCGCCATTGCGGCTTTTATTATCCTCTTCGGTAAAACTTAAAAAAAGAGAGAAGTACTCTTCAACCGCCTCGCTATTAAGCTGCTGTTTCAGAAAAGTACGCACGTACTCGGTTTCATTGGATTCCACACCGCCGTCCTGTTTGGTCAGCAAGCCAAACAGTTGCATTAGGGCTTTAAGAATTTCTTCGCTCATTTTTTAAACGTCAATCAAACAGGTTTATTGATTATAAACCACGTAATCAAAAGGAATTTCTACTATATCGGCATATTCTTCGCCAGCTTCCAGCATATCTTCCTCATCTTCATGGTAATGCCATTTAATTACCACCTCTTTTCCATTTTCTACAATCTCCTCAAATTTAAGAAGAATATCGAGAATGACTTTTGAAGAAGCCGTGTTAAAATACTCCAGTTTAAAGTTGAATTCTGTTCTGTCGTTGGGACTTTTGGCATATTCGTCAATCCAGTCCAGAATTTGTTCATAAAACATATTTACATCCTCCGGTAAGGATCTTCCGGAAATTTCAAACAAACCCTTATCCTTGTCAAGAATTACAGAAGGGGTATCATCGGTACCTTTGATGTTTATATTGTTCATGGTGCTTAATTTTATCAGTTTCTCTTAATGGTAGATGTTAAAATGAAAAAGGATACATTCTCGTTAAGCTCTTTAAACTGGTAAGTTAATTTACTTCCTGTCTTTTTTGCAATATCAATTAATCCAAGCCCGGCGCCTCCTTTATCCGAAATAGTTGTTTCTTTTATCTGTTGTTTAAACAGGATTGAGAGACCTTCTTTATCGAGACTGTTGATGAGCTCGAGGCTTTTTTTCAGCTCGGGAACTTTTTCATTTTTAATAACGTTGCCGGTAATGATGTTGTAACTGTCTTCCCCTTTACTCACCATTACAATGCCTCTGCGTTCTTCGTCTTCATCGTTTAACGAATCGGCATGTTTACTGATGTTTTGTAAACATTCTACCATTACATTAAATACCTTTTTCTGCACGGTGTTTGATTCCGCACTTTTAGATAGGCTTTTTTCGGTAAGAGAAGTAAAGGTTTTTGTTATTTCCTGAGTGACTTCTCCTTCGTAAACCAAATTTATTTCATTGGTTTTCATGGTTTTGTAGAGTTGATAAGCAAACTCCAGAAACCCTTGGTTCTCTTTTTCCATGACGTTTATTTCAAAATAGTGTCTAAATTTACGTAAATATAATTACAATTCAATTCCAATCAAAAGTACATCATCAACTTGTTTTTCATCGCCTAACCATTCATAAAAGTCCATTGAAAAGTAGCGTGAGAAATGCGCCATTGATGCATCTGGTTTTTCGGTTAAAGCTTCACGTATCCTTTTGGCCTGATATTTTTTTCGCTCGGGGCCGCCTAACTGGTCGGGTAATCCATCGCTGAAAATAAATATCTGGTCGCCTTTTTGGTAATGAATGATATGATTTTCAAAGTCTTTCTCTACTTTTTTTGCCAAAGGAATACCGCCAATGCCCTTTCGTGTGCCTTGATATTCGGTTAATTCTCCTTTCCGTAAAAAATAAAGCGGACGGTGGGCTCCTGAGAATTCAAGTGTTTGGTTATCAGGGTCGATTTTACAAAGTGCCAAATCCATACCATCGCGGCCTAAAGCCCCTTCCTGGTCTTGCTTTAGCGTACTTCTAACTTCAAGATGGAGGTTGTCAAGAATTTGAGATGCTGTGAGATTGTGCTCCAAACTTACAATGTTATTTAGCAGGAAGTGCCCGATAAAACTTATGAGAGCTCCGGGCACACCATGTCCGGTACAATCTACGGCAGCTATGTAGTAAATGTTGTCTTTACGGAAAAACCAGGGGAAATCGCCACTCACCACATCCTTTGGTCGATAGAAAATAAACGATCGGGGGAAGAATTCCTGCAACAGACGTGTATCGGGTAAAATTGACGTTTGAATACGTTGGGCATAATTGATACTATCAGAAATCTTTTTGTTTTTCTCTTTTATTTCCTGTTCTATTTTTTTGAACTCGGTCATATCATGAGCAACAAAAAGAATGGTTTCTAATTCACCTTCTTCGCCAAGTTCAGGAATTGCCTTTATTTCCATTATTCGTTCTCCATTTTGAGAACTAACGGCCACTTCGGAAATTATTTGTTGTTGTTGTTCTTTAATATAGGCCAGCGTTTCCTGCATGAAATCGATAAATCGCGGGTCAATTTCAAGATCCACAATTCTTTTCTTAACCAGATCGGCAGCAGGCAGATCGATAAAACTAGCAACAGCCGGATTTACATAAATTAGTTTGCCAAACAGGTTGATACGGATAATCATATCCGGAGAGTTTTCAGACAAACTTTGCATACGGCTTTTCATACGCTCCTCTTTTTCGGCTCGCTTCCGCTCAGTAATATCCTGAGTGTTAAAGATTATACCGCGAATGGCAGGGTCGTGCAGGAGGTTTTTTCCTTTGGTTTCGAGGAAAAGTTTTTCACCGTTCTTTCTTAGGTAGGTATATTGTGCTGTTTGCTCGCCTCCCGGAGTATCAATCAGGTATTGGAATAACTGGTTAATGGTTTTTAGTCCACGGGGAGTTAGAACCTCAGGATCCATACCAGTTACGATATCATTGTCGGAATAACCCAATATTCGTTTTACTGAAGGACTCTCGAATACCAACTCCTGATTTTCGTCGTAGATTGAAATAAACTCAGAGGCATTGGTGAGCAACGCTTCCAGTTTCTTTTGCGAATTGGCTACCTCTTGTATCTGCTTTTCAAGCATTTGGTTGCTGCGCTCCAATTCTTCCTGGGCTTCAATCATTTCGCGGGCATTTTGACGCAGCTGCTCTTCATTTTTCTTGAGAGTACTAGTCATTTCCTGCGATTCTTTCAAAAGCATTTCGGTACGGGTGGTAATCTTAAGGTTGTATATGGTTTGGCCTATGATGGAACCAACTTCTTCGGCAAAACTAATTTTAAACCGGGGGATTCGGTTTTCGAGAAATGCGATTTCCAAAACTCCCTGAAGAGTTTCTTCCTGTAAAAGCGGTATCAGTAAAATACTTTTGGGCTTTTGCTCACCCAGTAAACCTGAGGTAATGGTAAAATAATCATCGGGTATTTCAGACCGAAAAATTAGTGCTTTTTCGTAGGCGGCAGCACCAATTAATCCCTTTCCAATTGGTATTTCATTGTATTCGAACCGGCGGCGGCCGTAGGCATACATACCTGTTCGCTTCAAAATATTATTTTGTTCGAGATAAAATGCTCCCTGAATACCACCCATGTAATTGATAAGCGCCTTCAATACCGAAACAGAAAGGTCTTCCAGATTATGAGCATTGCGAAGGAGTTCCGATATTTGGTCTTTACCCAGGGTTATCCAGTTTTGTTCTTCTTCTCTTTTATTGCTTTCTTTTATATTTTCACCCAAATCTAATAGTGCTTGGGATAAACTGTCTCCGTTTGATTTGAGTGCATCCCATTTAGCCTGCTTTAAATTATTGGCCAGGTTAATGTTATGTGTAATGCGTTCATTTAAAACGGCTATTTCATTTCTAAGTTTTTGAGTCTTGTTTTTCAGCAAATTATAGTAAACAATACCAGAAAATGCCAGTGCAAGTACCAGAAAATCTGTAAACCAGACTAAAACTGTTTTATGCAGGGCAATAATATTTAATAATGAAAGTTTGGATTCTTTTAAAGCCAGAAATCCCGACCAGATTAGAATAAGCAGAAAAATCACTGAAGAAAACAGGATGAATTTCTGTGAGTAGGAAACCTCCTTAAGGGAGAATAGTTTCCTCCATTCCTTTATTTTGTTGGTATTAACAGGCATTTCGTTCTGTTATAATAATCCTTTTTCAATTATTTTGGCCGAAACATGGTGCCACATTTTTTCTAAATCAGTTTTTTTAAAGGTAGCTAATTCAATTAAAGCCACACACGTTTTATCTTTTATAACCGGTAAAAAATAGAGAAATCGTGGTCTGGAATTTCCCAATCCCGATTGCACATTAAAATAATCTTCTGGTATTTCCTCTATTACCAATGGTTTTCCTTCGGCAACAACCTGACCATTTAATCCTTCAGATATAGAAAACGGAGCTGGGGTGTAATCTTCGGGAATACCGTAAGTTTCTTGTACGATAAAATTGCCCGAGGGTTGTGTTTCTGTGTAAAGAATTGCCGACATGGCCTGTGTTGCATCTGAAAACAAACTGAGAAAACTTCGGCTGTGATTGGATGCCCCCCCCATGTTTACAATGCTGCTTAATAATTTATCCTGTTTTTCACTAAGCTCATAAGCTTCGAATTCAGCTCTTTCGTAGAAAGAAATTTTACTTGTTAACGACACATTTTTTTCAAGCAATTCGTTGATTTCGCTTTCATACTTTTCTTTTTGGCGGATTATTTGATTGTTATAGTTATGATAAAGTTTTTCGGCCAGAATTAACATGACTATCAGCAAAAAGAACGATGTCACTTCAAAATAATAAAACCACGATTCGGCGTTCACCTCGAAAAGAAAATAACGAGTTATTGACAGCAGAAAAATAATGCCTGCCAATAAAAAAAGCCAAAACATCAGCGATTTTTTTTTAAGTAGTTGTATGTTCATTGTGGTAGGCTATTTAAAAATTGCACAATTTGGTCGGGTGTCAGAATCTGGTTGGGTGTGAACAACCGTAATGCAGACTGTGGCATGGTATCAATATCACAGGTTTTAGGATCCTGCACAATGGTATATCCGTTGTGATCGGCAATATCTTTTAGCCCCTGAGCCCCATCGCGATTGGCTCCGGTAAGCAGAATTCCCAATGTTTTATCACGGTAGGCATAGGCCGCCGACGATAAAGTATAGTCGATAGATGGCCGGCTATGGTTGTTCGACTCTTCTGTTGATAACGACAGTGTTCCATCGAATTCAACAAACAGGTGGTAGTTCGATGGGGCCAGATATGCAAAGTTGTTATTGATTTTGTCTTTATCGCAGGGTTCAATGATTTCAATGGCCGATTTATAACTGAGGCTTTCCACCAACCCCGACCGTAGGTGTTTTAACCGATGCAGCGAAAGAATCAAAGGTATTTTAAAATCGGGTTTTAATTGAGACAAAATTTTTGATACTACAGAAAAACTTCCTGCAGAACCACCCAAAACTATGAGTTTAAAATTTCTGTCTGATTTAATATAATCCATTGGTTCGCGGCAAAGGTTTTTTGTAAATTTTTTCTGTTTCGTCGATTACTATCATTTTGTCGGCAATTTTTTCAGGGAGTTTTTCCTTAACTCCTATAACGAGAAAACCTCCCGGCATTAGTTTTTCATATAATATATCAAAAACAGAGGCTGCCTGACGATGATTATAATATATGGATACATTTCTAAATAATATGAGCGACACAACTCCTGAAGGTATGGTGTCAGAAATACTTCCGTGTACACAATTTACATTTTCTCTTAATTTTTCGCAAACAAACAGATGACCGTTCTGTATAGTGAAATATGAATCGAATAATTCATTTTCTTCTAAACGCCTGTAATTTGTGTGATTTAAATCGAAGAGCTTTGCGTTTAACTTACCTTGGTTAATGGCATTACCTTTTTCAATGGATGGGTTGCTGCAAATTAATTTAAATCGGGATGCAAGATTTTGCTCGTGAAGAATAATGGATAATGAATAAACTTCCTCTCCACTGCTTTCGCATGGAAACCATATGGCGCTATTGGAGGGCAAATCCTTTACAATTTTATCTCTTAGCATACGCCAAAAAGCCGGGTCTCTGAACATCTCAGTATTATCAACCAACATGCGTGTGATTACCTGATCTCTGAAATCCTTTTTCTTCAGCATTTCAAGAAATTGATCTTTTCGCCTAATGTTTAAGCTTGTGAAAACTATTGCCAACCTTCTTTTTAAAAACGATAAAGAATAGTTGGTATAGTCCATATTGGGATAGCCCAACATGGAAAAGGTCAATTCTTTGATATCAGTTATACTGAAGTTCACTTTTAATATTTAAAATGAAATACGTTGCTTTTTGAATATACCGGACCGTTTTTAACGAACTTGGTTTTAAAGAATCCGGTTATGGCTTCGTGCGTGCCTAAAATCATAGACCCACCAGGAAAAAGATTATCGTGAAATCGTTGAATGATGCGCGACTGTAAGTCCGGATTAAAATAAATCAATACGTTTCGGCAAAAAATGATGTCAAATTTATTATAGAACGGCAGTTTTTCCTGAACCAGATCATGCTTTATAAATTTAGGTAATGTTCTTAAGAATTCTTTAACCACAATTTTGTCTTCTGATTCATTGATATCGAAATACTTTGAAAAATCAACTTTGGGTTCGTTAACACCCAAAACCTGATTAAAGTTTTCGATGTAATTTAAATTAAACCGATACTTATATATTCCTTTTTTAGCTTGGTCGAGTACTTTTTGACTTATGTCGGTAGCATAAACAGTCGATTGTTTTAAAAGTCCCAGATGATTGAGTAAAATTAGGTTGGAATAAACCTCCTGACCTGATGAACATCCTGCGTGCCAAATATTTATGTTAGGTTTATTTTTAAATTGAGGTAGCAGCTTTTGCAATATGTAAACCCAAACCGAGGGGTCACGAAATAGTTCGGTGGTATTAACTGTAATTGCCTCAACAATTTGCTCTACAAAATCCTGGTCTGATTTTGTTTTTGCCACTAATTCGTTTAAGCTCAGCCGGTAATCGCGCATAACCTTATGGATGCGCCTGTATATCGAATTATCGGAATATTCACTGAAATCGTAAGGTGAGGAATCCTTAAGTATTTGCAGATATTCTTTAAATGTAATATCCTCTCCGCTATTCTGCATGCTTAAGGGGTGTTATTAAAATAATTCTACTTCAACATTTTGTATAAAAGCAGTGAATGAATGGTCGTCGCCTACTTTTGCTTCTGAAAGCAAAAATAGAACGGGTATATCTTCGCCATATTTGTTGCGGATTGGTATTTCACGGCGCTCGCCCACAATTTTTTGTCCATCGCTTGAAATAAATCCAGAAACAAACATGTTGGTTTTGGCTGTTTCTTTTGAGAAGAGCATTGATACATTTTGACCCAGCACCTCGCTGCGGTCATAACCCCATAGTTTTTCGGCAGCAGCATTAAAGAATTCAAGAACCCCCTCCCTGTTTGTTGTAATAATGGCATCAAGTGCTCCTTCAAGGGTTTTTTCGTTTCTTATTTTAACTGATTCAATTTCCTTGAACTGTTCCTTCACTTCGTTTCGTGCTTCCTCGAGCAGTAAACCGAGTTCCTCTTTGGCATGTTTGAGGGCCTCTTCCATTTTAACCTGTTCTGTTACATCGTTTTCGAGGCTAAGAATTTTCAAAATTTCGCCATTGTGGTCAATTACAGGACTATAGGTGGTTAACAGGTAAATTTCTTCGCCGGCTTTGGTTCTTCTGCGCACGCGTCCACGGAAGTTATGACCGTTAGAAAGGTCGGCCAATATGCGGTCTAATTCGCTTACGTCATCTTTAAAAAAGAATATCTTAAGGTGCTGCCCTTCAACCTCCTCCGGCTTGTATTTAAAAGTTTTCAGGAAATTCTCGTTAACCGATAAAAGTGTTCCGGTGGTATCAAATTCACAAGAGATGGCAGCATGGTCAATGGCATCCAGAATGCCCTTACGTTCAATTTCCCGTCGATCGCTTTCCTCCTGAGTGGCACGCATTTCTTCAAGGTTTTGACGCAGTTCTTCTTCCTGTTGCGACATTTTTTCGGCCTGAATTTGTGTTTCCCGAAGCAATTTTGTGGTTTGAATGTTGTTTTTTACCGTGGCAATGGTAGAGGCAATGCTTTCAGCTGTTTTTTCAACAAATTCAATTTCAAATTTCTGAAGTATTTGAAATGAAGCAAGCTCAATAACCCCAAACAACTCTTCATTGGTTTTTAAAGGAACCAGAAGAAGAGTTCCCGGGTTGGAGTCACCCAGCCCGGATGTGATGGTTATATAGTTGTTAGGAACATCGGTTATAAAGATGGTTTCTTTTTCCAGAGCACAGCGGCCTAAAAGGCCTTCACCCCAATTAATAACTTTATCGGCAAATTTTTTACGGTCATAGGCAACGCAGGCGGTCATCTCAAGATATTTTTCACCGGCTTTGGTTTGATTAACCAGAAAAACGCCACCCTGATTAACTTTGAGGTAGGTAACAAGGTAGCGAATAATATTGTATGAAAGCTCTTCGAGGTTATCTGTATTTTGACGCAGAATTTCACCAAATTGAGCCAGCCCCTGCGTAACCCAGTTTCTTTGTTCCTCTTCAATCCGGCGCTGTTGTTGCTCCTGCTTGCTTTGAACCATAAAGCCCCTTAAGTTTAAAAGGGCTTGTGTAAGTGAATCGTTTTTATCTTTGACGTTGATGGGCTCGTCTAATTTGTCCTGTCTTAAATTGTCGATAAACGAAAGAACCATTTCGGTACGACTGGCTTCTTTTTTTAATTTATTAGATTGCTTTTTAATAATGGACGAAAACCGCCTGGCAACAAAATATCCAGACAGGGCGCCAACAACGGGTATCAGCAACACAGCCCATAAGGCAGGAAAAAGCGTAAACAGATCGATAAACGAGCTGTTGGTTGTTTTATAAATAGGGGAGTCCATGCTTAAAAGAAATATTATAAGGGAAACAATAACCCCTAGCACGGCTCCTTGAAAACTATATTTTGTTAACAGCGATTTTATTTTAATTTTTTTCATCCTTAAAAAATTTATTAAGGTTTTTTGATAACAGCCTGGTGGTTAAAATGAACAAAGGATTTAACTTTCTTGCTTTATATATCTTTTACCAACAATAAACAACTTATATCCTGTTTAAATTTAATATTGAAATTTTTATTAAGATGTTTAGATTTAAGATTATTTGACGGATAGATAAGTCTGGTAAAGATGCCAAAACTTCTATAAAAACTTCTAAATTTTCTCTAACAATCTTACATCTAAATTTAAACAGTATCTAAAACAATTTCCCCTTTAATTTTGAGAATTTGGTGTCGTAAAAGTTATATAAATATCATAATAACAACTGTTTATGGCATTTTATGTTTAAATGATTAGAGTCAAATTAATTTAGCATTCGGTATTCTAATCAAACATTTAAAACGTTTTTAAATATTTTTTTGTAAAACAATAAGTCTGTAATAATACGGAAATATAATGAAAAGGTTAGTGAAATTTTTTAATCAGGAATGGAACAATGGCATCTATACCTAGAATTTCATCAGCCGCACCTAATTTAATAGCCTCCTTGGGCATACCAAAAACAACGGATGTTTGCTGGTCCTGTGCAATAGTATTGGCGCCAGCTTCTTTCAATTCTAACAACCCTTTTGCACCATCGGCACCCATACCGGTAAGCAAAATACCAGTGGCATTTTGGCCCGCGTACCTGGCGGCAGAGCGGAAAAGCACATCAACCGATGGGCGGTGTCGGTTAACCAGCGGGCCTTCCTTCACTTCCACTGAATATTCTTTTCCGACTCTTTTAAGCAACATATGATGATTTCCGGGAGCAATGAGCACACGACCCTGATAGAGCCGGTCGCCATCTTCGGCTTCTTTTACTTCCAGTTCTGAGTTGGCATTAAGGCTGTTGGCAAATGATTTGGTAAATCCTTCGGGCATATGCTGTACAATGGCAATTCCGGGCATACGTGAAGGCAAATTACGTAATAACAGACGTATGGCTTCGGTGCCGCCGGTGGAAGCTCCCAATACTATTATTTTTTCAGTATCAACGATCCTGCTTTTTAGTGAGGCTTTCTCAAGAATTATGTCGGCCGAATACTTGGGTTTAACCAACTCAACTGTAGGTGAGGAAGCAATTTTCAGACGAGAGAGTTTAGCCTGAGAGGCTGCTTTAACTGCATCGCACAGTATAATTTTTGATTCGTTAAAAAACTGTGCAGCATTCATGGCTGGCTTCCCAATAATTTCGGAAGCGCCATATTCAAGAGCCTTCATGGCAACTTCGGTTCCCTGGCTTGTTAACGATGAAATAACGACAACCGGGATAGGGTGTTGCGACATTATTTTACGAAGGAAGGTGAGTCCATCCATTCGCGGCATTTCAATATCAAGGGTAATTACATCAGGGACTTCTTTCATTATTTTTTTTACGGCAATAAGCGGATCGGCGGCAGTGCCCATAACTTCAATCTGGGGGTCCGACTCCAGAATGGTGGTGAGGCTCTGCCTAACCACTGCCGAATCATCAACAACTAATACCCTGATTTTTTTCTCCATAGCTGAACTTGCCAGGTATCTAATACTCCTTTTTATCCAGAAACTTATGCCGAACCTCGCCAGTATCGGTGAAAAACAATATTTTACGGCCTTTTCGTCCTCCGGTACTTGAGGCAACTACGGGAATGTTCTTTTCTTCCAGAATTAACCTGGCTACCCGAATATTGCGCTCTCCTATCATCATGGCGCTTCTGTCGGCAGCAATGAGGTCGCCCCCGCCGAATATTTTCGCCTGTAGGTTTTCTTTTTTACATCCATAAAACACCATCCGTTCAATCAGCTTTTCAATGGCAATATTTCCGTACTTTGGCGATGCCAGATCGTTACCGTTCCAGTTGGGTAGCATATAATGATTGATGCCTCCAACTTTCAGTACCGGATCGTACAGACATATTGCCACGCATGAGCCCAGAATGGTTTTAACCATGTAAGGTTCTTTACTGGCAAACAGCGTAGAAGGATACAAAAAATGTTGTAAATATTGGTCCATCTAATGCTTTCTTAAAAAATCTCATCATCTCCATCGAAGAAAATATCATTTCCTTCACCACTGAACCCTTCAACAATATTTTTTGCTTCCGGAATTCTGACATAGAAGGTTGACCCTTCTCCTTTTTTACTTTCGATTTCAATGGTACCGCCCATAACATCCAGTAAGGCTTTTGTTATGGATAGCCCAAGTCCGTGTCCACGGTTAATCGAGTTAATGCCTGAATCCAGTCGCTTGAAGCGTTCGAAGATAACTTTTTGATTTTTTTCAGAAATGCCTGTGCCAAAGTCTTGTACCGAAATATTTAGAATATCTTCATCTACCCAAACGGTAATTA
Source organism: uncultured Marinilabiliaceae bacterium (assembly GCA_964521525.1). GTDB lineage: Bacteria > Bacteroidota > Bacteroidia > Bacteroidales > Marinilabiliaceae > CALEUX01. Next base: position 19,937 of record CAZFTD010000001.1, on the reverse strand, counting down.
TAACTTTGCTATCCTTATAGCTGTATTTTAAAGCATTATTCATGAGGTTACTCAGTATAAGCTTTAATTTTTCGCTATCGGTTTTAAAATAGAAGTTTTTGCCAAATCCGTATTCAATGTTGAATTGAAACTCGATGTCGATGGCCATTTTGCGTGCCACAAGGCCGAATGAATCGATCATGGTTTGAACAATGTTGCGAACGTTAACCTTTGCAATGTTTGGAACCACTTCGCCGGCTTCAATTTTTGCGGCCACAAAAATGTTTTTCAGCTGGAAGTCGAGATTAAAGGCTTCGCTATGGATTAATGCAACCATGCTTACCACTTTTTTCCAGTCGTTTTTCTCAACTGAAAGAATAGATTTGGATAAACCAAGAATGGACGTAAAAGGGTTTACTATTTCATTGGATATATTTGAGATAAAGTGGCTTTTTAATGCTTCCGATTCTTTAAAACGTTGAGTAACGGTTTGAAGCTCCTGTGATAGCAGGCTAATCTCTTCCTCATATTTCTTACGCTCTTCGAGTTTGGTTTTTAACTCTTTCAAAAGCTGTTTGTCAGAAATGTTCGTCATAGTTTTGCTGTGTTATTTCGTCTTGATTGTTATACTTACAGTTTTTTAAATATGGTTGGTTTGATGTGTTCAAGAGGTACATTCATGCCCGACAGCGACTCGGAATGTCCGATAAAAAAATAACCTCCCGGTTTAAGTTGCAAACAAAGCTTGTTAATTACTCTTTCCTGTGTTTGTCTGTCGAAATAGATTAACACATTACGACAGAAAATCACATCGAATGTTTCTTTTATAGAGTATAGGTTATCCATCAAATTAAGATAGGTTAACCGAATATTTTTTTGCAAAAGCGGGTGCACCCTAACTGTTTGGTTATGGGGATCTTTGCTTTTTAGAAAATATCGTTTCTTCAGTTCCATTGGTACTGTAACAAGCTTGTTAGCCTGGTAAATGCCTTTGGCCGCTTTTTCAAGCATTTGGGTTGAGATGTCAGATCCAAGAATATCAAACCTAAAGTTAGGATTGAGCCGTTCAAATTCGTTAAGAACAACAGATATGGTATATGGTTCTTCGCCGCTTGAGCAACCGGCACTCCAAACCTTAAACGGTTGGCCGCTTGTGTTTTGACTTCTGAAAGCAGGAAGCACGGTATCATTTAAAAAATTAAAATGAACCGGTTCCCTGAAAAAATCTGTTTTATTGGTTGTTACTACGTTTAAAAACTGTAGTAATTCTTTATCCTGACCTTCTTTACTGAAAAAGTATTCTTTGTATTCAGAATAAGAACTCATGTTGAGCTCTCTGATTCTTTTCAACAGCCGCCCTTGAAGCATAATTCGCTTAATGGGCGGCATTTTAATACCGTATTCTGAATATATAAACCGGCTGAAAACCTGGAAATCACTTTCCGAAAGTTCCGCTTTAAAGCAATCGAAGCTTCCCGATGTATTTATGGTTTTCTCCATTTATCAGGCCTGTTTTTTTAATTTATTGACCATATCAAGCATCCCAATAATTTCTTTCTGACTGAAAACCACATCAGCATTCAGAATAAAAACCAAATGGCTGTCGGTTTGGCAGGTAGAATAGATATAATGGGGCTTATAATCGTCGTTGATGTTTTTCATGTTTGTATCGTCACACTCCAATACATCGGCAACGGCATCAACCAAAATACCAACTCTATAGGTTTTTCCAAGCGTATCGCTGATTAATTGCAGGATAACGATGCAGGTGCCAGATTGTATAGTGATGGGAGACATGCCAAACTTAATGCCAGTATCAATTAATGGAATAATCTCGTCACGGTATTCAATTACACCGGAAACAAAAGGCATGGTTTGTGGAAGTGGTTTTGGAGCCTGATACTCTCGAATCTCCATTACTTTTGCCACGTTTACGCCAAAAACTTCTTCTCCGATTTTGAACGTGAGGTATGAATTCAGTACAGAAGCCATATTTTTTGGTTATCCTATTGGTTTTCAACTATTTCGGCCAAATGATTAATATCAATTATATGAATGAAGGTATTATTATACAATAAGGTGCCCTCATATGATTCAATCAATCCTTTTTTCCCTTCCAGAATGGTTTCTTTAAGGTTGGCAGTATCTATCTCTAAAACTTCTTTTACCATATCCACCATTATGCCAAAGCGCGCGTCCTGTGTGTCAGCAGGGCTAATAACGATTATGGCATTATCGGCATTTGTAATCCCAATCTCTTCTTCCATAATTAATCTCATATCAACCACGGGAATAATGTTTCCATGCAGGTTGATAACGCCCTTCATAAAAGCAGATGTATTGGGTACTCTGGTAATGAGCGGTGGAACTTCGAGAATATGAACAACCTGAAGCGCATCAACGGCAAATTCGTTCTGGTTGATTTGAAATGATAATATGGTTTTATTGGCTTTTTCCATAATGTCTTTTATTCAGGTGGCGCTTTTAGTTTTCAACGTGAGCTGCTTTTCTGCTTCTCCTTGATTGGAATAATCGTGAGGTATCAATTACTAAGGAAATTGCTCCATCGCCCATAATGGAAGCTCCCGAAATAATTTCCTGTTTTTTCAGGTACCGGCCCAAAGGTTTTACAACTGTTTGGTATTCACCAATTACAGCATCTACAATAATTCCTAGTTTTTTCTCCTCGCTACGAATCAAAACCATCTGGAATTTATCGTCATCGTGTTTTGGTTCGTTAAAAAGGTTGCGCAGTATAATATATGGTATTTGTTCGTTGTTGATAACAACCACATTGTTGAATGTATTTTTCATTTGTGATTGGTCAAAAGCGAAAATTTGCTCTATGGCCGAAATAGGAATTACATATTGATTGTTGGCAACTTTAACCAATAATCCATCGATAATAGAAAGCGTTAGTGGCAGACGAATTGTAATTATGGTTCCTTTGCCGGTTTCTGATTCCAACGAAACTTCTCCTCTTATGTTTGCGATTTTTCTTCTGACCACATCCATACCAACGCCTCGGCCAGACAAATCAGAGACAGATTCGCGGGTTGAGAATCCACTGATGAAAAGCAGGTCAAAAATTTCCTTTTTATCAAGGGTTGCTCCCTGTTCAATAATTCCTTTACTAACGGCTTTTTGTTTAATAAATTCAGGGTCAATCCCTTTTCCGTCGTCGGTAATTTCAATAATTACGTTTGCTCCGGAGTGGTAGGCTTTAAAAATTATAGTTCCCTTGGGCGATTTGCCGGCTGCAATTCGTTCTTGTGGCAGTTCAATTCCATGGTCGATTGAATTTCGCAAAATATGAAGCAGGGGATCGGTTAAATGCTCTACAATGTTTTTGTCCAATTCCAAATCGCCACCTTCAATTATAAAATCAATATCCTTTTTCTGTTCTTTCGACAGGTCGCGTACCAACCTTTGAAATCGCATTAATTCGCTTTGTAAAGGAATCAGGCTTACATCGAAAGCGTTATCGCGCAACTGACGGGTAAGCTTCTGGATATTCTCGGTAAGCGCCATTATAGTGGGGTCTCCACTATTTTCGGCATATAACGACAATTGTGCCTGAATGGTAACCATTTCGCTTACCAGAGTTACCAACTCGTCAATTTTATGCGAAGCAACCCTGATACTGGCTATTTTGTGTTCTTTTAAAAATGCTTTCTTTTTATCGTCGGTATCTTTTTGTTCCTCGGTTCGGGTCCATTCGCTTTGTTTAAAATCGTCGACAGATAGCTGGGTGTTTGTTTGCAAAGCTTTTTCTATCAGGGCTTTTACTTCGGGTCGGTTAACAATTGAAGTTTCAGAAATCAGGTCAATATGAAGTTCGCACTCATCTTCAACAAAAATAAAAACATCTCTGATTTCGTTAATTGATTCAGCAGAGCTTAAAATTACCTGCCAAAAACAATAATTGGTAGAGACTTCGAACAAATCAAGCGAGGGTGTTTTATGAGCAAACGCCAGAGTAATGGCATTGCCCATAGCATGAAGGTCGTCCAGCAGATAAAACGGGTTGGTACCGTTTTTCAACAAATCTTCATGTGGTAGAAAACTTATTAGATATGTTTTCTCATTGGTTTCAGGAGCAGAAGAAACATCTGAAAGGGATTCCTTTTTTTCTAACGTTTGAGAGGATGATTCGAATCCTGATAAAAATGATTGCAGTTTTTTTATAAACGCTTTTTGCTCGGCTAAATCTTCTTCACGGGTAAGGTCTCCGGTTTTAAGGAGGAAGTTTATTTGGTCAATAGCTGAGAATGTAAGTGAAATAAGTTCCGTGCTCACCTGAAGTTTTCCGCCACGAACATAATCGAAAATGGTTTCGAGATGGTGGGTAAATTCACTCAAATGGTTAAAGCCAAACATAGCTCCGCCGCCTTTCAGGGAGTGCATGGCCCTGAAAATGCGTTCAATAAGTTCTTTATTTCTCATGTCCTTTTCCAGAAGGAGCAGCGCTTCTTCCAGATCGTGAATATTATCCGTGGACTCTTCAACAAACTTCGCTCTAAACTTATCTATCATGAGATGTGAAGCTTTATAGCATTATTAATACAACCAGAAACACTTACTCTGAAATAACCAAACTGCTGTTAAACTCCTGATTCATGGAGTCAATTATGGATTCCAGGGCGCGCCTGGTTTGCATAATAATGGGTGCAGTAAGTTCTTTTTCGCCTGCTCTTATTTCATAAAAGGTTTTTTCAACTTTCTTTGAAATCTTTGATGTGTTCATAAAACCAAGCATCGGCCCGGTACCGCTAATTTGATGGGTAATTGAAAAAACGCTGTTTACCAGCGAAATACTTTCGTTGGGATGTATTGATTCTTCAGATAATTTAGCATTTATAAAGAGCAATTCTTTAATGGTATTGTTGTAGAATTGCTTTTTAATATTTTCAAGCATAGCTTTAAATTATCTAATAACCCTTGAAATAGCTGATAAAAGTTTAGCAGGTACAAATGGTTTTATAATCCAACCGGTGGCGCCGGCTTCTTTGGCTTCCATTTTTTTCGCTGCCTGCGATTCAGTGGTCAGAAAAAGAATGGGTATATGTTTGTAGTTATCCATCTCCCGAACCTTTCTGATGAGACCCAGCCCATCTAAGTTAGGCATGTGCAAGTCGGTAATAATAATGTCGATGTGACGACCATCCAAAAATTTGAGTGCATCTTCTCCATCTATGCCCACCAGAACGTCATACCCTTCGTTTTGCAGAGTAAAATTTACGACTTCACGGATACTTTCGGAGTCATCAACAATTAAAACGGTTTTAGCCATAGTAATATAGAGTTTTAGTTTTTATCGTTTAAATAGTTTGTAAATCCGGCATTTTTAAGCAGGGTTTTAATGTCGTCCGATACAGAAAAGGAGACATTGACGTCGAAGCCTTTTTTCTTTCCGCTGTTTTTGATTGCCTGCAACAATTGAATAAAAGTCAGATCAATGTTATCTGCGTCTTTAACCTGAATGTTAACCACGGTTGGGTTTTTCAAATGAGATTTAACGCTTTCGGTTATCTTAGCAATTGAATTAATTGTTAACTGACCGCTAAAAACCATTTCTAATTGATCTTTATTTTCTTTAAAATTGATATTAAAGTTTTCAGTCATACATTTTAGCATTAAAAAGGTTACGAAAAAGCGTTAAAACTTTTCATAATTATCCATGTCAAATTCTTTTTCAAGATTTGAAAGGTCCTGAACCGTGCGTTGTTTAGCCGAGGTGGTTTTTTTAGTTGTCTTTTGCTTATCAGGCTCCGGCGTTTTAGTTTCTGTTTTGGTTGAATCAGCTGAACGTTTTTTGCCTTCAGCTTCTTCGTTACCTATTGTAAAATAGCTAACAGCTTCCTGTAGGTTTTGCGCCAATCGCAATAACAAGTCGGAGCTTTGGGTTAACTGGTCAGACGAGGAGGCATTTTCCTGTGTAATCATATTTAATTGCTGCATGGCCAGATTAATCTGGTCGGCACCGGTTTTTTGTTCCATACTGGCAGCGGCAATTTCTTTAATCAGTACAGTTGTTTTCTCAATATCGGGAACAAGCAGTTTTGTTTTGTTGCCGGCTTCCTGAGAAACTTTTAACCCTTTGTTAACAAGTGTAACAATTTCATCAGCAGCAGTTTTGCTTCGTTCGGCCAATTTGCGAACTTCGGCGGCTACAACAGAGAAACCACGGCCATGTTCTCCGGCTCTGGCTGCTTCAACGGCAGCGTTAAGCGCAAGAATATTGGTTTGAAAAGCAATATCGCTAATCATGGATATTTTCTCAGAGATGGCGGTCATAGCTTTGGCTGCTTCGGAACTTAATTGGTTTGCAACGTTAACATCCTTAGCAGTTTCGACTGTAATTTTCTCGGTTTGAATAGCGTTGTCGGTATTTTGATCAATATTGGCAACCATTTCTTCTATAGAAGTAGAAACTTCCTCAGCCGAAGCAGCCTGGTCGGCCGATCCGCGTGATAACTGAAGAGAACTGGTTTTTAGTAACTCGCTTGAATTAACAAGGTTTAAGGCATTATCTTTAATGGTTACCACGGTGTTTTTCAAGTTTTCAGCCATATTGCTCAACTCTTTGGCTAAAACCCCAATTTCATCATCCTGATTCACTTCAACTTTAGCATTCAGATTGCCTGCTCCAATGGCTTTGGCAAAATCAACACCCTTAATAAGTGGATGTACAATAGAAGAATAAAGCAACCAGGCGATGGCAAAAGAGGCGGCGAACAAGATAAGACCCATGATTATTACTACCCATGTTAATCTTGAAAAGGCCCCCCTCATATTTGATAGAGCAACATTGTTGCCTTCGTTATATTTGGTTGAAAGGTCAAGAATATTGGCAGAAATTTCATCAGTAAGAGTTATGATGGTTCCACCTTCCATTACCATATCTTCCACTTCAAACATGATAAAGGCATCTTCGTAAGCATCAAAGGAGTTGAGGTTATTCATGATGTACTTATGCATGGTAAAAAGTGAGTCAATTTTATGAAAGATTAAACCAAGTGCTTCCTGGTCGGTTTCATTGTTCCACTGTTTTGTTAATTCGTTCAACCTGTTTTTAATGGCAGAGAAATCTGTGTTATGGAGCTCCACAAGCCTGAGCTTATCTGGTGTTCCTGGCTGTTTGTCGATAAAAACCCAGTTACGGATAAGCATTTTGCTTTGGGTAATAAGCATGCCCAAATCGCCCAGAGATTGAACGGTAGGAGTATAAATGCCAGTTACCCTGTTGTTAAGGCTTGTACTTCTGTTAACAGTAAACAGTGTCAACAAACTGTTAAGGAATACCACAATCAGAATAAGGCCAAAGCCATAAATCAGTTTTTGAGCAATGTTTAGTTTTATTTTCATGTGTCTAAAGTTTTATTTTTAATTGTCACATAGCTTTCCGCACTGCGGAACAGGTTGTCCCGATTTATCGGGAGAACTCGCCAGTTAGTCCTTGGCTGCGCCGATCTTCGATTCTCTTGGGTGAGAAAAAGTGCCTCATGGCTCGTTTCATCATAATAAAATTAATTTAAAAGGTATGACGGAACTCGCATGTTGATGTATTGTTTTTATGTCTGATAACACATGCTCGTTTCATATGCTTAGAGTTTTTTTGTTATGGCCATAAAGGTTAAGGCGTTTATAATTATTAATCGCACTACCATGGCCTTTTTTCTGTCTGTTGCTTCTCTTTTTTGTTAAGTAACCTGCAATATAATGAATCAAGGCCTCTTATGCCATATTTTTATCTGGAAATAAACAAAATAATATTATAACCAAAACAAATTGAGATAATGGCCTAAAATAATCATCTATAATCAATTCAATCCAGCTTATATTTCTCAAATTAGCAAATATTTAAGTATTGTACCAACTAAAAACAAAGATTTTCAAATGTATTAAATTTTAGCAGAACAAAAAGCTTTAAAAAAGGGATTTAGAACCTTCTATACAAATGAGGTGTTGTTACAATACAGCAAACTAATCAAAAATTTAAAATTAAACTGTTATCTGGATTTCAATATTTAAGAAACCTGTTTAAACGACAGGTTTCTTATATAACTATAATCTAACAGTTTAATTTATTTAAAGATTAATTGCAGCAGCCATTCCTTCCAGTCGGGAACTGAACTGCAATCCCATTCTGGCGGCGTTGGCTTTATGAAGTTCAAATTTGAGAACATCATCGCGGACAACAAAATTTATGGCTGCCCCATGTTGGGTTGCTCCTTCCGATTCTGCAATAATCAAACTGTTTTTTTGCTTGGCTTTGTCGAGAATCAGGGCTCCACTGTTACGCATGTTTATGGCCGACGAAACATAAATTACCTGACAACCTTCAATTTCTTCTACACTTCGAAACTCTTTTATAACGATGTTTTGGAATCCAAAGGGTTTACCGGCTGATTGTTCTTTTAACCAGTCTGCCACCTCTTTGTTTCTTACTACACCAATTACAAAATCTCCTTCTTTGGAACTTTCTGGCCACCCGATATACCGTATAAAATTAAGGGTAAATACGGCTTTGAATTTTGCCACTTGTCCCATGGAAAACATGGGTATCAACAGCAAAAATGCTAGTAAGTAAAATTTTTTCATAATCATAACTTAAATCCTTCCTGGTTTTTCTTTCCCTTTGTTACGAACACAACTATTTTAGGTTTCTTTTTTTAAAATATTTATTGATTTTTAGCACTTTGCTTTTACAGAATGTTCAAAGGAGAATAAACCAAACAACCATAATACTAATAATATAGCTATATTTATTAGTTGAATTAATTTGTTGATGAATTGTGAAAAATTTTATAAACGCACAAAAAATTATGACGAAAAAATTGACTTTATAAAATGTTAACATTTTGTTGTTGTTGATCCGACACTTTGTAAATGTTCTTAATCGCCGGATAGGTGCTCTTTACAGCCTTTAACTTTACAAAAACCCATATAGTTAATCCAACCAATTTTCGATTCCATCTAATTTTCGAAAGGAAACGAAATCTTTATCCAGATAAGTGAATCATTGTGTATTATTTCCGGCCCTATATCTTTTTCGTTAACTTCGCAACATTTTTGATATAGGAAATTTTATATAATATGTGGATTAGGATTGCCAGTGCTATTTTAAGAAATCGGTTATTCATCCTCTTTCTTTTGGGCCTTATTACCATTTTTATGGGTTTTCAGGCCAGAAAGATTGAAATGTCGTATCAATATGCCCCGTTGTTACCCGCTGATGATCCCGCTTATCAGGAATATGAGCATTTTTTAAGTTTATTTGGGAACGAAGGGAACCTTCTGGTACTGGGTGTACAGGATGATGATTTTTTCGATGTAAATCATTTTAAGGTATGGCAAAAGCTTAGCCAGAACTTAAAAGAAATATCAGGCGTAAAATCAGTTTTTTCAATTTCTGAAGCATACGATTTGGTTAAATCTTCTTCAGAGAGGAAATTCGAGTTGAACCCACATTTTCGGCAGTTTCAAAATCAACAGGAGCTGGACAGTTTAAAACAGCTCTTTTTAGAAATGCCTTTTTACCGCGAGCAAATATATAACGATAGCACCAATGCTTACCTGATGGCGGTAACTCTGGTTTCTGAAATATTGGAAAGCCCCGACCGGGTGCGACTGATTGAAGAAATTAAAGCAGCGGGGTTGGCTTACGAAACCGAAACGGGGGCCAAACTAAAGTATTCTGGCTTACCATTTATCCGGGTTGAAACAGCAGAGATGATAAAGCGGGAACTGAATATGTTCATTCTGCTTACTTTACTGGTTATGGCGGTTATCATTTATATGTTTTTCAGGTCGTTTAAGGTTGTTTTGTTTGCTTTGCTGGTTGTTGGTGTGGCAGTAATATGGGCTTTGGGCAGCCAGGCCATGCTTGGATATAAAATAACAATATTAACAGGAATGATTCCACCTTTAATTATTGTCATTGGCATTCCCAACTCTGTATTTTTATTAAACAAGTATCACCAGGAGTTTCGTAAACATGGAAATAAGATTAAATCGTTGCAGCGAGTTATTCGGAAAATTGGCAATGCCACCTTTTTAACCAATCTTACCACGGCCAGCGGTTTTGCAACATTTATTTTTACAAGCAGTCGTATACTTGTTGAGTTTGGCGTGGTGGCGGCCATTAACATTCTGGTTGTATTTGTTTTGTCGCTGTTATTAATCCCAATTATCTTCAGTTTTTTGCCCGACCCCACAGACAGGCACATCAAGCATCTCGACAGTAAAATAATGATTAATACTGTAAATCATTTATTGCATGTAACGCTGCACCATCCAAAAATCATTTTTTCGATAACCCTAATTATGTTGCTGTTGGGCGGCTATGGCATTTCAAGAATTAAAACCACCGGTTTTATGCTGGACGATATTCCGCATGAGAATGAATTGTATACCGACCTTAAATTTTTTGAAGAGAATTTTAGTGGTTTAATGCCGCTTGAGATATACATCGACACAAAACGGCCCAATGGCGTGATGCTACCGGCCACCATGCGCAAACTCGACCAGCTTCAGGAGGAATTGTTTGCTTTGCCTGAGTTATCGAAACCCTTATCGGTTATTGAAGTGATGAAATTTAGCCGGCAGGCATACTATAATGGCAACGCATCGTTTTATGGTTTGCCCAACAACCAGGAGCGCAACTTTATTATGTCGTATGTTCAGGGTGCCAAGGGGTTATCTAACGAAGTGATGACATCCTTCATCGACTCAACCCGACAAAGAACCCGAATCAGTTTGCGAATGGCCGATATTGGCACCACCCGAATGGGGGCATTAGACACCATTGTCCGTTCAAAATTGAATGAAATTTTCCCTCCCGAAGATTATGAAACATCGGTTACAGGTGCCAGTGTTGTGTTTTTTAAAGGGACAAACTATCTTATTCGCAACCTGTTTGTCAGTCTTTTTTTGGCAGTGCTCATCATTGCTTCGTTTATGGCCTGGATGTTCAGTTCCAAAAGAATGGTGCTGGTATCGCTGATTCCTAACCTGATACCGCTAATAATGACGGCAGCTTTAATGGGTTATTTTGGTATCCCTATAAAACCGTCAACGATTTTGGTTTTCAGCATAGCCTTTGGTATTTCGGTGGACGATACCATTCATTTCTTGGCAAAATACCGCCAGGAATTGAGCGAGACCAACTGGAGCATTAAAGCGGCGGTGGTTCTTGCCTTGAAAGAAACAGGGCTAAGTATGATATATACCTCTATTATTTTGTTTTTTGGTTTTGGAATTTTTAGTGTTTCCGAATTTGGAGGAACTTCTGCTTTAGGAATTTTAGTGGCCGTAACACTTTTGATAGCATTGTTTTCAAACCTGATTTTGTTGCCGGCGCTTTTGCTGACGCTTGAGAAAATGATTACCAATCAATCGTTCAAGGAGCCGTTATTGTCCATTTATAATGAAGATGAAGATATAGAACTTGATGATTTGGTTATTGAAAAAAAACCACAATCGTTAAATGACACTGATGCATAAACCTAATCACACCCCAATATGTCAATCATTAAAGGATTTCAGCAAGAGATAGAGACTGCTCTCAGCAATCTGGCCACCGAAAAAGAACCAACCGGCTTATATGCACCGGTAGCCTATGTTTTATCGTTGGGTGGCAAAAGAATACGACCGGCTCTTTGTATGGCCTCCTGTGCTTTGTTCGATAGCCATCGGGTTGCTGACGCACTTAATCCGGCATTGGGTATTGAGGTTTTTCATAATTTTACTTTGTTGCACGACGACATAATGGATGGCTCTCAAATGAGAAGAAACAATCCAACGGTGCATGTAAAGTGGAATAATAACACAGCCATTTTATCGGGCGATGCCATGCTTATCATGGCATATCAGTTAATTGCCAATGCGCCCTTTTCTGTTCTTAATCCTGTTCTGGATGTTTTTAGTAAAACAGCGCTTGAGGTTTGCGAAGGACAGCAATTAGACATGGATTTTGAAACCAGACCAGACGTTACTGAAGATGAATATCTGGAAATGATACGATTAAAAACTGCCGTTCTGCTTGGAGCCAGCCTTAAAATCGGCGCCCTTATTGGAGGGGCTTCTATGCAGGCCGCCAATTTGTTATACAGTTTTGGGAGTAACATTGGTATATCTTTTCAGCTTCAGGATGATTGGCTCGATGTTTTTGGCGATTCCCATGCATTTGGAAAGTCTATTGGTGGCGACATCGTCTGCAATAAAAAAACCTATTTGCTCATAAGTGCTCTTAATATACTGACAGGTAGCTCCAAACAAGAACTCAATAAATGGATTTCGAAAAAAGACTTTGACCTTTATGAAAAAGTGGCTGCCGTTCGTAACCTTTATAACGAAGCCAACGTTTCTGCCAAAGCAAAGGCCATGATGAATTATTACCATCAGAACGCCATCATGCAACTGGATTTAATTAATGGTGCCAAAGATGTTAAAGAAGAGCTTAAAGAGTTGGCATTTAGCCTTATGGAGCGGAGTCGTTAATTGTTTCCTGTCGCTGCCTTTCAATAGTTTTCAGTCCCGGTTAATATTTGAAACCATTAGGTTTTTTTAATAGTATCAAAGGATGAGTTTTTATTGCAACAAATTTTTCAAAATTGGAGGGTAGAAACTCATTATTTTTTTTGTAACTTGAAGTCTTTAATTAAATAGTTGAAAACATGGCACAACATACAGGAAAGATCATCCAGGTTATCGGCCCCGTTGTAGATGTGGAATTCGATTTAAGCGATCATGAGCTCCCCAATATTGATGAAGCATTAGAAATTATTAGCGATGGCAACAAAGTTGTTATTGAATGTCAGCAGCATATTGGAGAGCACACCATCAGATGCATTGCTATGGACTCAACCGACGGTTTACAACGCGGAATGCCAGTTGTTGCTTTAGGAACCCCCATTTCTATGCCTTTGGGCGATGAGGTAAAAGGAAGGCTTCTGAATGTTGTTGGCCGGGCTATTGACGGTCTTGAGCCTGTAAAGGCTAAAAAACGTGCCGGTATTCATAAACCAGCCCCTGCTTTCGAGAATCTATCCACCGAAACAGAAATTCTATATACTGGCATTAAGGTTATTGACCTGATTGAGCCATACTCAAAAGGAGGAAAAATTGGGTTGTTTGGAGGTGCCGGCGTTGGAAAAACGGTATTAATTCAGGAGCTTATTAACAATATTGCCAAAGGATACTCAGGGTTATCGGTTTTTGCCGGGGTGGGTGAACGCACCCGCGAAGGCAACGACCTTTTACGCGAAATGATAGAATCGGGGATTGTTGATTATGGCGAAGCTTTCCGCAAAGGACTTAAAGAAGGCCGGTGGGATTTGGATAAAGTTGACCCAAAGGCTCTAAAAAACAGTCAGGTAACTATGGTTTTTGGTCAGATGAATGAACCACCCGGAGCCAGAGCCCGTGTGGCCTTGTCGGCACTTACCATTGCCGAAGGTTTTCGCGATGGAGATGGGGGCGAGGGTGGACGAGATATTTTGCTTTTTATTGATAATATTTTCAGGTTTACCCAGGCCGGCTCCGAAGTGTCAGCACTATTAGGTCGCATGCCCTCGGCGGTGGGTTATCAGCCTACTTTATCATCAGAAATGGGTGCTCTTCAGGAGCGGATCACATCAACCCGTAATGGTTCCATTACTTCGGTGCAGGCTGTTTATGTTCCTGCCGATGACCTTACCGACCCGGCCCCGGCTACAACGTTTTCGCACCTGGATGCCACCACCGTTCTGAGCCGGAAAATTTCTGAACTCGGTATTTATCCAGCTGTTGACCCACTCGATTCTACTTCCCGAATTTTAACACCTGATATTGTTGGCGAAGCGCACTACAAAACAGCTCAGAATGTTAAGGAAATTCTGCAACGCTATAAAGAACTTCAGGATATTATTGCCATTTTAGGGATGGAAGAATTATCGGAAGAGGATAAAGTGGTGGTGCACCGCGCCCGACGTGTACAGCGGTTTTTATCGCAACCGTTTTTTGTGGCCGAGCAATTTACAGGTTTAAAAGGGGAGCGGGTATCCATTGAAGACAACATCAAAGGCTTTAACATGATACTTTCAGGAGAAATGGATAAATATCCTGAAACAGCCTTTAACCTTGTAGGCACAATTGAACAGGCTATTGAAAAAGGAGAAATGCTTTTAAAGGAGGCTCGAAGAAAATGATGGACCTTTATCTGGAGGTAATAACACCTGAGAAAATTCTTTTCGACGGACCTGTGGGCATGGTTGATGTGCCAGGCGCTGCCGGCCGTTTTACCGTATTGCGCGATCACGGCCCCATTATTTCTACCCTTGTTGCCGGTGTTATCAGAATTATTGGTAAGGATGGCGTGGAACGACACTACCGTTGCCGTGAAGGAGTTGTTGAATGTTTCGATAACCACATGACTATTTTGATGGACCACCCACCAAAAGAAGGAGATTTTTAATCTACTTATTTGCCTGCCCTAAATCAATTCGTACGTTGAATCTTTTCTTTGCAGAAAGGGTTATCTTGTATTGTAAAAATTCGGAATAGATTATTAATTTGGTATTTTTGCCCGTATTAACATTAAAAACCACTATAATGAGTTTCAGTGAAATTTGTAACAGGATTTTTTCGGATACCACTAAGTTGTATCACCAAACAGATGATGTTGACTTTACTCCGGTTAATCCATATAAAGAAGGTAGTATAGAGTTTTTGTTATTTTCGAAAAACTGGATTGACGCTGTGCAATGGCACCTTGAAGATATTATTCGCGATCCGAATATTGACCCGGTTGAAGCGCTGAAAATTAAAAGACGTATTGACAAATCAAATCAGGACAGAACCGATTTGGTAGAGTACATTGATGGATATTTCATGAACAAATATTTGGGTGTAAAAGCTCAACCAGGAGCCGGACTCAATACCGAAACTCCTGCATGGGCTGTTGACCGCTTGTCGATTCTGGCGCTGAAAATTTACCACATGGAGCAGGAAACCCTTCGTAAAGATGCCTCGCCAGATCATTTGGCTTCGTGTAAACAAAAGCACGAGACATTATTAACTCAACGTGTTGATTTAAGCACAGCCATTGATGAACTTTTAGCCGATATTGAAGCCGGCCGCAAGTACATGAAACTTTACAAGCAAATGAAAATGTACAACGATCCGGCATTAAATCCGGTACTATACAAAAAGTAAGCTGTGCAAAAAAATCCCCGGATATTAGTTTTCAGGTTTAGCGCCCTGGGCGATGTTGCTATGACCATACCAGTTTTATGGTCGCTTAAGAAACAACATCCGGGTTGTGAAATTTTATTTGTTTCACGTCCCTTTGCCAGGGATTTAATTGAGCCAATTGAAGGGGTTCGTTTTTTTTCGGCAAATTTTAATAAAGATTTTAAAGGGTTTTGGGGCATTGTAAAACTTTTTATTGCTTTACGAAAAGAGGGTAAGTGGAATTTGGTAGCTGATTTGCATGGAGTAATGCGAACCAGAATTCTTAAGCTTCTTTTCATGCTTTCGGGCGTAAAAACCATAACCATCGATAAAGGAAGAAAAAAGAAAAAGGCAATCAACAGGAAAAATAACAAGGTATTTAAGCCTCTTGAAAGCACCTTCGACCGTTATCTTGAAGTTTTTGAAAAGGGTGGTTTCTTTCTGAAAATATTACCCTTCCCCGGTAAAATGATTTATGCCTGGGACGATGAGGTTCCGCATGATGCCATGTTAATGCCGGGTAAAAAAATTGGAGTTGCCCCTTTTGCAAAACACCCATGGAAACAATGGCCCGAAGATAAAATGCGCCAGTTGATCTCCCTGCTGGATAAAAAGGGATTTCAGATTTTTTTATTTGGTGGAAGGGGAGAAGAGCAGCAAAAACTGGAGCTTTGGGCCTCAGAATTGTTAAATGGCCATAATTTAGCCGGAACATTAACCCTTGAAAAGGAGTTAAAGGTAATGGCCCGTTTGGATTTAATGATTAGTATGGACTCTGCAAATATGCATCTGGCCAGTTTGGTAGAAACTCCTGTTGTAAGTTTTTGGGGAGCGACCCACCCTTATGCCGGTTTTTACGGCTTGAATCAGGAGGCCCAGAATGCCATTCAGGTTGATTTGGAATGCCGGCCATGTTCTGTTTTTGGCAATAAACCTTGTTACCGGGGCGATTTTGCCTGTATGAATTACATTACTGTTGAAATGGCCTTGGACCGAATTAAAGAGAGATTACTTGTGCAATGATTTATTAATGTTAGATTTTTAAGTAAAGGAAATATGTGTTCAGATAAAAAAATCTCAGTAGTTATTAATACTTATAATGCCGAACAATATTTAGAAAGAGTTTTAGAGTCGGTAAAAAGATTTGATGAAATTGTTGTTTGCGATATGTATAGTACCGACCAAACTATATTCATTGCTGAAAAATATGGATGTAAGGTGGTCTATCATAAGAAAATTAATTATGTGGAACCAGCCCGTAATTTTGCAGTTCAACAGGCTTCCAATCAGTGGGTTTTGGTTGTAGATGCCGATGAATTTGTTTCCGACGAATTACGAACATATCTTTACCAGTATATTGAAAGCACCAATTGTTGCGATGGGTTGTATATAACCCGGAAAAATTATTTCATGGGGCGATGGATGCGTTCTGCTTATCCCGATTTCAACTTGAGGTTTTTTAAGAAAGGACTGATTCATTGGACCTCAAATATTCATATGCAGCCTCAGATTAACGGGAAAGTGGAGAAAATACCCAAACACAATCTAAACCTTGCCATTGAACATTTGCCTTTTAATTCATTGGAAATACTATTAGCTAAGCAAAATATTTACAGCTCTGCCGAGATTACAAAGCGGAAGGATCAAAAAGTTAACGCTTTAGTGTTAATTTTCAACCCCATAATAACCTTTATAAAGTTTTACTTTCTTAAGAGAGCGTTTATGGATGGTTTGCCTGGATTGATTTTTTCTGTTTATAAAATGCAATATAAATTTAATACCTTGTGTAAAATTTATGAATCGCGCCAGATTGCTAAAAATAATCAGTAGTTAGCATTTGGCCAGAAACAGAAATAATGGCATTACATGAAAGTATCCATCCCACAGTCAGTTACATTACTTATCAGTACTTATAATTGGAAAGAAGCATTAAGCTTTACAATTGAAAGTGCATTTCAACAAACCTTATTACCATCCGAAATAGTAATTGCTGATGATGGATCTAAAAGCGACACCAGAGAGTTAGTAACTCATTATCAAAGCAAAGCACCCATACCAATTAAACACGTTTGGCACGAAGACACCGGGTTCAGATTAACCGCCATTCGTAACAAGGCCATTGCAGCCTCTACAGGAGAGTACATTATTCAAACAGATGGAGACATCATTTTAGATAAGAATTTTATCAAAGATCATCTCGAAGTTGCAAGGGAGGGTGCTTTTGTTTGCGGTAGCAGAGTTCTTTTAAGTCGATCTTATACTGAGCACATTTTTGAGTTGGGCAGTTTTAAGTTTTCTCTTTTTAAAAGAGCATGGCAATTTGGGCTTTACTCTTTAAGAAGCAGATTGTTACGTAATTTTTTAGCGTCGCGTTATGGTCAGAGAAAAATTAACAGACTTCGAGGTTGTAATATGGCATTCTGGAAAAACGACTTGATAGCAGTTAATGGCTACAACGAGGACTTAACCTCATGGGGACATGAGGACGCAGAGTTGGCTTTTCGGCTTATTAATGCAGGTAAGAAAAAGCGATTCCTGAAAATGGGAGGAGTTGTTTATCACCTTTGGCACAAACCGGCTACAAAGCACAACGAATCAACTCATTACGATGCGATTTTTAAAGTTAGAAAAACCGGAATGTATTGGTGTGATAACGGATTGAGCAAACATTTGAATAATGAACCCAATAAGGATAAGTTGGATGAATATTAGTTGATCTGTTTTTGTAAGCAGGAAGAAAACGTGTAGTTGTTTCATTAATGCGAAATTGTAAATATTACTCCCAAATTATGAACAAATATTGGCTTAGAGGCCTGATATTATTTGGTTTTATAACTGTTTTAATGCCAATTAGGGCGCAAATACAGTACCAAGGTACAATAAATTCGTTGGTAAGTTTATCTTCAAACGAGCTTAAACCTTTGTGGAATTATTCCAACAACTGGGGTGTGTTAAATGCTTTTAACAGGAATGAAGCTTTTATTAAAACCGATGGTGAAATAATTTGGTTTAATAATATCAACTTTAATTTAAATACAGGAGCCGCTCTATTGTTAAAGTCATCTGATAATGATAACCCTTTTCATGAACTATATGTTAGTGGGAATATTTATTTTGTTGATTTTATTATAGGGAAAAAGGCTTTTTCTCCACTTGGACAATACGACAAATTAGGTACCGGCTCTTACTTATTAAGCACTAATGCAAGACCGGTTCCTCGTATAAGTTTAGGGATTTTCGAATTTAAAGCTGTCCCGTTTACTCAAGGATGGCTTGATGTAAAGGGTTTTATTAGTCAGGGTTTTTTAAACGAGAAGCCGGAATATTTAAAAACAGGAAATGTATTATTGCACGAAAAGTTTGCATATTTACGGATGAGTAAGTTTAAAGTGAAGCCATACGCAGGGCTTGTTCATTCTGCTTTATTTGGAGGTGAATATAGCAATGGTCAGAAGATTCCTGTTGATTTTTGGGCTACTTTTAAAGCCAAAGGATCTGAAAAACTAGGAGGAGGAGAGCTCACAAATGCAGCCGGGGCGCATGAGGGATTTTGGGATTTCGGTTTTGATGCTGACACTCCTTGGGGTGAGATGCACTTGGCATTACACAAACCATTTACCGACCGAAACGGATATGCTTTAAACAGAGCGTTCCGATTAAATCATGATTTTATATTAACGCTCGATTGGAAATTAAATGAATCTAAGGTTTTAAACCGGATTTTGGTGCAGTATTTTAAAAGCAATCATCAATCAGGAGAAGGCATCCCAGATCCGATGTACCCTACGGAGTATACAAAAGATCCATCAAAAGTAGGACAGTTAATTTTTCCATGGCTCATTAGCGATTGGAATGCATTTATGGAGGAAAACTTTGAAGGTATACCTGCACCAGCAGGAGGTTGGAGTTATGAGCATTTTATATCTTTTTGGGAAAAGAACTTTAATTATGGCCATTATTATGGTGGCCGGGCCGATAACCTTAATAACGGGATGTACTACCGTGGCTATACATATTTAGGACAATCGATGGGCACACCCTTATTTCACACTTATCCAATGGTGCATCATTATGCTGCAGGTTGGCAACCAATGAATAATGGAATTTTTATTAATAACAGAGTTAGAGCATTAAATATTGGTTTGCAGGGCAATATTAATATTGGATGGGAATATGCTTTAAAATTTACATATTCGCTTAATGATGGTAATTGGGCCGAGAAGTATAAAGGTCGATACAGCTGGGAATTATCGCCTGATTATTTTTTTGCATCAACTAAAAAGCAAGTATATTCTCACTTTGAAGTAAAACATCATAATATATTTTCAACATCGATTGATTTTATTGGATCGATGGGCTTTGACATTGGTGATTTATACCATAGCTTTGGAGTTAATGTAGGATTAACTTACAGGCTTTAACAAATAATATTAACTGTTTTACTGGCTTCCAAATTGTTTTTTCGTCTTTCCCGCAATTCCATTTCTTTAACTGACACTGTCCAGTCACCATATTTTTCTGCTAAATAATTTATGTAATTACTGGGAACTTTTAAATTCCTGTTGTAAAAAGAAACAAAAGTGTACGAATTGAAATAATTTTCGCTAACCCTCATAACTTTGTCCATAGCCTGCCAATAATAAAAGCCAGAATGCTTTTTCTTAACAAAAATATCGCAAATAACAGAATTAATATATCGGGGAGAGAAAATGATGCTTAGCAAATATGAGAAACTTGGTTTA